>CAZMCV010000112.1:0-13371 GCA_964564645.1 uncultured Acetobacteraceae bacterium
CGCGGCTGGCGGCGTCGCCGGCCCCCTCGCCGAGGCCGAGCCGCGCCAGCAGGCTGCGGAAGCCGTGCTCGCGCAGGAAGCCCTCGAGGCGCGCGGGCTCGGGCGGCCGCGCCTCCAGCGCCGGGATCGGCACGGGCAGCGGCGCATCGGCATCGAGGGCCACCAGCCGGCGCGAGATCCGCGCCTTCTCGGCATGCTCCTCGAGGCTCTGGCGGCGCTTGGGCTGCTTGATCTTCGCCGTGCTGGCCAGCAGCGTCTCCAGGTCGCCGTATTCGGCGATGAGCTGCGCCGCGGTCTTCACGCCGATCCCCGGCACGCCGGGGACGTTGTCGGTGGCGTCGCCCGCCAGCGCCTGCACCTCGACCACCTTGTCGGGCGGCACGCCGAAGCGCTCGATCACCTCGGGCTCGCGGATCGGCTTCTGCTTGATCGGGTCGAGCATCTCCACGCCCGGCCGGATCAGCTGCATCAGGTCCTTGTCGGAGGAGACGATGGTGACCTGGCCATCGCTGCCATTCGCCTCCGAGAAGGCGCGGGCATAGGCGGCGATCAAATCGTCCGCCTCGAAGCCCGGCTGCTCGACCTTGCAGACGCCGAGGGCATCGGTGGCGTCGCGGATCAGCGCGAATTGCGGGCGCAGTTCCTCGGGCGGCTCCGGGCGGTGCGCCTTGTAGTCGGGGTAGATGGCGTTGCGGAAGGTCTCCCGCGCGCTGTCGAACACCACCGCGATGTGGCTGCCGCGATGGTCGAGCAGGAAGCGCGAGATCATCTGGGTGAAGCCGAACACGGCGTTCACCGGAATGCCGGCCGGGTTCGACATCGGCGGCAGGGCGTGGAAGGCGCGGAAGATGTAGCCCGAGCCGTCGACCAGGATCAGGTGGCGCGGCGGCTTCGCATCCGGGCTGTCCGGCGGCCCGGGCGCGGCCCCGTCGAGGGGCGGCGCCTCGGGCTGCGCCGCCGTCGCGCCGGGCCCGCCGGCCGCGTCCTCAGTGGTGGTCGCCACCGTCGCCCGCGCCGGCCTTGAGCACATAGGTGATCGAGCAATAGGGGCAGGTCACCTCCTGGTCGGTGATGCGCAGCCAGACCCGCGGATGGCCGAGGCCGGGGGTCGCGATCTCCCCGTCGCAGGCGACGGCGCGGCTCTCGACCTCGATCCGCTGCACCGGGGTGACGCCCGGGGTGAGATGGGGCGTGTAGCCCGTGATCCTCGCATCGCGCATGCGGCGTCAGCCTCTCTTCGGCAGCCTCGTCGGCGCCAGGATACCGGGGGCAGGGGGCAGGGGCCAGGGTCGCGCGGCGCGCCCAGGTTTTTCCGAAGCTTTGCGGGAGCGTCACGGAAGCGTCACCCGGGCTGGCTAAGGCGCGACCAGGGATTGAAGGGGAGACCTGCCCATGTCGACCGACAGCACGCCGACGCAAGCCGTGTCGGAGAATGCCGACATCCTGCGCCTCGAGCTGCGCCGCCGCGATGCCTACCGCCTGGTCTTCGGCGCCGGCGCCGCCATGGCCGCCCTCGGCGACAGCCCGGCGCGTGCCGCGGCCGCCAGCCGGGTCCCGCAATTCGCCCATGGCGTCGCCAGCGGCGATCCGCGGCGCGAGAGCGTGATCATCTGGACCCGCGTGACCCCGCCGACGCGGCTGCCCGTCCCGGTGCAGTGGAACGTGTCCACCACCCCCGACATGGCGCAGGTCGTCGCCAGCGGCCAGATCCTCGCCTCCGAGGATGCCGACTACACGGTGAAGATCGATGTGCGCGACCTGACGCCGGGCGGCGTGTACTGGTACCAGTTCACCGCCCTCGGCATCGCCTCGCCGATCGGGCGCACCCGCACCCTGCCGCCGGCCGGCGCCACCGCGCCCTTCTCGCTCGCGGTGTTCTCCTGCAGCAATTTCGAGAAGGGCTTCTTCAACGCCTATGGCGAGGCGGCGAAGGACCCGAACCTGTCCGCCGTCGTCCATCTCGGCGACTACACCTACGAATACGGCCTCGGCCAGTACGTCACGCCGGCGCTGGCCTTCGGCGTGGTGCCGGAGCCGCGCGCTGCGCAGCTGGTGCCGACCACCGAGACGGTGCTGCTCGACGCCTATCGCCAGCGCCAGGCGCTGTATCACACCGACCCGCAGCTCCAGGCCCTGCACGCGCACGCGCCCTGGATCCTGATCTACGACGACCATGAGAGCGCCAACGACGCCTACACCAGGGGCGCCGAGAACCACGATCCGGCGACCGAGGGCGGCTGGATCGCCCGCAAGGCGGCGGCGCTGCGCGCCTATTACGAGTGGCTGCCGCTGCGCGAGCCGGTCGGCACCCAGGTGCTCGACCCCGCCACCGGCAACCCGACGCGCCTGCCGCGCAGCTTCGCCTTCGGCCGCCTCGCCCGCCTCTTCGCGGTCGACACGCGCCTCGCCGGCCGCGACCGGCAGCTCACCGCGGAGCAGATCAGCGGGCTCTACGTCGCCGATGCCGGCAGCGGGGCCTTCGCCCTCGACCGCCGCCCGGCCGATGGCCAGCCGCGCACCCTGCTCGGCACGGAGCAGGAGCAGATCCTCGACCAGGCGCTCGCCGGCTCGCAGGAGACCTGGCAGATCCTGGCGAACCAGGTGCTGGTGCACTACCAGATCGCGCCGGATTACCTGAACTCCCCGCTGCTGACGGCCGAGCAGAAGGCGGCGCTCTCGGCGCTGCTCGACCAGATCCTCGGCGCGGGCTCGGGCGCGCTGTTCGGGCAGCTCGGCGCGGCCGGCCTGCCGAACCCGGCGGCGGCCGACAGCTGGGTCGGCTATCCTTCCGCGCGCAACCGGCTCGACGCCTCGCTGAAGAAGGCGCGGAACCCGATCGTGCTGTCGGGCGACAGCCACAATGCCTGGGCGGCCAACCTGCGGGCCCGCCTCGGCGGCGGCGCGACGGAGCCGGTCGGCGTCGAGTTCGGCACGGCCTCGGTCTCCTCGCCGGGGCTCGAGGAGTTCTTCCTCGGCTTCCCGCCCGAGCTGATCGCCGCGCTCTCGACGCAGTCGAGCCAGGCGAAGTCGCCGACCGACAGGCTGATCTATGCCGACACGGCGCGGCGCGGCTTCGTGAAGCTGCATGTCGACGCGCAGCGCGTGCAGGCCGATTTCGTCTATGTCAGCACGGCCTTCTCGCCCGCCTACACGGTCAGCACCCAGAGCTTCACGGTGCAGGCCGGCGCCAAGCGCATCCAGGGCACCTGATCCGGGGTCAGGGTCGCCGGGCACTCGTCCCGGCGGATCCCGGACGATTGCCCGGAGGCGATGATGGGTCGGACGTGTTCGTCCGACCCGGGGAAGACGTGTCTTCTTCCCCCGGCGCACCCATCCGCGCCCGCTCGATCCTCCGCCAGCGCGCGACGTTGCGGTTGTGCTCCTCGAGCGTGCGGGCGAAGGCGTGCCCGCCGCTGCCATCGGCCACGAAATAGAGCTCGTCCGAATCCGCCGGCCGCGTCGCCGCGCGCAGCGCGTCCCGCCCCGGTGCCGCGATCGGGCCCGGCGGCAGGCCACGGTTGCGGTAGGTGTTGAAGGGGTGGTCGCGTTCCAGGTCGGCCCGGGTGATGGCCGCGGGCGGGTCCGTCGGCGCGCCCGCGGTCGCGGCGTAGATCACCGTCGGGTCGGATTGCAGCGGCATGCCGCGGCGGAGGCGGTTGAGGAAGACCGCGGCGACGCGGGCGCGCTCCTCCGCCCGTCCCGTCTCGCGCTCGACGATGGAGGCGAGGACCAGCGCCTCGCGCGGGGTCGCGAGCGGCAGATCCTCGGCGCGCTGCGCCCAGGCCTCGGCCAGCGCCTGCGCCATCGCCCGCTCCGCGCGCGCCAGCAGCGCGGCGCGGCTGTCGCCCCAGTGATAGGCGTAGGTCTCGGGCAGGATCTCGCCCTCCTCCAGCGCCGGGACCTCGCCGGTCAGCCCTTCCGCGCGGTCGAGCAGGGCCTGGATCTGCCGCGCGGTCAGCCCCTCGGGGATGGTCAGGCGGCGCTGCACCGGCCGGCCCTCGCGCAGGATGCGCAGCACCTGCTCGAGCGAGGCCCGGGCGGGGAAGGCGTATTCGGCGGCGCGCAGCGGGCCGGCGCCGGCGAGGCGCTGGGTGACCCAGGCGGCGGCGGCGAAGGCGCGCGGATCACCGATCACCCCGGCCGCGTCGAGGGCGCGCGCGATCCCCTCCATGCCGCCGCGCGGGACCACCACCGCGCGCTCGGCGGCGAGCGGGCCGGGGGCGCGGTAGAGGCGCCAGCCCTGCCACGCCGCGAGCCCGGCCGCGAGCAGGAGGACGAGCAGCGCGAGCGAGAGGGCGCGGCGCGCCCCCCGCCTAGCCATGGCGGGTCATGCGCATGTGCGGCGAAGGAAGGCGGGCATCGGCCGCCCTATGCGCGCGGAGGCACGGGCGGCGCAGCACGCAAGCGCGTGAGCGCGATCAGGGCGCGCGGCGGAAGATCACGCTGGCGTTGGTGCCGCCGAAGCCGAAGCTGTTGGACAGCGCGACGTCGATCGGCCGCTCCTGCGCGGTCTTGGCCACGCGGTCGATCGGGCTCTCGCGCGAGGGGTTCTCGAGGTTGAGCGTCGGCGGCGCGACCCGGTCGCGGATGGCGAGGATCGAGAAGATGCCCTCCACCGCGCCGGCGGCGCCGAGCAGGTGGCCGACCGCCGATTTGGTCGAGGACATCGCCAGGCCCTTCGCCGCGTCGCCCCACAGCCGCTCCACCGCGCCGAGCTCGATGTCGTCGCCGAGCGGGGTCGAGGTGCCGTGCGCGTTCACGTACTGGATCTGGTCGGGCGTCAGCCGCGCGCTCTTCAGCGCGTTGCGCATGGAGCGGTAGGCGCCGTCGCCGGTGTCGGAGGGGGCGGTGATGTGGTGCGCGTCGCCCGACATGCCGTAGCCGATGACCTCGGCATAGATCTTGGCGCCGCGCTGCTTCGCATGCTCGAGCGCCTCGAGCACGAGGACGCCGGCGCCCTCGCCCATCACGAAGCCGTCGCGGCCCTCGTCCCAGGGGCGGGAGGCCTCGGTGGGGCGGTCGTTGTAGCCGGTCGAGAGCGCGCGCGCGGCGCCGAAGCCGGCGATCGCCAGCTCGAAGATCGTCGATTCCGCGCCGCCCGCGATCATGACGTCGGCATCGCCGAGAGCGACCAGCCGCGCCGCGTCGCCGATCGCGTGCACGCCGGTGGCGCAGGCGGTGACCGCCGAATGGTTCGGCCCCTTGAAGCCATAGAGGATCGAGACATGGCCCGAGGCCAGGTTGATCAACGCGGAGGGGATGAAGAAGGGGGAGACGCGGCGCGCCTTGCCCTGGTGGACCTGCACCGAGGCGTCGTACATCAGCGGCAGCCCGCCGATGCCGGAGCCGATCATCACGCCGGTGGCGCAGCGGCTCTCCTCGTCCTCGGGCTTCCAGCCGGAATCCTCGACCGCCTCCTGCGCCGCCACGAGGGCGAGCTGGATGAAGCGGTCCATCTTCTTCTGTTCCTTGACCGCGATCCACTCGCCGAGGTCGAGCTTGCCGTCGGCCTTCGGGCCGGCCGGCACCTGGCCGGCGATGCGGCAGGGCAGATCCTTGGTGTCGAAGCTCTGGATCGCGGCGATGCCGCTCTCGCCCGCCAGCAGGCGCTGCCAGACCCGCTCCACCCCGAGGCCGAGCGGGCTTGCGATGCCCATCCCGGTGACGACAACGCGCCGCGGCGCAAACCCGTGCCCGAACACTTTCAGCGTCTCCGTCTTGCGCTCAAGGTGGCGGGATGCGGGGGCGGCACGGCGCCGGCCCGAATCCGGCGCTCGCCCGCGCCGCTCCCGCGGCCGCCAGGCGGCTCAGGCCGCCTTCTGCTTCTCGATGTAGTCGACGACGTCCTTGACCGTGGTGATCTTCTCGGCCGCGTCGTCGGGGATCTCGACGCCGAAGGCCTCCTCGAACGCCATGACCAGCTCGACGGTGTCGAGGCTGTCGGCGCCGAGGTCGTCGATGAAGGACGCCTCCGGGGTCACCTTGGCCTCGTCCACGCCGAGGTGTTCAACGACGATCTTCTTCACCTTCTCGGCGGTGTCGCTCATGGCCACAGGATCTCCTGGTTTCGGCGCAGCGATGTGGGCGCCCCCAAAGGTGCCAGGGCGGGGGGCTTAGCATGGCTGTGGGGCTGGGGCCTAGCCCAAGGTCCGGAGGGCTGCAAGGCGGGCCCGGCAGAATCGCCATGCCGGCCCCGGCGCCGGAACGAAGGCTCAATCGCCGGGCCGGGCGGGGTCCGTCCCGGCCCGGGGCGGCGCCAGTGGGAGGCCGGGGGGCAGGCATTCCGCCGCGAGCCGGGCGAAGGCCCGGGCGCGGTGGTTCACCGCCTCCTTCGCCGCCGGCGCCATCTCCCCGAAGGTCAGCGCCTGGCCCTCGGGGATGAACATGGGGTCGTAGCCGAAGCCGTTCGATCCGCGCGGCGGCCAGGTCCAGCGCCCGTCCACCCGCCCCTCGAAGGCCTCGACATGCCCGTCCGGCCAGGCGAGGGCGAGGACCGAGGTGAACCAGGCGGCGGGGTCGGACGCGCCTTCCGCCTGGCGCGCCACCGCCGCCATGCCCATCGCGTAGTCGCGCGTGCCGTCCGGGCGCGTCGCCCAGTCGGCGGTGCGCACGCCGGGCGCCCCGCCCAGCGCGGCGACCGAGAAGCCGCTGTCATCGGCCAGCGCCGGCAGCCCCGCGGCGCGGGCGGCGGCGAGCGCCTTGATGCGGGCATTGCCGAGGAAGGTCTCCTCGGTCTCCGCGGGCTCCGGCAGGCCGAGTTCGGCGGCCGCGACCACCGCGACCCCGTGCGGCGCGAGCAGCGCGGCGACCTCGCGGAGCTTGCCGGCATTGTGCGTCGCCAGCACGATCCGCTCGCCGCGCGCGAGCCGGCGATTCGCCATCAGCCGATGCCGACGGCGCTGCGCTGCTTCGCGAACAGCGCCGCGGTGCCATGGCGGGCGAGGCGCAGCAGCTCCAGCAGCTGCGCCTCGGAGAAGGGCGCGCCCTCCGCCGTGCCCTGCACCTCGACCAGCCCGCCCTGGCCGGTCAGGACGAAATTCGCATCCGCATCGGCCTTGCTGTCCTCCTCGTAGTCGAGGTCGAGCACCGGCGCACCCTGCCAGATTCCGCAGGAGATGGCGGCGACCTGGTCCTTCAGCGGCATGGTCGCCATGACGTTCATCTTCAGGCAGTGGCGGAAGGCCAGGTGCAGCGCCACCCAGGCGCCGGTGATGGCGGCGCAGCGCGTGCCGCCATCGGCGGTGATGACGTCGCAATCGAGGGTGACGGTCATCTCCCCCATCGCCGCGCGGTCCGTCACCGCGCGCAACGCCCGGCCGATCAGGCGCTGGATCTCCTGGGTGCGGCCGGACTGCTTGCCGCGGGCGGCCTCGCGGTCGCCGCGGGTGTGGGTGGCGCGCGGCAGCATGCCGTATTCGGCGGTGACCCAGCCCAGGCCCTGGTTGCGCAGGAAGGGCGGCACCCGGCCCTCGACCGAGGCGGTGCAGAGCACCTCCGTATGGCCCATGCGGATCAGGCAGGAGCCCTCGGCGTGGCGGGCGACACCCGGCTCGAGGACGACGTGGCGGAGCGCGTCGGGCGTGCGGCCCGAGGGGCGGGGGTTCGCTTGGCGTTGGGTCATGATGCGGCGCGGCCTACCACGCGGCGGGGGGCGGGGGGAGGGCGCGCGTGGCGGTCGCGGCCGCCCGATGCCATCGGGGGACGCGCCCCCGGGCACCCCCCCTTCTTTCCCGGTGGGGCAAGCCAGATCGGGGAAGGGAGGGAACTCCCTTCCCCGAAACCCCAACCCTCCTTTTTTTGCTCCCCTTCGGATTTCCCGCGCGGCGAGGCTGAAGCGCCAAGGCACGGACCGGGACCGCCGCACGACACGGAGCGGAACGACAGGAGGGGTCGCCGTATACGGCGACGGGTGAATATCGTCTCCCCGGCCTTGCCTCGCCTGCCGCGACCGGGGCGACGTGGTTCGCCCGCCGTTGACGCGCGGGCCCGGGCGCCGCTATAGGGCGCCCTCCCGGCGGTGCCTCTGGCGCCGCCGGCGGCCGTTTGTCGGCCGTGCAGGCGATTTGGGTGACAGGGTCCGGGGCGCGCCGCGCCGGGACCGATCGGGGCCGACCATGACCTTCGCAGTGATCCGCACCGGCGGAAAGCAGTACCGGGTGACGCCGAACGCCGTCCTGACGGTCGAGAAGCTCGAGGCCGAGCCGGGCGCCACCATCACGTTCCACGACGTGCTCGCGGTGAGCGGCGAGGCGGGGCTGACCCTCGGCGCGCCGACCGTGCCGGGCGCCTCGGTGACCGCCACCGTGCTCGAGCAGAAGCGCGGCGACAAGGTGATCATCTTCAAGAAGAAGCGGCGGCAGAACTACCGCCGCAAGAACGGCCACCGCCAGTCCCTGACGGTGCTGCGCATCGGCGAAGTCTCGGTCGCCCAGGCCTGAGCGAGAGAGAGGGAATCCCACCATGGCGCACAAGAAGGCCGGCGGCTCCTCCCGCAACGGGCGCGACTCGGCCGGCAAGCGGCTCGGCGTGAAGCTGTTCGGCGGGCAGGTCGTCCGCGCCGGCAACATCATCGTCACCCAGCGCGGGACGAAGATGATCCCGGGCACCCATGTCTATGCCGGGCGCACGCATTCGCTGCACGCCAAGGTCGATGGCGTGGTGAAATTCGTCCGCCGGGCCGAGGGCCGGGTGCATGTCTCCGTCGTGCCGGCGCTGCCGCAGGCGGCCGAGTAGGCCGCGCTCCGCACCGGCGGCGTCGCGCGCGGGGGCCTCCGGGCCCCCGTTTCGTTTTCCGCCGGCGCGCAGCCGCCCAAGCAACCCTGCGCGCCGGCGATGATCTGGTGAGCGCATGAAATTCCTCGACGAGGCCAAGGTCTGGGTGAAGGCGGGCGATGGCGGCGACGGCGTCGTCGCCTTCCGGCGCGAGAAATTCATCGAGTTCGGCGGACCCGATGGCGGCAATGGCGGGCGCGGCGGCAACGTGATCGCCGAGGCGGTCGAGGGCCTCAACACCCTGATCGACTACCGCTACGCCCAGCATTTCAAGGCGCGCAAGGGCGGCAATGGCGCGGGCTCGGACCGCACCGGCGCGGCGTCGGACGACGTCATCCTGAAGGTCCCCGTCGGCACCCAGATCCTGGCCGAGGACCGCGAGACGCTGCTCGCCGACCTGGACGCGGTCGGCAAGCGCGCGGTGCTGGCGACCGGCGGCGATGGCGGCTTCGGCAATGCGCATTTCAAATCCTCGACCAACCGCGCCCCCCGCCGCGCCGACAAGGGCTGGCCGGGGGAGGAACGCTGGGTCTGGCTGCGCCTCAAGCTGATCGCGGATGCCGGGCTGGTGGGACTTCCCAATGCGGGGAAGTCCACCTTCCTCGCCGCCGTCTCGGCCGCGCGCCCGAAGATCGCCGACTACCCCTTCACCACCCTGCACCCGCAGCTCGGCGTCGTGCGGCTGAACGCGACCGAGGAGTTCGTCCTGGCCGACATCCCCGGCCTGATCGAGGGCGCGCATGAGGGGGCCGGGCTCGGCGACCGCTTCCTCGGCCATATCGAGCGCTGCGCGGTGCTGCTGCACCTGGTCGATGGCAGCCAGCCCGACCCGGCCGGCGCCTACCGCACCATCCGCGAGGAGCTGGCCGGCTACGGGCATGGCCTGGCCGAGAAGCCGGAGGTCGTGGTGCTGAACAAGCTCGACGCCATGACCCCGCAGGCGCGGAGCAGCCGCCTCAAGGCGCTGGAGCGGGCGGCGGGGCGGCGGGTGCACCTGATGTCCGGCGCGACCGGGGAGGGGGTTCCGGAGATCCTTCGGATCCTCTCGGACGTGATCAGGGTCCGTCACGCCGCGGCCTGACCCGCGCCTGCCTCCCGCCCCGGGCCTGCGCCCCCCGCGCGCCACGGAGGACCGGCGGCGGACGGGGGCGGGCGCCCTTCTCCGGCGCGGGACGGCGCGTCCGCGTCCCCCGGCGCGGCGCGCCGTCCGGTATTGCAACTTTCCACAAACGTGTCAGAACCCAGGCATGCCTCCCCGCAACACCGAGGCGCCGTCGCGCGAGCAGCGTCACCGGCGCATCCTGGCCGCGCTCGCCACCGACCCGACCGTGCGGATCTCCGCGCTGGCGGCCGAGTTCGGCGTCTCCTCGGAGACCGTCCGGCGCGACATCGAGGCGCTCACGCGCCAGGGCTCGGTCCGCCGCACCTATGGCGGCGCCTCCGTCATCCATTCCGGCGTCCAGCCCGCCGTCGGGCAGCGGGAACGCATCGCCGTCGCCGAGCGCCTGCGCATCGGCGCCGCCGCCGCCGCCATGGTCCCGCCCGGCGCCGTGGTCATGATCGATTCCGGCTCGACCACCGCCCATGTCGCCCGCTCCCTCGCCGCCGCGGTGGAGCCGCCGCGCGGCACGGTGCTGACCAACAGCCTCGTCGTCGCCGAGGTGCTGGGCTCCGTCTCCTCCATGCGGGTGCTGGTCTGCCCCGGGGAGTTCGTCGCCAGCGAGCGCGCGGTCTTCGGACCCGACGCCGCGACCTTCATCGACCGCTTCAACGCGGATTTCGCGATGATCGGTGCCTCCGGCCTCACCGCCGAGGGACCGAACGACATCGAGAGCCAGGCGGGCTGGATCAAGCGGGCGATGCTGGAGCGTGCCGGGCGCCGCGTGCTGCTGGCCGACAGCGGCAAATTCGGCAAGCTGCACCTGGAGCGCATCTGCGGCATCGGCGCCCTGACCGACCTGGTCACGGACGCCGCCCCGCCCGCCGATCTCGACGCCGCCCTGACCCGCGCCGGGGTGCGCGTGACGATCGCCCCGATCACCGCGAACGATCTTTGAAGCGCGGGCGGGGCGCGGTATCCTCCCCGCCTTGAGCGCCGCCCCGAACCCGACCGAACACGCCCCGCCTGCGCCGGCCGGCCCCGGGCGCGGCGGCTTCGGGGACCCACCGCCCTGCGACCTTCTCGTCATCGGCGGCGGCGTGAATGGCAGCGGCATCGCCCGCGACGCCGCCGGGCGCGGCCTGTCCGTCCTGCTGGTCGAGCGGGGGGATCTCGGCGGCGCGACCTCCTCGGCCTCCTCCAAGCTGATCCATGGCGGGCTGCGCTACCTGGAGCACTACGAGTTCCGCCTGGTGCGCGAGGCGCTGGCCGAGCGCGAGGTGCTGCTGCGCATCGCCCCGCACATCGTCTGGCCGATGCGCTTCGTGCTGCCGCACCGGCCGGAGATGCGGCCGCGCTGGATGATCCGCGCCGGCCTCTTCCTCTACGACCACCTGGCGCGGCGGGTCAGCCTGCCGGGGGCGGAGGCGCTGGACCCGCGCAGGCATCCCTACGGCGCCCCGCTCTCCCCGGCGATCGCGGCGGCCTTCGCCTATTCCGATTGCTGGGTCGAGGATTCCCGCCTGGTCGTGCTGAACGCCAAGGACGCCGCGCGGCGCGGCGCCGCGATCGCCGTGCGCACCGCCTTCCTCGGCGCCGGGCGCGCGCCGGAGGGCTGGACCGCGCGGCTGCGCGACGTGGTGACGGGGGCGGA
This sequence comes from uncultured Acetobacteraceae bacterium, assembly GCA_964564645.1. GTDB lineage: Bacteria > Pseudomonadota > Alphaproteobacteria > Acetobacterales > Acetobacteraceae > CAZMCV01. The sequence goes on from CAZMCV010000112.1 coordinate 11,526, forward strand.
GCGGCAGGTCCGGGCGCGGGCCATCGTCAACGCCGCGGGACCCTGGGTGCGCCAGGCGCTGGCCGGCACCCCGGCCGACCCGCAGGGGAAGGGGGTGCGGCTGATCCGCGGCAGCCACATCGTCCTGCCCGCCCTCTACCCGGGCGAACAGGCCTACATCCTGCAGAACGACGACCGCCGCGTGGTCTTCGTCATCCCCTATGAGGGGCGGTTCAGCCTGGTCGGCACCACCGACGTGCCGCATGAGGGCGATCCCGCGACGGCCGCCTGCACGCCGGAGGAGGCGGCCTATCTCTGCGCCGCGGTGGGCCGGCAATTCCGCGCGCCGCCCCGGGTCGAGGACATCGTCTGGAGCTTCTCCGGCGTCCGGCCGCTGTTCGACGACGGCTCCGACGATCCCTCCGCGGTGACGCGCGACTATGTGCTGACGCTCGACACCGACATGCCGGGCGCGCCGCTGCTCTCGGTCTATGGCGGGAAGATCACCACCTATCGCCGGCTGGCGGAGGAGGCGGTCGGGAAGATCGGCGGGGTGCTCGGCCGGGCGGGCACGCCCTGGACCGCGACGGCGCCCCTGCCGGGCGGCGACTTCACCGGCGGGCTGCCGGCGCTGGAGGCCGAGACGACGCGCCGCCACCCCTGGCTGCCGGCCGCGCTGCGCGCGCGGCTGCTGCGGGCCTACGGGACGGAGACCGAGGCGCTGCTGGACGGGGCGCGGTCGCTGGAGGCGCTGGGCGGGGATCTCGGCGCCGGGCTGACCGAGCGGGAGCTGGACTGGCTGCGGCGCGAGGAATGGGCACGCACGGCCGAGGATGTGCTGTGGCGGCGCGGCAAGCTCGGCTTGCATATGGACCCGGGGCAGCGGGCGAGGGTCGCCGAGCGGCTGGGCGTGGCGGCGGTGGGCTGAGCTGGCGGGGCGGGGGTGGTGCGCGGGGGGAAGAAGGCACTTCTTCCCCCCGGGCCCCCCATCATCGCTTCTTGGCCACTAGCCTTTCTGGATCGCGCGCCAGACCCGCTCCGGCGTCGCGGGCATGTCGAGCGTCGTCACGCCGAGCGGGGCGAGGGCGTCGAGCAGCGCCGCCATCACGGCCTGCGGCGCGGCCATCGCCCCGGCCTGGCCGACGCCCTTCACGCCGAGCGGGTTGGACAGCGTCGGGCATTCGCCGAGATGGACCTCGATGTCGGGCAGGTCCTCGGCCCGCGGCAGGCAGTAATCCATCAGCGAGGCGGAGAGCAGCTGGCCCTCCGCATCATAGGCGATGCGCTCCGTCATCGCCTGGCCGATGCCCTGCGCGACGCCGCCCTGCACCTGGCCCGCGGTCAGCATCGGGTTGATCAGCGTGCCGTAGTCGTCGACCGCCAGGTAGCGCGCCAGCGTGACCGCGCCGGTCTCCGGGTCCACCTCCACCTCCGCCACATGCACGCCCATCGGGAAGGTGCGGAGGTCGGAGCGGTTATGCGCCTCGGCCGCGAGGCCCGGCGCCATGCCCTCCGGCAGGTTCGCGGGATCGGCGGCGGCGGCGGCCAGCGCGGCGAGGTCGATCCCGCGCCCATCGGCGCCGGCGAAGCGGCCCTCCGCGAAGGCCAGCGTCTCGGGCGGGGCCTGCAGCAGGTGGCCGGCCAGCGCGCGCGCCTTGGCCAGCAGCGCGTCGCAGGCCATCACCATCGCCGTGCCGCCGACATGCAGCGACCGCGCGCCGCCATGCCCGTTGCCCTCCTTCACCGCCGCCGTGTCGGCCTGCACCAGGCGGAAGCGCTCGGGCGCCACCCCCATCCGGTCGGCGAGGATCTGCGGGAAGCTGGTCTCGTGCCCCTGGCCGTTCGACTGGGTGCCGATCAGGATGTC
>CAZMCV010000113.1:0-13228 GCA_964564645.1 uncultured Acetobacteraceae bacterium
GCCCCGCGGGCCGCGCGGCCGGGGATGTACCGGATCGACACGACGCGGAACGTCGATCGCGGCCTTGGCGTCTCCCTCGTCGAGGGCGATGCCAATGTGCAGGGCGTGCTCGCCGCCGGCGTGCCGGCCACGGTTCCCGGCCTCTGCGCCGCGCTGCAGCGGCTGGGGCGGCTGCCCCTCGCCACGGTGCTCGGCCCGGCCATCGACGCGGCGCATGCCGGCTTCCCCGCCGATGGCTATTACGCGCTGGAGGCGCTGGCGAACCTCGATGCGCTGCGCGCCGATCCGGGCGCCGCCGCCACCTACCTGCTGCCCGGCGGGGCGCTGCCCGTCGCGCCGCATCTCGGCACGGCGACGCTCGGCGCCGCGCATCGCGTGCGCCAGCCCGCCCTCGGCCGCAGCCTGGAGATCCTGGCCGCGCAAGGCGCCGACGCCTTCCGCGAGGGCGAGGTCGCACAAGGGCTCCTGGCGACGCATCGCGAGCTCGGTGGGTTGCTGGCGGCCGAGGATCTGGCGGCGGTGCGGCCGATCGTCTCGGCGCCGCTGATGCGGGATCTCGGCGGCGGCGGCGTGGCCTGCGTGCCGGAGGCGCCCTCGGGCGGCGTGACGATCCTGCAGATCCTGGCGCTGCTGCGGGCGCTGCGCGATGCGCCCAATCTCGGGGAGACGGCGCGCTTCCTGCACGCTTCCTGGCACGCCTTCGCCGACCGCTACCACTGGCTCGGCGACCCGGAGGCGGTGCCGGTGCCGGTCGCGGGGCTGCTCTCCGATGCCTACACGGCGGAGGTCGCCGCGCGGATCGCCGCCGGCGCCCTGCCGCCCCTTCCCCGCCCGGGGGAGGGCCCGCCCTGGGAGGCCTTCGCGCGCCGCGCCGCGCACGACCCCTGGCCGCACCAGCCGGGCAGCGGCGCGCCCCCGGCCTGGCGCCCGGAGGGGGCGGCCGAGCCCCTTGGCGGCACCATCCACGTCTCGGCCATGGATGCGGCGGGGATGGCGGTCTCCATCACCCACACCGCGGCCAACCATTTCGGGGCGAAGGTGGCCTGCCCGCGCACCGGGCTGCTGCTCGACGCCGCCATGGGTTGGTTCAACGCGCGGGCGGGCGCGGCGAACAGCGTCGCCGGCGGGGTGCGGCCGCTGGCGAATATGGGCCCCGCCCTGCTGCTGCGGGACGGGCGGGCGGAGGCCGCGCTCGGCGCCCCGGGCGGGCGGCGGATCATCGGCGCGGTGGCGCAGATCCTCGACTGGCTGGCCGCGGGGGTGGGGGCGGAGGAGGCGCTGGCCCGGCCCCGGGCGGATGCCAGCGGCGACACCGGCCTGCTGGACGAGGCGCTGGCCCCGGAGGCCGAGCTGCTGGCGGCCGCCGGGCTGCCGGTGCGGCTCGTAGCGCGCGAGCACGAGCCGCATGGCTACGAGCTGGCCCGCCCGATCCTGGCGATGCGCGCTGCGGGCGGCGGGGTCGAGGCGGCCGCCGATCCCTTCTCGACCGGCTTCGCCGCCGCGCTCTGAGCGTCCCGCGCGCCTCGGTCCGCGCGCCGGCGCCGCGCGGAACCAGGCGCCAGCCAGCCGCCGCCCGGCCGCTCAGGGCGCGGTCACATAGGTCCCGGGCGCCGGCTCCATGGCCGGGAAGCCGCGCTCCGCCGCGCCCATCGGTGGCGGGGCCGCGGCCGCGCCGGACCGCTCGGCCAGCCATGCCGTCCAGGCCGGCCACCAGGACCCTTCGCGCCGCGGCGTCGCCGCCAGCCAGGTCTCCGGGTCGCGGTAGCGATCATGATGGGCCCGGGTCGCGATCCGGTGGTGCCGCCCATTGCCGCCGTCCGGCGGCGCCACGATCCCCGCATTGTGGCCGCCGCTGACGAGCACGAACGTCAGCTCCCCATCGTTCCAGAGGTGCAGCTTGTAGACCGACCGCCAGGGCGCGACGTGGTCCCATTCCGTGCCCACGACGAACATCGGCGCGCGGATGTCGGACAGCGCCACCGGCCGCCCCCCCACGCGATGCCGCCCCTCCGCCAGGTCGTCGTTCAGGAACAGGCCGCGCAGATATTCGCTGTGCATGCGGTAGGGCATGCGGGTCGCGTCCGCGTTCCACGCCATCAGGTCCGACATCGGCGCCCGCTCGCCCAGCAGGTACTCGCGCACCATGCGCGACCAGACCAGATCGTTCGAGCGCAGCAGCTGGAAGGCGCCGGCCATCTGCCGCGTCTCCAGCGTGCCGCGCGCCCACATCATGTCCTCGAGGAACGCGACCTGCGCCTCGTTCACGAAGAGCGTGAGCTCTCCCGCCTCCTGGAAATCGGTCTGCGCGGCGAGCAGGGTCAGCGTCGCCAGCCGGTCATCCCGGTCGCGCGCCATCGCCGCCGCGGCGATCGCCAGCAGGGTTCCGCCGAGGCAGTAGCCGAGCGCATGCAGGCGCGGGGCACCGGTGATGGCGCCGATCGCCTCCAGCGCCGCCTCCACGCCGAGGCCGCGGTAATCCTCGAGGCCGAGGTCGCGATCCTCGGGCGCGGGATTCTTCCAGGAGATGGCGAAGACCGTGAAGCCCTCCTGCACCAGCCGCTCGATCAGCGACCGGCCGGGGGCGAGGTCGAGGATGTAGTACTTCATGATCCAGGCCGGCACGACCAGCACCGGCTCCGGCCGGACCGTGCCGGTCTGCGGCGCGTACTGGATCAGCTCGATCAGCCGGTTGCGGAACACGACACGGCCAGGGGTCATGGCCAGGTTGCGGCCGGGGGCGAAATCCTCCGTCCCCGCCGGGCCTCGCCCCACGGCCTGGCGCGCCCAGTCATCGGCGAGGTTCATCGCGCCGCGCAGGAGGTTGGCGCCGCCCTGGGCCAGCGTCCGCTCGATCACCTCCGGATTCGCCCAGGGCAGGTTGGAGGGCGAGGCCATGTCGAGGATCTGGCGCGCCGTGAAGGCGACGGCGTTCTGGTGCTGCGTCGTCACGCCGCGCAGGCCCGTCGTCGCCGCGTGCCACCATTCGTCGAGCGCGAGGAAGGATTGGTGCCAGAGATCGAAGGGCGGGCGGCGCCAGCCCGGATGCGCGAAGCGGCGGTCAAGGGGGCCGGGGCGGAAGGCCGGCGGCGGCGGCGCCCGACCGCCCAGCACCGCGGCCTCCGTACAGTAGCCGAGCAGCCGCACGGCCTGGCGCAGCGCGTGCTCGGCGAGTTGCCAGCGCCGGCCGGGGGAGGCGGCGAGATGCGCCGCCCAGTCCATGCCGGCGCCGGCGAGCGCGGCGGGGGAGAGGCCGCCGGTCAGCCGCGCCAGCCTTGCGGTCAGCGCGCGGTCGAGCGCGTCGGGGAAGGTCGCGGGCTCCGCCGCGGGCAGGCTGGTCTGGGGCAAGGGGGATGCGCACTCCGCAGGCGACGCTCCGGCGGGCCGGCCCCTCGCGGGCAGCCGCCCGGGGCGGAGGTCGGTTCGGAGAGTGCCGGGGCGGGGCGCCGCGTGCCTTGCGCCCCGTCAATCCGCCGCGATCCCCGCCGCGACGCGCGGGGACTGCGATGGGATGCCCGCCGGGGGACTCGAACCCCCACGCCCTTGCGGACTGCGGATTTTAAGTCCGCTGCGTCTACCATTCCGCCAGGCGGGCGAAACCATCTTCGCGCCGGGCAACCAGGCGCCCCGGCAACCCCGGCTGCCCGGCGCGAAGGCGGCCGAGGCCCCCCACGCTCCGGGTGGAAGCGGGTGCCGCCTATTTCCCCTCCCGCACGATGCGCCGGCAATGCTCCAGCGCCGCCTCCATCAGGTTGTCGGAGGCCTCCGGCGTGCGGAAGGCGGCGTGCGGGGCCAGCGTCGTGTTCGGGATCGCCGTCAGCGGATGGCCGGCCGCCAGCGGCTCCTCCAGGTAGACGTCGAGCGCGGCATGGCCGAGATGGCCCGAGCGCAGCGCCTCCATCATCGCCGCCTCGTCGACGATCGCCGCGCGCGCGGTGTTGACGAAGATCGCGCCGGGCTTCATCGCGGCAATGCGCTCGCGCGACAGGAAGCCGCGCGTCTCGTCGCTCAGCAGCAGGTGCAGCGAGACGACGTCGCTCTCGGCCAGCACGCGCTCGAGGCTGGCGAACTCGACGCCCGGGATCGCCTTCGGCGAGCGGTTCCAGGCCAGCACCTTCATCCCGATCCCGGCGCAGAGCCGCGCCATCTCCGCGCCGATCCCGCCCGTGCCGATCAGGCCGACCGTCTTGCCGGTGAGCTGCATGCCGACGGTGCGCGGCCACTCGCCGCGCCGCACGGCGGCATCCATGGCCGAGAGCTGGCGCGCCGCGTCCCACATCAGCGCGAAGGCGTGCTCGGCCACCGCCGTGTCGCCATAGCCCTTGATGATGTGGACGGTGACGCCGCATTCGGCGGCCAGCGCGTCCGGGTCCATGTAGCTGCGCGCGCCGGTGCCGAGGAAGACGATGTGCTTCAAATCCGTGCAGCGCTTGACGATGTCCACCGGGAACTGGGTGTGGTCGTCGATCGCGATCGCATGGCCCGCGAGCAGCCGCGGCAGATCCTCCGGCGTGATGTCGGGGTCGTGGTGGATGGTCACCGACGGGTCGGTCGGACGGATCAGCCGCTCCGTCACCGCCGCGAGCGATGGGTTGGCGTCCACGAAGATCGCGCGCACGGCAGGGCTCCCCCGGTCTCTGTCCCAAGGGACCGCATCGTAGCGGCGGGGCCGCGCCGGTCCAGTGCGCGGCCGGTCCGGGTCAGCGCGCCGCCGGCGGCACCCGCTCGAGGGTGGTGAGGCCGGTGCGCGCCGCCATCGCCTCGTCCCAGGTCATGGTGCCGCGCACCGGGCCGCCCGGCAGGCGGATCGAGGATGCGCCACCGGCGCAGCCCGCCAGCAGCACCAGCACGACGAGCGAGAACCGGACCATGACCCCTCGACCCCTCCGCGGCGCGCCCCCGTTACCCCGGGCCAGGGCGCCTGGGGAGGGCGGGCGGGTCCGCGGGTGGTGCATGCCGGACGGAAATTGGCGTGCGGACCGCACCATTCGCCATTGATCCGCTGGGCCGATTCCCCCGACGCTCGGGGCGCAGGCGTCGGGATCGGACCCCTCGGCGGGTCGTCGCCCGACCCCGACGGGGAGGGATCCGCGGCATGACGACGACCTTCGGCTTCGGCCGCGGCACCGCGCCGCGGCAATGGTACCTGGAAGGCACCGACCCGACCCGCCTGCCCTCGCCGCCCGCGGATGGCATCCCGCCGCTCGCCAGCAGCATCGAGGCCGCGCTGACGGACCCCGTGGCCGGAAGCCTTGTCCTCGGCGGGCGCATCGCCTTCGTCGCGGCCGTGGTGGGCGGGCAGGCGGGGATGCTGGTCGATCCGCAGGGCGGGCCGGGGGCGGCGCCCAACGCCGCCATTCGCGGGACGACGCCCGCCGCGCTGCGCCTCGCCGGGTTCGACCATGTGGATGTGGCCCTGGCCGGCGCCGCCGGCGCGCCCGGCAGCATCGTCGAGGTGATCGGCGCGCAGCGCGCCAACATCGTCACGGGCGACGGCGCCGACACCATCCGCATCGACACCGCGCGGCGGGACGGCACGCTGCTCGAGGATGACTACCGCATCCTCGCCGGAGGGGGGAACGATACGGTGCGCATCGGCGGCGCCGATATCGATGCGCTGGCCGCGGCGGGCGATGCCAGCTTCCAGGGCCCGGGGGGCGCGGCAGTGGCGCGCGACACCTCCGGCGCGCGCCAGCGCGTGCATGCCGATCTCGGCGCGGGGAACGACGTGTTCCTTGGCCGCAACGCGACCGCCGACCAGGTGCAGGGCGGCGCCGGGTCGGACACGCTCTGGGGTGGGGCCGGGAATGACACGCTGGCGGGCGGCGCGGGGCGGGATGTGTTCGCCTTCCTGCCGGGCGACGGGCGCGACGTGATCGCCGATTTCGTCGACGATCCGAGCCCGCCACCCGCCATCGCCTACCGCGAGGATTTCGACCCGCCGGGCGCGCCGCTCTTCGCCGGCCTCACGCCCGTCGCCGGGCCGGGCGGCGACCTCGCCCTGCGCGTGGAGGGGGCGAACAGCGTCACCCTTGCGATGCGCGACGGCGCGGTGTTCGACATCGCGAGCCTGACCATCGAAGTGACGCCCGACACCGACCCGGGAACGCTCGGCGTCTACCAGGTGCAGGTCCAGGTGACCGGGGCGGGCGCCATCGGGCCGGCGAGCGTCACCGTCATCGAGGGCAACACGAGCATCCTCGGCGGCATCCTGGGCGCGACCTCCGTCACGCTGGTGTTTCCCACGGCCAACCCCGGCACCGCCTTCTTCCTCGACGACATCGAAGGCCTGCGCATGCCGCCGCCGCCCGCGGAGGACCTGCTGCGCTTCCCCGCGATGGCGCCGGAAGAGGTCGAGGCGATGCTGGCCGCCGCGGTGCAGGACGGCGCCGACACGCTGCTCGATACCGGCGACGGGCTCATCCGGCTGATGGGCGTGGATCGCGCGACGCTCGGGCTGGACGATATCGTGCCGGGCTGACGCGCCGGCCGGCCCCCACGCCGCGCCCCCGGGTCACGCATCGGCGGCCCAGCGTGCCAGCGCCGCCTCGTCCCAATCGAGCCCGAGGCCGGGAAGCGCCGGCGCCTCCGCCATGCCGTCCCGCACCGCCAGCGGCGCACGCAGCAGCGGCCCCGCGACGTCCAGGTGCTCGAGCAGATGCGCGGTCGGCGCGACCTGCAGCAGATGCACGCTGGCCTCGATGAAGATGTGCGACGACATCGGCACCCGCTTCGCGGCCGCGATCGCCGCCGCCTGCTGCCAGCCCGTCACCCCGCCGATCTTCATCGCATCCGGCATGCAGAGATCGACCGCGCCGGCATCGAGCGCCCGCGCCATCCCCCGCGGGCCCCACCAATTCTCGCCGCCCTGCACCGGAATCGGCAGTTCGGCGCGCAGCGCGGCCAGGCCGGCATCGTCATCGACCGGCAGCGGCTCCTCCAGCCAGCGCACGTCGAGCTCCGCCAGCGCCCTGCCGCGGCGCGCCGCCTCCGGCCGCGTCAGGCCCTGGTTGTAGTCGACCAGGATGTCGGTGCCCGCGCCGATGGCGGCCCGGACCGCGCGCACCGTCGCCAGATCGTCCTCCAGCCGCGCCGCGCCCAGCTTGAACTTCACCGCCCGTGCGCCGAGCCCGGCAACGGCCCGCCCCGCCTCCTCCGCCAGCATCGCCGGGCCCCACCCGCGGAGAGAGGCATAGACCGGCACCGGTCGCGGCTCCGCCCCCAGCAGCCGGCAGAGCGGCTGGCCCGCCGCCTGGCCCAGCGCGTCCCACATCGCCATGTCGATGGCCGAGAGCGCGATCTGCACCAGCCCCTCGGTGCCGAGGATGCGGAAGGCGTTGTGCAGCTCCGGCCACAGCGTCGCCGGCGCCAGCGCGCGGCCGGCGAGCCCCGCGCCGATGTTGCGCACCAGCGCCGCCGTAGGGCCCAGGGCGGCCGGCGTGTAGGGAAAGACATAGGCGGTGCCGCGCGGCCCTTCCTCGGTCCGCACCTCGGCGATCACCAGCGGCGCGCGGCCGATGACGTTCAGGCTGTTGCGCAGCGGCGGCTCCAGCGGCGCGTCCACCGCCCGCGCCGTCACGCTGCGGATGGTCAACCCCTGCGGTCCCGGCATGCTCTTCCCCCCCGCGGCGGGCCATGGTGCGGGGCATCCGCCGCGCCGCGCAACCCGCCAGCACCCCACCCCGCCGCCCGCCCCGCGGCGTGCTGGCCGCGAAGCCCAGGCCACCGCGCGACGTGCTGGCCACGAAGCCCAGGCCACCGCGCGGCGTGCTGGCCGCGAAGCCCAGGCCACCACGCGGCGTGTTGGCCGCGAAGCCCAGGCAACCGCGCGGCGTGCTGGCCGCGAAGCCCAGGCCACCGCGCGGCGTGCTGGCCGCGCGAGGCCCGGCATGCTGTAACGCCCGCGGAGGTGCGCGATGCGTAGCAGGGCCCTGGCGTCGATGATCTTTCTGCTGGCCGGGACGGGCACCGCCTTCGCCCAGGCCACCGGCCCCGCCCTCGGTGTCCCGCTCAACGAGCAGGAGCCCCGCCCCGGCGTGGTGCGGGAACGCGAGCGCGCCGCCGGCATCGCCGAGCCCTCCGGCCAGGCGCAGTCGCAGCAGCAGACGGTCGACCAGCTCTACCGGGACCTGACCGGCGGCAGCGCCTCCGCCCCGACCGGCCCGGCGCCCCTGCCCGGCCTCGGCAACCCGCGCCAGGAAGCGCGGGAGGAGGACCGGCTCTACCGCGAGTTGATGGGCACCAACCCGACCGCCCCACCCCGCCGCTGAGCACCGGCTGCGGGACCCCGGGGCCGGCCGGACCCGGCGGCGCGCGGCGCCGCGGCCCCGGTCAGCCGGAATCGGCCACCAGGCGCGCGAAGGTCAGCTCGTGCCGGTTGTGCGCGCCATGGAACAGCACGGCGCCGGGAATGGCGGCGAATTCCGCGGCGATGCCATGATCCGTCTCGCCCTGGAACTTGATGGTGCAGACCAGGTGCCGCGCCGTCCCGGCCGCGATCCAGCGCCGCACCAGCGCCAGCAACCGGGCCGGGTAGCAGATCACGTCGCTGAACAGCCAATCGACCGGTGGCTCCGTGGCCGGGTCCAGGGCGAAGGCGCTCTCGCCACGCCAGGCGATGCCGGGCATGGCGGCGACCTCCGGATCGAGCGGCGCCTTGTCCACCGCCACCACCCGCGCGCCGAGCTGCGCCAGCGCCCAGCTCCACCCCCCCGGCGCGGCGCCGAGATCGAGGCAGGTCTCCCCCGGGGCGGGCCAGCGGCCGAGGCGGGTCAGCGCTTCCCACAGCTTGAGATAGGCGCGGGAGGGCGGGCCCGCGCGATCTTCGACGAAGCGGACCTCGCCATTCGGGAAGGGGCTCGTCTTGGTCGGGCTGGCGAGCAGCCGATCCGGCGCCAGCAGGGTCCAGGCGCCGAGATGGCCGGTCGGCGCGGGCTCGGGGAAGGCCAGCGGACGGGCCTTCACCGGCGGCAGCCGCGCCTCGATCAGCGCCGCGCGGCGGTGATGCGCCGCGCCGTAATGCGCCCAATTGCGCTGGATCCCACGCAGCGCATCCGCCGCGGCCTTGACCGAAGGGGCGGGCAGGATCCGCGGCGCCGTCCACCCCTCCAGCGCCCAGGCCAGGGCCACCGGCGGATCGGGCGAGAGGGCGAGGCGGCCATGCCAGGCGGCGATGCGCCCGCCGGCGCGGCGCAGCTCCTCGGCGACCTCGGCCTCGAACCCCTCGGCCGCCAGGTAGCAGGCGGCGACGCCGGGGTCCTCCGCGGTCACCGGGGCGCGGGCCGCGGCGGCAGGATGGCGGACAGGAACAGCAGCGCCCAGCCGAGCATGAGCAAGGTCCCGCCGGTGGGCGCCACCGGCCCGAGGGAGCGGCCGGCCAGCGCCGCCGCGTAGACCCCGCCGCAGAACAACAGCGTCCCGAGGGCGAAGCAGGCGCCAGCCAGGTGCGGCAGGCCCGCGGCGCCGCCGCGCCGCTCGGCCCAGAGCCCGGTCGCGACCAGCGCCAGGGCGTGCCAGCCCTGCTGGGTGATCCCGCTGTCCAGCACGGCGAGCCGCGCGGGATCGAGCAGGCGCGGCGCGGCATGCGCGGCCCAGGCGGAGAGCGCGACGGCGGCCAGGCCGGCCAGCGCGCCGAGGGCGATCCAGAGGCGATGCATGCGGGGCGCCATAGCCGCTGGCGGGGATGCGGGCCAGGGCGGTGCGCCGGCCAGGGAAAGGAATTTCTTGACAGTATCGCAACAAAGAAGGTATATTTTCCTGGCCCTGCTGGAGCGTCCCATGGCCCCCCTCGTCGCCCTTGGCCTCACCCTCCTCCCCAGCCTGACCCGCCTGCTGGTCGGGGAGCGCGCCGGCGATGTCGCCGCGACCGTCGCCACGGCGGTGCAGCAGGCGACCGGCACCGCCGACCCCGCGGCCGCCGAGGCGAGGCTGGCGGCCGATCCGGCCGCCGCGGCGGCGCTGCGCCTCCGCCTGGCCGAGATCGCGCTCGAGGCCGAGCGGCTGCGCATGGAAGCCGAGGCGCGGCAGCGCGCGCAGGAGCTGGAGGCGATGCGCGCGGGCCTGGCCGATGTGCGGGGCGCGCGCGGCACCATGCTCGCGATGGTCCGGGCCGATGCGGCACTGTCCTGGGCGCCGGCGACCGTCTCGGTGGTCGTGACCGCCGGCTTCTTCGCCACCATCGGGATCTTCCTGTTCTGGACCCCGCCCGCCGAGCACCAGCAGGCCTATTCGCTGTTGAACATCGCCGTGGGCGCGCTGGTGGCGGGCTTCACGGCGGTGGTGAATTTCTGGATCGGCTCCTCCCAGGGCTCGCGCGACAAGGATGCGACGGTGCGCAGCCTGGCGCAGCAGCAGGCGCGGCTGGCCGGCGATACGATCGGGCAGGCGGCCGCGCGCGCCTTCGCGCCGGGCCCGGCCGCCTCGCCCCCGGCCGCCCCGTCGGCCACCGCCGCCCTGCCGCCGGCGCCGGATGCCGAACCGCCGGGCGCGCGCTTCGCCCGCTGCCTCGAGCTGGTCCTGCAGCGCGAGGGCGGCTTCGCGGAGGATCCCGAGGATCGCGGCGGGCCCAGCATGTTCGGCATCACCGAGGCGATGCTCGCCGAATGGCGCGGCCGCGCGGTGCGGCCCGACGAGGTGGCCGCGCTGACCGAGGCCGAGGCGCGCGAGATCTGCCGCGCGCGATTCTGGAACACGCTGCGCTGCGACGACCTGCCGGCGGGGGTGGACCTGCTGGTGCTCGACACCGGGATGAAGGCCGGGCCGGGAATCGCCGCGCGGCTGCTCCAGCGCGTCGCCGGCGCGCGCGAGGATGGCGCCATCGGTCCCGTGACGCTCGCCGCGTTGCGGCTGCTCGACCCCGTGGCGGCGATCGACCGCCTCGCCGCGCTGCGGGCCGAGCATGGCCGCGGCCTTCCCGGCTTCGCGCGCTTCGGCCAGGGCTGGCTGAACCGGATGGAGATCATCCGCCGCGCCGCGCGGGAGATGGCCGCCGGACAATGAGTGCCGGCACGGGACGCCGGCGCCCGCCGGCCTGACCCCATGCCCGTCCGCGGGCACGCATCCCTGGTGCCCGGGGCCAGGAAACGGGGCGGGGGATCGCCGCCCCTCCCCCGGGGTCGACGCCGCGGGGCCCGCGGCCGATCCACCATGGATCACGCGCCGCCGCGACGCTGCCGGTTGGCCGCCTCATGCGCCCGGCGCGTCGGCTCCGGCAGCCGGTGGAGGCGGGTCGCGCCCTCCACCCAGGCCTCCGCCGCGGCAAGCGAGACGCGATGCCCGATCGAGACATGCAGCGGGTTCGACCGCCGCTTCGTGCGCAGCGACGTGCCGATCCGCTCGCCGCGCCAGAGCAGCGGCGCGCGATCCCCGCGCGCCTCGCCCACCGGGGGCTCCGGCGCGCCGACCAGCAGCGACTTGGCGACGCCGATGCTCGGCAGGTCGAGCACGACGCCGAGATGCGCGGCGATGCCGAGGCCGCGCGGATGGGCGATCCCGTGCCCATCCACCATCAGCAGGTCGGGCTTCGGATCCAGCGCCTGCCACGCCGCGAGCAGCGCCGGGATCTCGCGGAAGCCGAGATAGCCGGGGATGTAGGGCATGGTGGGCGCGACCGAGGCCGCCGCCTCCGCCAGCGGCGTGAGATCGGGCCAGGACAGCACCACGATCGCGGCATGGATGCGCGGATCGGGGTCGAAGCGCCCGCCGCTGCTGACATCCACGCCGCCGACGCGGCGCACCGTGCCATGCGCATCCGTGCGGATCACCCGCGCGGCCATGGCCTGCTGCGCCACCTTCGCCGCGGCGAGGTCCGCGGGCGCGATCCAGTCCGGGAGGATGTCCGGGAACACCGCGCCGCCGGGAAATCAGAAGCTCTGCCGGAAGCCGAGGCGGCTGACGAAGGCGTTGGCGCCGCGCGCCGTGCCATCCTCCGTCGCGTAATGCGCATACTGCCAGCCGATATCGAGGCCGAAGCCCCAGACCAAGTCGCGCCCCACCGAGGCCTCCACCCATTGCTGCGTCGCCTGCGGGTTCACGCTGCGCTTCCAGGCCTCGCGCTGCCAGGCCAGGGTGAGACGCCAGGGGCCGGAGGAGAGTTGCGCCCCGAGGGTCGAGAAGCGACGCCGGCCGAGCGCCGGCGCGGGCGCCGCCTCCGGGTCGTCGCCCGCGACCTCGAGCGGCGCGCCGCCGGCATTGCGGAACTCCACGTACTCGCCGAACAGCAGCCCGTTCAGCGTCTCGGTCAAAGCGAGCTCCTGGACGGCGCCGGCAGACCAGCCCCATTCGCGCCGCGTGCCGCCCTTGCCGGGCCCGAGCGAGGAGAGCGAGAGGTGGTAGCGCAGCCCCGGCGCCCAGGCCATGCCGCTGCCCTCCAGCGCGACCACGCCATTGGTCACGTGCCCGCTGTTCCCGGCGCCGCCCTGGCGGAGGTAGTTGCGGGCGTAGCGCACATAGCCCTCCGGACAGCAGCCCTGGCGCGTGAAGAAGGTGGTGGAGAGGGCGCTGGTATCGAGGGTGCCGAGCGTCGCCCAGAGCCGGTGCTCGCCATGGACGGGATCGTCGACCAGGGTCACGGCGGTGCCGGCGCCGAGCTGCTCGCGGATCAGGTAGACGTCATGCGCGCGGAAGGCGATCAGCACGCCCGGGAATTCCTCGTAGCCGAAGCCGAAGGGCGCGTTGAACTTGCCGCCGAACAGGCGCAGGCGCTCCATCGGCTGCCAGTCCGCATAGATCTGCTCGAAGAAGGCCGCCTGGCGGTTGAGGAAGAGCGCGGCGCCGTCCGGGGGCTCGTCGCCGGCCGGGTCGGGATGGAACACGATGTTGAGCGAGAGATTCGGCGCGAGGCCGATTTCGGCCAGGATCTCGCCCCAGAGGAAGGTCTCGCTGCCGCTGCGTGCGCGGTCGCCCGGGTTGGGACTGGCCACGCTGTAGAGGCCGAGATCCATGTCGAAGCGGACATGCGGGTAGCTGACCGGGGCGAGGACGGGGACCTCCTGCTGCGCCCGCGGCGCCGACCAGGGGCCGAGCAGCAGGAGGTGGAGCGCCAGCAGGGTGCAGGCGGCACCGGGCACGCTTGAAGAGGTCTTCAACTCTTCAATTCCTTGTGGATTTTCAGTCGATTAGCATTCCTCCGCACTGTCGCTTCCGGGCCGGCCCTGTCAAGCGCGGGCCATCGCGTGGCAGGGCAATCGCTTGAAGGTCGTCGGGATTCCCGTCCCGCCTGAAGTCTGAATCA
>CAZMCV010000114.1:0-13136 GCA_964564645.1 uncultured Acetobacteraceae bacterium
CGGGCGCTCGACGCGCGGCGCGCGGCTGGAAGGCGAGGCGAGCGCGCGCGGCACGGCGCGCGGCGCGAGGGGCGGCACCGTCGCGGTGCAGGCGGCGGAGGCGGTGACCCTGGCGGCGGGCGCGATCGCCGACGTCTCTGGCCCGGGCGGCGGCGGGACGGCGCTGATCGGGACGACGGGCATCGGCCGCGCGCAGGAGAAGGCCGCGCGCACGACCATCGAGGCCGGCGCCACGGTGCGGGCCGACGCCACGGTCGCCGGCCAGGGCGGCACCATCGCGGTGAACAGCACCGCGGAGACGCGGATGTTCGGGCTGCTGTCCGCGCGGGGCGGGCCGCAGGGCGGGAATGGCGGGTTCGTCGAGATCTCTGGGCAGGGCTCGATGACCGTGGATGGCTTCGCGCTGCTGGCCGGCGGGCCCGGTGGCGCGGCGGGCACCCTGTTCATCGACCCCGACGCCATCGTGATCGAGACCGGCGGCGGCATCGGCATTCCGACCGTCGGTCCGACCCCCGGGCAGATCAGCTTCTCCGATTTCGACACCGACACGATCAGCATCGATCCCGGCCAGTTCAACCAGCCCGGTCTCGATGGCGTCACGATCGTGCTCCAGGCGAACAACACGATCACCGTGTCGGACGCGGTGAACCGCACGACCGCGGGTGGGGTCACGCTCCAGACCACGACCGGCGACATCACCTTCAACGCGGCCTTCACGCTGACGAGCGGCACGCTGACGGCGGAAGCCGGCGGCAGCATCGTGATCAACGCGGCGCTGACGGGCGGCAGCGCGATCGCGCTGTCGGCGGCAGGCGACATCACGCAGGCGGTGGCCGGCGTGCTGACGGCGCCGTCGCTCAGCGCGATCTCCTCCGGCGGGTCGGTGCTGCTGGCGACGGCGGCGAACCTGGTGGACAGCGTCGGCGGCAGCGCGTCGGGGAGCTTCCTGCTCGACAGCGGCTCAGGCCTGACCGTGACGGGCGTGACCGCGGGCGCGGCGGTCGGGATCACCGGGCCATCCATCACCGTGACCGGGGCGGTGTCGGCCGGCACCACCGCGACCCTGACCGCGGCGACGGGCACGCTGGCGATCGAGGCCGGGGTGACGGGCGGCAGCGCGATCACGCTCGAAGCGGTGGGCGACATCACGCAGACGCTGGCCGGCGTGCTGACGGCGCCATCGCTCAGCGCGACCTCCTCGAGCGGATCGGTGCTGCTGGCGACGGCGACGAATCTTGTGGACAGCGTCGGCGGCAGCGCGTCGGGGAGCTTCCTGCTCGGCAGCGGCTCAGGCCTGACCGTGACGGGCGTGATGGCAGGCGCGGCGGTCGGGATCATCGGCCCCGCGGTCACAGTGACCGGGGCGGTTTCGGCCGGTACCACCGCGACCCTGACCGCGGCGACGGGCACGCTGGCGATCGAGGCCGGGGTGACGGGCGGCAGCGCGATCACGCTCGAAGCGGTGGGCGACATCACGCAGACGCTGGCCGGCGTGCTGACGGCGCCCTCGCTCAGCGCGACCTCCTCGATCGGATCGGTGCTGCTGGCGACGGCGGCGAACCTGGTGGACAGCGTCGGCGGCAGCGCTTCGGGGAGCTTCCTGCTCGACAGCGACAGTGGGTTGACGGTGACGGGCGTGACCGCGGGCGCGGCGGTCGGGATCACCGGCCCCGCGATCACCGTGACCGGGGCGGTCTCGGCCGGTACCACCGCGACCCTGACCGCGGCGACGGGCACGCTGGCGATCGAAGCCGGGGTGACGGGCGGCAGCGCGATCACGCTCGAAGCGGTGGGCGACATCACGCAGACGCTGGCCGGCGTGCTGACGGCGCCCTCGCTCAGCGCGACCTCCTCGAGCGGCTCGGTGCTGCTGGCGACGGCGGCGAATCTGGTGGGCAACGTCGGCGGCAGCGCGACGGGGAGCTTCCTGCTTGCCAGCGACAGTGGGTTGGCGGTGACGGGCGTGACCGCGGGCGCGGCGGTCGGGATCACCGGGCCTGCGATCACCGTGACCGGGGCGGTCTCGGCCGGGACGACCGCGAGCCTGACCGCGGCGACAGGCACGCTGGCGCTGAATGCGGCGGTGACGGCCGGGACCGCGATCGCGCTGTCGGCGGTGGGCAACATCACGCAGACGGTGGCCGGCGTGCTGACGGCGCCGTCTCTGACCGCGATGTCGTCGGGCGGCTCGGTGCTGCTGGCGACGGCGGCGAACCTGGTGGACAGCGTCGGCGGCAGCGCGGCGGGGAGCTTCCTGCTCGGCAGCGGCGCGGGCCTGACCGTGGCCGGCGTGACGGCGGGCGCGGCGGTCGGGATCACCGGCCCCTCGATCACCGTGACCGGGGCGGTGTCGGCCGGGACGACCGCGACCCTGACCGCGGCGACGGGCACGATGACGCTCCAGGCCGGGGTGACGGCCGGCAGCGCGATCACCCTCGAAGCGGTGGGCGACATCACGCAGACGGTGGCGGGCGTGCTGACGGCGCCGTCGCTCCGCGCGGCCTCCTCCGGTGGCTCGGTGCTGCTGGCGACGGCGGACAACGCGGTCACCTTCCTGGCCGGCAGGGCCGATGGCGATTTCCGCTTCCGCAACCACAACCGAGACCTCACCGTGCGGGCCGCCAATGGCCTTTCGGGCATCGAGGCCGGGGGCCTCGTCGATCTCGGGGTCACCGGCACCGGCGGCCTGACCATCAACCGCAGCGTCATCGGCGGCACCGGCGTGACCCTCGCCACCGAGGACGGCACGATCCGCATCGCGCCCCAGGTGGCGGACACGGCACCCTGGGTGCTGGCGCTGACCGGCGCGATCGACATCGATGCCGGCGGGGCGCTGACCAACAATGGCGTGATCTGGGCGGCCGCCTCGATGGCACCGGGCGCCGCCATCGCGACCGGCTCCGTCGTGCGGGCGGCCGCCGGCATCTCCAATGCCGGGCTGATCGCGCTGGCCGATCCCGGCCAGCTGCCCGCCGATGGGCAGGTGCTCGGCGCGCTGACCAACTTCGCCAGCGGCCAGGTGCTGGCCGGCACGGTCGGGACCGGCGCGTTCGACGTGAACAATTCCGGCCAGATCCTGGCCAACGACATCCTCGCCGCCAACCTGGCCAACCGCGCGACCATCGTGGCGCTGAACGACATCGCCGCGGGCACCATCGACAACAGCGGCGGCATCCTCGCGGGCGGGGCCGTCACCGCCACCGGCACCGTCACCAATTTCGACCCGGGCATCATGATCGCCCACAGCGTCGCCTCGACCGGCGGCACCCTGATCAGCAACGGCGTGATCACCGCCGCCACCTCGGTCGGCGGCTTTGCCCTCGTCAACAACCTCGAGACCGGCGAGATCCGCGCCACCCGCGTCGAGAGCGGCGCCGGCAGCGTGGTGAACTCGGGCACGATCGCCGCCACCGAGGTCTTCGCCGCCGCCGACATCGTCAACACCGCCGCCGGCACGATCCAGGACGGCATCGGGATCGACGGGGCGGTGACCGCCGCCCTCCTCCTCGCCACGCCCATGCCTGGCCCCTTGCCCACCGCCGATGAGGCGTCGGCCTTCGCCAGGACCCCGGACGCGGAGTTCCGCGGAACCCGGATCACGCTCTCGATCACGCCGGGGGGCGGCGCGACCGGCGCGGACGGCACCGATCTGACCCTGCAGGGCGGGCAGAACGTCCTGAACCGTGGCACCATCACCGCGCGCGCCGGCAACCTGGTGCTCGAGGCGGTGCAGGGCAGCATCGCCATCGCCGCGGGCACGGTCCGCGCCGGCGGCGGCGCGGTCGACCCCGACCTCGCTGCCGGCACCCTGACCCTGCGCGCCCGCGCCGATGCCGATCCGGTCGCCCCGGACGATCCGAACGGCTACGTGCTGCAGACCGGCGGCACCATCGAAGCCGGCACCGTCACCGGCCGTACCGCCCGCGCGATCCGCCTCGACAGGTCGGCCAACTCGATCGGCACGGTGCAGGATCTGCGCGCCGGCACGCGCGCGCTCGCCGACGACGATCCGCTCCGGGCCGTCGCCCTGATCCTGCGCAGCAACCGCGCCAGCCTCGGCATCGCGGACACGGTCGCCGCCGGGCTCGAGACGGCCGGCACCGGCGTGCGGCGCAGCGGCGGGTTGATCGCGCTCTATGCCGATGAGATCGCGATCACCCCGGGGACCGCCGCGCTCCGCGCGCCGGGCGGCGTCGTGCAGCTCGCGCCGAACTCGGCCGGCGTCGCGGTGACGCTCGGCGGCGCCAACCCCGGCGGCTTCGCGCTCGAGACGGCCGAGCTGCGCCGGATCGCGGCCGAGACGCTGGTCATCGGCGACGGGCGCAACGACACCATCACGCTCACCGACGATGTGCGGCTCCGCGTCGATGCCGAGACGCTCGGGGTGCGCGGCCTCCGCCTGGACACGGCGGCGGGCGACGTGACCCAGACCGGGGGCGTGATCAGCGTCGAGCGGCTGAACGTGCAGGCGCCGCGGGGGACCGTCGAGCTCCGCGCGCTCAACCTCGTCGACGAGGTGGCGAGCCTGCCGACCATCGGCGCCGGGGCGGAGACCAGCTACATCCTCCGCACCGATGCCCCGGCCTTCGCGCCGAGCCTGGCGGACCCGACGCTGACCCCGGCCACCACCGGCATCGATGCCGGCCGCGACGCGCGCTTCGGCGTCGACGCCTCCATCGCCGTGCTCGGCGTGACCAGCCCGATCGTCGTCGGTCCCGGGCGCGTGCTGTCGCTGCGCGCCAACGACCTGGCGCTGGCCGCGCGGCTGGTCGCGCCGCGCGGGACGATCGAGCTGCGCCCGACCACCGAGGGCCGCGCCGTCGCCCTGGGGGGCGCCGCCGACACGCCGGGCACGCTCTCGCTCACCTCGGCGGAGATCCTGCTGCTTGGCGGCAGCGGCTTCACCGATGCCGGCGCGGCCGATGGCCCGAGCCAAACCCCCGCGACGCTGTTGCGCATCGGCCGCACGCTGGCGCCGGCGGCGGGCGAGACGGCGCAGACCGCGGGCGACATCACCCTGGCCGGCGACGTGCTGCTCCGCGGCCTCGGGGCCGATCCGCTGGTGCCCGAGCGCATCGCCGGGCTCGAGCTCTTCGCCGGGACCGCCGGCAATGGCGCCATCACCCAGACCGGCGGGGTGCTCTCGGTCGGCAGCCTCGCCGGGCTCGCGCTCGGCACGGTGCGGATCGATGCCACCGGCAATGCGGTGGACCGGCTGGCGCGGCGGAGCGGGACGACGGCCGCGACCGAGGCGGGCGCCGCCTTCCTGGTCGGCGAGACCGGTGGCACGGCGGCGGATCTGACCCTGGTCACGTCGAGGGATCTCGAGATCCAGGCGGGCATCCAGGCGAGCGGCGCGGTGACGATCCGCGGCGCCGCCGGCGTCTCGGTCGCCAATGCGGTCACGGTCGAGGCCCAGGGCGGCGCGGCGCTGCTGGCGGCGGGCGCGGATCTCACCCTCGGCAATGCCTCCAGGGTGCTGGCCTCCACCGCGGCGACGCTGGAGGCGGGCGGCGCGCTGTCGACCGGCAGCAACGCACGCATCGAGGCGCAGGGCGACGCGGTGTCGCTGGCCTCCGGGACCGAACTCACGCTCGGCGCCGGGACCACCGTGTTGGGGGCCACGACGGCGACGCTGGCGGCAGGCGGCGCGCTGTCGATTGGCAACTCGGCTTCCGTGCAGGCCCAGGGCGGCCCGGCACTGCTGACGGCGGCCACGGATCTGTCGCTCGGCAACGGCGCGACGGTGCTGGCCTCCACCGCGGCGACGCTGGAGGCGGGCGGCGCGCTGTCGACCGGCAGCAACGCACGCATCGAGGCGCAGGGCGATGCGGTGTCGCTGGCCGCCGGGACCGAACTCGCGCTCGGCGCCGGGACCACCGTGTTGGGGGCCACGACGGCGACTCTGGCGGCAGGCGGCGCGCTGTCGATCGGTAGCAACGCACGCATCGAGGCGCAGGGCGGCCCGGCGCTGCTGACGGCGGTCACCGATCTTTCGCTCGGCAACGGCGCCACGGTGCTGGCCTCCACCGCGGCGACGCTGGACGCAGGCGGCGCGCTGTCGACCGGCAGCAACGCGCGCATCGAGGCGCAGGGCGACGCGGTGTCGCTGGCCGCCGGGACCGAACTCACGCTGGGCGCCGGGACCACCGTGTTGGGGGCCACGACGGCGACGCTGGCGGCAGGCGGCGCGCTGTCGACCGGCAGCAACGCACGCATCGAGGCGCAGGGCGATGCGGTGTCGCTGACCGCCGGCACCGGGCTCACGCTCGGCACCGGGTCCACGGCGCAGGCGGCCACGACGGCGACCCTGGCGGCGGGTGCGATGCTGTCGGTCGGCGACAGCGCCCGGGTGCTGGCCGGCAGCGCCGCCGCGCTCACCGGCGGGACCGGGATTGCGACCGGGACCTCGGCGCTGATCCGGGCCGGCACCAGCGCCAGCCTCGTCGCGGCCACCGGGTCCCTCGCCCTCGGCACCGGCACCCAGGCGCAGGCGCAGGGCGGCGCCGCCCTGCTGACGGCGAGCGCCGGGCTGATCGACCTCGGCGGATCCGTCCAGGTGCTGGCCACCGCCGATGCGATGCTTTCGGCGGCGACCGGCCTCTCGGTGGGCGACGCGGCCCTGGTGCGGGCCGGGACCGGCGGCGCCGTCGCCCAATCCACGCTTGCCACGACGACCGGCGCCATCCTGCTCGGCGAGGGGGTCCGCGTGCTCGCCATCGGCGATGCCTCGCTCACCGCCGGCGGCGGGATCACCACCGGGGATGCGGTCCTGCTGCGGGCGGACGGGGCCCTGTCGCTTCTCGCGGGCGGCGGCGCGCTCAGCCTCGGCGCGGAGGGCACGGCGCGGGCCGGCACCGATGCCACGCTGCGCGCGACCTCCGGCTCCCTGGCGGTCGGTCCCTCCACCCTGGTGAGCGCCGGCCGCGACCTCACCCTCAGCAGCGGCACCGAGAGCACGGTCGGGGCATCGGCCCGTCTGGGCGCGGGGCGCGACCTCGTGCTCGCCGCCGGGACCAGCGCCGAGCTCGGCACGGCCACGCAGGTCACCGCCGGGCGGGACCTGCGGGTCGCGAGTACGACCGGCGCCACCACCTTCGGCGCGCGGGCGGAGGCCACGGCCAACCGCGACCTCGTGCTCGCCGCCGGGCAGGCGCTGTCCGTCCAGGCCAATGCGGACCTGTCGGCCCGACAGGATCTGCAGGCGACGAGCGGTGGCGATCTCTCGGTCGCGGGCGGCGCGGTGCTCGCCGCGGCCAGGGACCTGCTCGGCGACGCGGACGGGGCGATGGGCATCGCCTCGGGCAGCACCCTCTCGGCGACGCGCAACCTGTCCCTGTCCGCCGACCGGGCCTTGACGACCGGCGGGCGGATCCTGGCGGGCACCGGCGGGCGCGGCGACCTGACCCTGGCCGCCGGCGACGCCCTGACCCAGACCAACGGGCTGCTCTCGGCCCGAGGCGGCAGCGCGGCCAACACCGTCTCGCTCGCCTCGACCCGCGGCTCGATCGCCCAGCAGGGCGGCCAGCCCGCGATCGACGCGCCCGTGCTGACCGCCGCTGCGCCGCTCGGCACGATCAACCTCGCGGCGCTGAACCCGGCGCGGAGCGGCGCGGCGCGCGGCAACCGGGTCGACCGGGTCGGCAACATGACCGCCGGGCAGGATCTGCTGCTGCGCACCCTCGAGGCGCCGACCACCGTGACCGGCACGCTCGGCGCCGGCGCGCGCCTGGTGCTGCGGACCGAGCAGTCGCTGACGCTCCAGGGCGCGACCCTGGACGCGCCCGGCCTCCAGGTGGCGGCGGGCAGCCTGGCCACGGCGATGGACTTCACCCCGCCGGCACCGGGGCAGGCGGCCGGGCTGACGATCGAGGGCGGGCAGGTGCGCGCCGGCGCGGCGGCGTTCTATGCCTCCGGCGGCATGACCCTCTCGGGCGCCGCCTTCCGCATCGATCTCGGCCGCCGCCTCGCCCAGGACGTGCCGACCACGCCTTCCGGGCCGAGCGGGCGCAGCGGCCTGCTGTTCAGCGCCCGCGGCGCCGAGGGCATCCGGATGGGCACGACCCCCTCGACCGTGACCACCGGCACCCCCTCCGCCGGCCTCCCGCCCGTGCTGTTCGACACGCGGGCGACGCTCGCGGCGGCCGATCCGCTCGCCCTGGTCCGCCCGGACCAGCCGGGAGTGTCGCCCGACCTGCAGCCGAGCCAGGTGCGCGAGCCTTCGCCCGGGGGCAACAATCCGGGCGTCTTCGGGCCAAGCAACGGCGACCCGGCGGGGCCGGTCGTGCTGAACCTGCAGGCGGGGTCGAGCCCGGCCTTCCTGCTGCTCGATGGCGGGCAGGCGCAGGGCGGCATCGTGGCCGGCCGGCTCGGCGTGCATGGCCAGGGCGGCGGCGCCGACCTGACCGGCACCCTGAACGGGTCGGACGGCTTCCAGGCCGCCTCCTTCGGCGACACGACCCGGCCCATCCCGCCGTCCTCGCTGCAGAATTACCGCATCAACGGGTGCGTGCTCTCGGCCATCAACTGCGTCGTGACGCCGCCCTTCCAGCCGCTGCCGCCGTACCTGTTCATCGACATCGAGATCAACCTCCGCTCCGCCGGCATCAACCCGGCCGAGGTCACGATCCCGAACGTCGGGGAGTACGACTACGAATGAGCCGGTCCCGCCCCGCCTCCCTCCGCCCGCCGCTCGCGGCCCTGGCGCTGCTCGGCGCGCTCGCCGCCGCCTGCACCAGCCCGCCGCCCGAGGCCTACCTGGCCACCACCGCGCGCAGCATCTCCGGCGAGCCCGCCGGGAATGATGCGCGGGGGGAGGCCTGCCTGGTGCAGCCGGGCGCCGGCGGCGTGCCGGCGGACCTGCCCGTCGCCTCCGGGCGCGAGGTGTTCTGCGGCGGCTGGACCCAGCCCGCGGCCCGGGTGGTGATGCTGCGCGGCCCGACCGACGCGGCCCGGCTGGACGCGCTCGCCTCGGGCGGCCTCTGGCGCAGCTGGCTCGACCAGCGCAACGCCTGCGCCGCGCCGCAGCCGACGACCCTGGCGGGCGGCGCCCCGGCGCGGCTCCTCGCCTGCACGCGCCGGGTCGGCGGCTGGCCGCACCTCGCGCTGGTGGCGGCGGGGCCGGAGGGGCCGGTGCTCGCCGATGGCGTCTCGACCGCGGCCCCGGTGATGGAGCGGCTGGCGACCGGGCAGTCGGCCGGCGCCGCCGGGCCGCAGGCGCGCTCGGCCGCGCTCGAGATCGCCGTCCGGCGGCTGTCCGCCGATGCCTTCGGCGCCGCCGACATCAGCCAGTACGAGCGGGCGATGTCGCTCGGGCGGGAGCTGAACCAGGCCGACAATTTCGCCGCCGCCGAGGATGCGTTCCGCGCCGCGCTCGCCATCCAGGAGCGCGTGCTCGGCCGCGACAACCCGGGCTCGAGCGGCGCGCTCGTGCATCTGGCGCTGAACCTCTCGAACCAGGGGCGGCATCAGGAAGCGGCGATCCTGTTCGCCCGCGCGGACGCGCTGGCGCGGCGCTCCAACGACCCGACGGACCTGCCGCGCCTGCTGCACTACCGCGGCATCGCGGCGCTGAATGCCGGCGACGCGGCGCAGGCGCTCGCGCTGCTGCGCCAGGCGGACGCGGCCTATGCGGCGCTGGTGCCGGCCAGCATCCTGAACCCGGGCGGGGAGGCGGACACGGCCGAGCGGGCGACGCCGACCATCACCACCGCCGTCGCCGGCCTGGCCGAGACCCGGCGCTACACCGCGATCACGCTCGGGCGGCTCGGCGACCATGCAAACGGGCCGGCGCTGATCGCCGACAGCCGCCGCCTGCTGCGGCGTGCCGGCGTCGAGCAGGGGCTGATGATCGGCCGCTCGCTCCGCGCCGAGGCCTTCGCGCATGGCCGCGTCGGGCGCGACGACGTGCTGGCCCGCACGCTCGAGGCGGCGGCGCTGCGCTTCTCCGTCGCCGCGCCGGGCGAGCGGCCGGAGGCGCTGACGCTCTTCCTCGCCGGGCGCCGGCGCCTGGAGGCGGGGCGGCGCGAATCGGCGCTCGATGCCTTCCGCACCGGGGCGGCGATCCTGCGCGCCCGCCAGATCGCCCTGCCGGTCAACGACATCCTTCCCTATCTCGACGCGCTGGCCGCCGAGGCGGCGGCGAAGCCGGGGGAGGCGGAGGCGCTGCGGCGCGAGATGTTCCTCGCCATCCAGCTCGCCCAGCGCAGCAACACGGTGCGCTTCGTCCAGCAGGCGAGCGCGCGGCTCGGCGCGGCGGCCGGCGACCAGGGCGTCGCCGCGGCCGTGCGCCGGCTGCAGGACGCCGACCAGGCGCTGCGCGACCTCTTCGCCGAGCGCGATGCCGGCAGCGGCGGCCAGGCGCTCGACCGGCGGATCGCCGAGGCCCAGGCGCGGCGCGCCGAGGCCGAGAGCGAGGTCGCGGCCGCGGCGCCGGGCTATCGCCAGCTGCTGCTGTCGGCGATCGACGCGCCGGCCGCCGCCGCCGCGCTGGCGCCCGACGAGGCGCTGGTGACCATGCTGATCGGCCGCACGCATGGCTGGGTGCTGGCGCTGCGCGAGGGAAGGGTGAGCGCGGCGCGCACCACGCTGACGGATGCTGAGACGACGCGGCTGGTCGCGGCGGTCCGCGCCGGCGTGATCGACGCGGCCAACCGCCCGGGACGCTTCGACACCGAGGCGGCGGCGGCGATCTACGCGGCGCTCCTGCGCCCGCTCGAGCCCGCACTCGAGGGCGCGGCGACGCTGCATGTGGTGCCCGATGGCGCGCTGCTCGGCATTCCCTTCGGCCTGCTGCTGACCGGGCCGGCCGAACGCGACGGGCTGCTCGGCGCGCCCTGGCTGATCCGCCGCCACGCGATCGCGCATGTCCCCTCGCCGCAGACCTTCGTGACCCTGCGGACCGCCGGCGCCCGATCGACCGCGCCCATGCCCTGGATCGGCTTCGGCGATTTCGTGCCGCCGAGCCGCGCCCAGCTCGATGCCAGCTTCCCGCGCGATCGCTGCGCCAATGACGCGACGATGGCGCAGGGCCTGGTGCGCCTGCCGGGGACGCGGAGCGAGGTGCTGATCGCCATGGAGCAGACCGGCGCCCCGCCCCAGGCCGTGCATCTCGGCGCGGCCTTCACCGCCGCGGCGCTGCGCGCGCCCGATGTCGGCCAGGCGCGGATCGTCCACCTGGCGACCCATGCGCTGCTGCCGGGCGAGCTCTCCTGCCTGACCGAGCCGACGGTCGTGGTCTCGACCGCCGCCGGCGCGCGCAATGCCGACCAGGCCTTCGTGCGGGCGAGCGAGCTGCTGAACCTCAAGCTCGATGCCGACCTCGTCATCCTCTCGGCCTGCAACACGGGCGGGCCCGGCGGCGAGGGCGGCGGCGAGGCGCTCTCGGGCCTGGCGCGCGCCTTCTTCTTCGCCGGCGCCCGCGGCCTGATGGTCACCCATTGGGCGGCGCAGGACGATGCGGCGGCGCTGACCGTCTCGGACGCGCTCCGCCGGCAGCGCGGCGGCGCCTCCAGCGCGGCGGCGCTGCGCGGGGCGCAGATGCTGATCTTCGAGGATGTCGCGCGCCGGCCCGGCCTCACCGATTTCGCGCATCCCTTCTACTGGGCGCCCTT
This sequence comes from uncultured Acetobacteraceae bacterium, assembly GCA_964564645.1. Lineage (GTDB taxonomy): Bacteria > Pseudomonadota > Alphaproteobacteria > Acetobacterales > Acetobacteraceae > CAZMCV01. The sequence goes on from CAZMCV010000114.1 coordinate 11,613, forward strand.
CGCGCTGATCGGCGACGGGCAGCGCACGGCGCCGGGGCGGACCGCGGAGGCGGGGGCGGCGTCGCGGCTGTAGCCGCACCGGGCGCGCGCGGCGCCCGCGCCCCCGGGCGCGGCGCGGATCCGCCGCGGATGGCGCCGCCGCTTCCCGCGACATCCGGCGCCCGATATGTCAATCCTGTGCCGACCCGCATGCCGAGCGGAACGGTCCGGGCACGACCTCCCCGGTGCCGTCCCGCGCTCTGGAGAACGCCACGTCCATGCTGCCGCAGGAGATCGAGGCCAAGTACGAGCTGCTCGGGACGCTCGGCAGCGGCGCCATGGGCACGGTCTTCGATGCCAGGGACCGCAAGATCCGCCGCCGCGTCGCGGTGAAGGTTCTCCGCCGCCAGGCCGCGGACGATCCCGAGGGCGCGGAGGCGGATGAGCGGTTCCGGCGCGAGGCCGAGGCGGCAGGGCGCCTCAGCCACCCGAACATCGTGGCCGTCCACGATTACGGCGAGAACGACAGCACCGCCTGGATCGTGATGGAGCTGGTCGAGGGCGGCTCCCTCAAGGCCCGGCTCGACCGGCAGGAGCGCTTCGCGCTGCCCGAGGTGGTGCGGCTGATGGACCAAATCCTCGCCGCGCTCGCCTATTCGCATGGGCGCGATGTCGTGCACCGCGACATCAAGCCGGCGAACATCATGCTGGCCGCGGACGGCACGGTGAAGCTCGCCGATTTCGGCATCGCGCGGCTGATCGACAGCTCCATGACCCAGGTGGGGACGGTCATGGGCACCCCCTCCTACATGGCGCCCGAGCAATTCCTCGGGGAGGCGGTGGACGCGCGCGCCGATCTCTGGGCGGCGGGCGTCGTGCTGTACCAGCTGCTGACCGGGGAGAAGCCCTTCGATGGCGGCTTCGCGGCGGTGCGGCATCGCGTGATGACGGCCGATCCCCTGCCGCCCTCGCAGCTTTCGGTGACCACGCCGCGCGCCTTCGATGCGGTGATCGGGCGGGCCCTGGCCAAGCGGCCCGAGGATCGCTTCCCGAATGCCGCCGCCTTCGCCGAGGCGATCCGCGCGGCGGCGTCGGGGGAGGCGACCGTGGCCCCGCATGCCGCCCCGGCGGATGCGGAGGCGACGATGGTGGCCGCGCTGGGGGCGACCCTGCCGCCGACCCCGCCGGCCGCGGCCGCGCGCCCCGCCGCCGCGGTCCCGTCGCCGCCGCAGGCAGGGCGGCGCCCGCCCTACGCGCTGATCGCCGGGGCGGGCGGTGCGCTGGTGGCCGGTGCGGTCGGTGCCTGGCTGGTGCTCGCCCCCTCCGACCCGCCGCCGGCGCTGCCCTCCGCCCCGGCGCCGCTGGTGCTGGTCCCGGCCGGGCCGGGGGCGGCGTCCGGGACGCCCGACCAGCCCCCACCCGCGACCGCCACCAGCCCCGCCGAGGATGCCCGCCAGCAGGCGGCCCAGCGCGCGGCGGAGGAGACGGCGCGCCAGCAGGCGGCCCAGCGCGCGGCGGAGGAGACGGCGCGCCAGCAGGCGGCCC
>CAZMCV010000115.1:0-13077 GCA_964564645.1 uncultured Acetobacteraceae bacterium
ACCCGGCGGGCGCGCCGCATCGGGGCGCCGCCGCCGCCGCCGGGGCGCTGGTCTGGCTGCATGCCTATCACCGCGAGCGCGACCCGCCGCCGCCCCCGCCGGGGATCCTCGCCATGGCGGGGATGGCCGGCTGGGACCTCTGGCGGCAGGACCGCCCGGCGCGCATCGACCCGCTGGCGCCGGCCGCCGCCTCCCTGGCCGTGGGCACCGCGGGGCTGCGCCGCGCCGGCTACCGGCAGGTCGTGCTGGCGGGGGAATCGCGCGGCGCCTTCGTCGCGCTGGTCGCGCTGCGCGCCGCCGGGCTCGCCGATGCCGCCCTCTTCCTCGCCCCGGCGGCGCATGGGACGCGGCCGGAGCGGCGGGCGGAGGCGCTGGCCGATTTCCGCGCCGCGCTCGCGGCCATGGCGCCCGACGCGCTGCGCCGGGCGGCGCTGGTCCTGTTCCGCGACGATCCCTACGACCCGGACACGGCGGCACGGGCGGCGGCCTTCGCGGCGGCGATGGCGGCGCGCGGCGTGCCCGCCCTGGTGGTGGACCGGCCGGATGCGCCGGTCGGCCATGGCGGCGCCTGGGACCCGGATTTCGCGCCGCGCTTCGCCCCCTGCCTGGCCGGGTTCCTCGCCGGGACCGCGGGTGCGGCAGCCTGCCAGGCCGCCCTGGCGGGCCGGCCGGGCTGACCGGTCGCGGCGATCCGCTTTTCCGCCGGCGCGCCCGGGCGCAGACTGGGGATCGTTGCGTACGGGAGGAAACCCATGACCATCGACCGCCGGGCCGTCCTGGCCGGCGCGGCCGCCGCCGCGCTCGCGCATCCGCGCCTCTTGAGGGCGCAGCCCGGCTTTCCCAGCCGGACGGTGCGCGTCGTCGTTCCCTACACGCCGGGCGGCGTCTCCGACATCACGGCGCGGCTGATCGCCGAGCCGCTCTCGACCGCCTGGGGGCAGCCGGTGACGGTCGAGAACCGCAGCGGCGCCGATGGCGTGATCGGCACCGACGCGCTGGCCAAGCTGCCGGGGGATGGGCATGCGCTGGGCCTCGTCTCGGTCGCGCATGCGGTGAACCCGGCCTTCCACCGCGTGCCCTTCGACACGATGAAGGACTTCACCTTCGTCACCCAGACCACCGCGACCCCGCTCGCGCTCTGCGTGCCCAGGGCGTCGGAGGCGAACGACCCGGCGGGGCTGGTGGCGCTGGCGAAGCGGACACCCGGGATCCCGGTGGCGACCACGGGCGGCGTGGTGCGCCTGGCGCCGCAGCTCTTCGCGCAGCGCACGGGGATCGAGGTCACCGACGTGAACTACCGCGGCAGCACGGCCGCCCATCCGGACCTGATGTCGGGCCGCGTCGCCTTCATGTTCGACACGGTGGCGGCGATCCTGCCGCACATCCGCTCCGGCGCGGTGCGGGTGCTGGCGACGACGGCCGCGCAGCGCGCGCCGCAGCTGCCCGAGACGCCGACGCTCGCCGAGGCACTGCTGCCGGGCTTCGAGGCGACGACCTGGGGCATGGTGATCGGGCCGGCCGGCATCCCCGCCCCGGTGCTGGCGAGGATCCACGCCGATGCGGTGGCGGCGCTGCGGAAGCCGGAGATCGTCGAGCGCCACGCCCAGCTCGGCGCGTCGGTCGTGACCTCCACGCCGGAGCAGGCGCGGGCCTTCTGCCAGGCCGAGATGGAGAAGTGGCTGGATGCCGCGAAGAAGGCCGGCATCCAGCCGGGGGCGGGGTAGGGCGCGGGGCTCAGCCGCCCTCGACCTGGCCGCCCGCCTCGACCCAGTCCTTGAAGCCGCCGAGGTTGCGGACATCGGTGTAGCCCATGTCCTTCAGCGTCTTGCCGGCGAGCGCCGAGCGGCCGCCGGAGGCGCAGTAGGTCACGATGGTCTTGGCGCGGTCGAAGGCCGCGTCGTGCAGCGGGCTATCGGGGTCGGCGCGGAACTCGAGCAGGCCGCGCGGGATGGCGAGCGCGCCGGGCACCTTGCCCGAGGCCGTGAGCTCCGGCGGCTCCCGCAGGTCGACGAAGACGACATTGGCGTGGCCGTGCAGCGCCTTGGCGTCGTGGGCGCTGATGCGCGGAACGGCGGCGTTGGCGGCCTCGAGCATCTCCTTGACGGTGACGGGCATGGTCCGGGTTCCTCCTCCGACGATCGGGGGCGGGAGCCTAACGCGGAAGGGCGGCCGAGGCGAAGGCCGCTTGGCGCGGGGCCGGCCCGGCGGCGGTGCCGCGCCGGCGCGCGGGCCGGACGCCAGGGGGGCGATCATCGTGGAGTACGACCTGCCGGTGCCCGTCACGGTCGTCGCCATCGCCTTCTTCGCCTGGCGGTCGGAGATCGACTGGGTGCTGGCCGGGCTGCTCGGCCTCGGCAGCGTCGCGGGCGGGTGGCTGGGGGCGCGCTTCGCGACCGCCCCGGACGCGAAGCGGCACATCTTCCGCCTGCTGGTGGTGGTGATCGCGGCCGAGCTCCCGCAACTCGGCTGGCACTACCTTTTCGAGACGCATCCCTGAGGCGTGGAGGCCAGGTCAGGCGGCCTTGGCCGTCGCCCCCACATGCTGGCGGAAGCGGGGCATCACCTCCTCCGCCAGGCGCTTCATGGTCTCGGCCTCCCAGGCCGCGTTGGGGCCGGACCAGTCGAGGCCGGCCATCATCAGGTGACCGAAGGGCCCGACCCGCTCGCGGAAGGCGATGAGCTTGTCGAGGACGGTGCGCGGGGAGCCGCAGATCACGCAATCCTCGATGATCGCTTCCAGTGTCACCGCCTCGTCCGGCGTCGCGGCCGTGGGCTTCAGGGTCTCGAGCAGGCCGGCGCGGCGGGCCAGGGTCGAGAGGTAGTGGAAGTAGTAGCGGTTGGCGCCGTCGGCGTGGAACATGCGGTCCCGCGCCTCCGCGTCCGTGGCCGCGATGCAGAAGTTCCGCGAGACGCGCCAATCGGCGCCGTCCGGCCGCTTGCCGTGCTTCGCCAGCGCCGCCGAGAGCGTCTGCCAGTGCCCCTCGACGATGCGGGCGGCGACGAAATTGGCCGAGACCACGCCCCAGCCGCGCTCGGCCGCGACGCGCACGCCGAAGCTGTCGACGCTGCGCGCGGTGATGGCGATCGGCGGGTGCGGGCGCGTGTAGGGCTTGGGCATGATGCCGACCCCGAACTCCGGGATCACCGCCTTGGTGATCCGCGCGGTCCAGGTCGGGCCCTCGATGTCGTAGGGCGGGTCCTGGGCCCAGATCGCCAGGATCGCGTCGATCGCTTCCAGCATCCGCTGGCCGCGCTGCTTCGCGTCCGTGTTGCCGAACAGCTCCCAGTCGGACGCCAGGCCGCCCGGGCCGATGCCCATGATGAAGCGGCCCCGGGTCATGTGGTCGAATTGCGCGACCTCGGCCGCGACCATCGCCGGGTGGTGGTTCGGCAGGTTGATCACGCCGGTGGCGAAGGTGAGGTTCGTGCGCGGCGCGAGCGCGGCCATGAACATCATCGGGTTGGCGATGGGCTCGGAGGAGGCGGAGAAATGCTCGCCGATCCAGAGCTCGTGGAAGCCGAGCCGGTCGGCGAGGAGCGACTTCTCCGTGTCCTCCGCCAGGGTCTCGTGCATCGGCCGCTCGGGCGGATGCAGCGGCATCATGAACAGGCCGAGGCGCATGGTGACCCGTCTCCCTCCCCTAGGCGGACCGCGGAGTGGTCCGAGCGCCCGAATGGGCGCCGCGCCCGGTGGCGCGCAAATTAAGTCGTGCTGCGGACCGCGGAGCGGTCCGAGCGCCCGAACGGGCGCCGCGCCTCGTGGCGCGCAAGCCAAGCCGGCGGATGCCGGCGCGGCAAATGAGGGTGCCGGGCGCCGTCGCGCCCGGCACGCATCAGGCATTCGTATCCTGGTGGACCTCGATCACGTTGCCTTCCGGGTCGTGGAAGAAGATCTGGTGCCAGCCGCTCATCGCCCAGGGGCCGTAGTCGCTGAAGGGGATGCCGCGCTCGCGCAGCCGGGCCTTGAAGGTTTCGATGTCGTCGGTGCGGAAGGCGACGTGGCCGCGCTCCACCGGGTTGATCGCCTGGCCGGTGCGGAAGGCGATGGTCATGTCCTTCTCGGCCAGGTGGAATTGCGTGGTGCCGTCCGTCACGAAGGCGACCTTGCCGTCATAGCCGCCGGCGACGCGGTTGGCGTTCAGCGAGGGCTCGGGCTTGAGGTCGAGAACGTCGCGGTAGAAGGCCTCCAGCGCCGGCACGTCCTTCGAGCAGTGGTTCACATGGTGCAGCCAGATCTTCATGGTCGTCGCGGCTCCCTGGGGCTCTTGGCGGCCAGCCTACCACCCCCGGCGGCGCCCGCCAGCGGTGTCGTCAGTGACGCACCAGGGACAGCACGATCTCGACCGCGATCAGCACCAGGATGGCGGTCTCCAGCAGCTCCGCCCGGATCCCCGCCGCCTCCCCGTGCAGCGCCGTATAGGTCTCGCGGATGATTGCCAGCTTGCGGTCCACCGCCGCGCCCACCGCCGGCACGCGGAACAGCTCGATCGCCGCGGCATAGACCCGGGCGAGGTAGACATCCTCCGTGACCTGCAGCGCGTTGTCCACGCGCTCGGCCAGCTCGCTCACCTCGGCGACCAGCGCGTGCAGGTCGCGCGCCAGCCGCCCGTAGCGGCGGGAGGCGAGGATGGCCGTTCCGCGCCGCGCCGATTGCACCAGCGCGCGCACGCGCGGCAGCTCGGCGTCCAGCATCTCGTCATAGCTGCGCATCTCCAGCAGCTGGGCGTTCGCCATCTCCAGCACCTCGGCGACATCGGTCTCGCCGCGGGGCTCGAGGATGAAGGCGCGGTCCCAGGTGAGGATCACCAGGTCGTCGGGGTGGTAGGAGAAGCGCTGGCGCAGCAGGTCGCGCCGCGCCCCCTCCGACAGCGGCCGCGCCTCCTCGCCCGAGAGCAGCGGGACGAGGTCGGCCTGCGCCTCCAGCGCCTCCGCGGCCAGCGGCGGGTCGAGCGCCTCGACGACGGCCAGCAGGTAGTCCTCCTGCGGCGGGTCCGCGACCGGCTCGCGCAGCGCCGGGCCGAGCACCGCGCGGAGCCGGGCGAGCAGCGCGTCCCAGACCGCCGCCCCCGCCTCCGGCCCGACCGCCCGGTCGAGGCGGTTCGCCAGCCGCGCGTAATCCGCCCAGGGCAGCCGCTCCGCCGGCACGCGCAGCGAGAGCGTGACGATCCCGAAATCATACAGCCGCGCCGTCGCCGCGGCCGTCGCCGCCTGCCCCTGCAGGTCGAGCGCGACCGGCCCGAGGTCGAGGGCGAGCGGGGGGACGTCGAAGGAGATCGCCTTGGCGGGCGTGCCGCTGAAGCGGCCGCGCCGCGCCGCGCCGGGCGCGCTGGCCGCCGCCGCCCAGAGCGCCTCGGCGCGCGCGAGGTCGATCGCCTCGGCGAGGTTGAACAGGCGCTGGGCCGCCACCTGGCCCGCGCGCACCACCAGCGCCGCGCCCTCCTCCGCCGCCATGCCGCCCATCTCCGTGCCGCGTGGATGTCCTAATGGCGCAGGGTGCGGCCGATGCCCACCGGTTCAGCCGGCCGCCGGCGGCAGCGCGGCGCGGAGGGCCGCGAGGTCGAGCGCCGTCCAGGTGGCCTGCAGCGTCGCGGCGCCCCCCTCCGGCGGGGGGCGGTGCAGCCCCAGCGCCGCCAGGCACCCCCCCGCGAGGAGGCGCTGGGCGAAGACCCATTCCTCCGCCCGCTCCGCCGTCCCGGGCAGGAGGCGCAGGCGCGGGGCGGCCTCGATCGCCGGGTCGAGCTCGAACCAGAAGGTCGACAGGCCCTGGCCGATGCCCCGCCCGGTCGCCTTGATGAAGGATTCCTTCAGCGTCCAGAGGCGCAGGAAGCCGAGCCGCCAGGACGCCTCGTCCGGCTGGGCGGCGAGCCAGGCGAGCTCCTCCGGCCGGTAGACCGACCGCGCGACGTCGGGCGTCACCTGGCGGTCCAGGCTCTCGAGGTCGAAGCCGAGGCGGAGGCCGGGCACGGGCGCCACCGCCACCCCGACCACGCCCGCGGTGTGGGAGAGGTTGAAGGAGAGCGGCGCCGGCCTACCGTCCAGCAGCGCGTCCGGCTTGCCGTAGGCGCCGGGGCGGAAGCCGAAGGCCGCCGGCGCGGTGCCGGGCAGGGCGGCGGCCAGCGCGGCGCGGGCGAGGGCATGGGCGGCGATGAACTCCACCCGGTGACGGGGAAAGACGAAGCGCGCGGCCCGGCGCGTCTCCTCCGCGTCGAGGACGGCGCCGAGGGGGGCGACGCCGGCCTCGTCGAGGCCGTCGAGCCGCAGGGTCACGACGCGGAGCCCCGCCGTCGCCGCGCCATCCCGGTCCTGGTCCCGCCCCGTCATCATCCGCCGCGCTTCGTCCCGGCCTGCCCGCAGGGTGGACAGGGTACAGCGGCGCGTCCGGTCCGGCGACCGGCCGGGGCTTAACGGCGGCGCAACGGCCGCCCGCTAGGATGCGCGCCGGATCCGGGCGGACAGGGATTTGGCGCCAGAACTGACAGCCTTGCGCTGCCTCTTCCTGCTTGCCGCGCACCACGGGCAGACGCTGGCGCCCGAGGAGCTGCCGGCGGATGCGCAGGGGAGGGCGATGCTGCCCGCCGTGCTGGCCGCGCTCGGCAAGGCGGGGCTGAAGGCGCGCACGCTGCGCGGCTGCGGCTGGGACAAGGCGGCGGGGCTCGGCACCGCCTACCCGGCGCTGGCGCTGCGGCGGGACGGGCGGTGGATGATCCTGGTGCATGTCGTCCCGGGCCCGGACGGCACCATGATGGCCGCCATCTACGACCCGGCCGAGGAGCAGGCCGGCGTCCAGCTCCTGCCCAAGGCGCGCTTCCTGGCCGAATGGGATGGCACGCTGGTGCTCTGCCGCCGCCCCGCGCCGGCGCTGGCGGAGGAGGACCGGCCCTTCGGCCTCGGCTGGTTCATCCCCGAGATCCTGCGCCACCGGCGCTTCTTCGGCGGCGTCGCGCTGGCCGCGGTGCTGTCCAACCTGATCGGCTTCGCCATCCCGCTGCTGTTCCAGGTGCTGATCGACAAGGTGGTGCCGCACCAGTCGACCCAGACGCTCGGCGTGGTGGTCCTGGTCTTCGTCGTGCTCGTCATCTTCGACGGGTTCTTCAGCTATGCGCGGCAGCGGCTGATGCTGCTGGCCAGCAACAAGATCGATGCGCGGCTGGTCTCGCGCACCTTCCGCCACCTGCTCGGCCTGCCGCTCGCCTTCTTCGAGGGCAACGCCGCGGGGGTGCTGACGCGGCACATGCAGCAGACCGAGAAGCTGCGTCACTTCCTGACGGGGCGGCTGTTCCAGACCCTGCTCGATGCCGCGCTGCTGCCGGTGCTGATCCTGCTGCTGGCCTTCTACAGCGGCGTGCTGACCCTGATCGTGCTCGGCTTCTCGCTGGCGATCGCCGCCGTGATCGGGGGGATGGTGCCGGCCTTCCGGCGCCGGCTGAACGACCTCTACGCGGCCGAGGGGGCGCGCCAGGCCTACCTGGTCGAGACGCTGCACAACATGCGCGCGGTGAAGTCGCTGGTGCTCGAGCCGGTGCGCCAGCGCGCCTGGGACGGGCAGGTGGCGGCCGCGGTGCGCGGCCATGCCGAGGTCGGGCGGATCGGCGCCGCCGGCACCGTCATGACCGGGATGCTGGAGCGGCTGATGCAGATCGCCGTCCTTGGCGTCGGCGCGACGGAGGTGTTCGAGGGCCGGCTGTCGATCGGCGCGCTCGTCGCCTTCACCATGCTGTCGGGGCGGGTCACCGGGCCGCTGGTGCAGATCGTGGCGCTGATCAACGAGTACCAGGAGGCCGCGCTGTCGGTCCGCATGCTGGGCACGGTGATGAATGCGCGGCCGGAGCGCGCCGCGGCGCGGCGCCTGGCGCGGCCGACCATCACCGGTGCCCTCCGCTTCGAGGGGGTGGGCTTCCGCTATCCCGGCGCGGCCATGCCCGCGCTCGACCGCGTCAGCTTCGCCGTCGGCGAGGGGCAGGTGATCGGCGTGGTCGGCCGCTCGGGCTCGGGCAAGACCACGCTGACCCGGCTGATCCAGGGCATCCAGACCCCGCAGGAGGGGCTGATCCAGCTCGACGGCGTCGACCTGCGGCACATCGAGCTCGACCATCTGCGCGGCAGCATCGGCGTCGTGCTGCAGGAGAACCTGCTGTTCCGCGGCACCTTGCGCGAGAACATCGCCGCCGCGCGGCCCGAGGCGCCGCTGGCCGAGGTGCTGGAGGCCGCGCGCCTGGCCGGCGCGCAGGAGTTCATCGAGCGCCTGCCGCTCGCCTACGACACGATGGTCGAGGAGAACGCGTCCAATTTCTCGGGCGGGCAGCGCCAGCGCCTGGCCATCGCCCGCGCCCTGCTGACCCGCCCGCGGCTGCTGATCTTCGACGAGGCGACCAGCGCGCTCGACCCGGACAGCGAGGCGATCATCCAGGCCAACCTCGCCGAGATCGCCGAGGGGCGGACGATGGTCATCGTCTCCCACCGGCTGTCCTCGCTGGTGCGGGCGGATGCGATCCTCGTGCTCGAGCAGGGGCGGGCGGTCGACTTCGCGCCGCATGCCGCGCTGCTGGAGCGCTGCGACATCTATCGGCACCTATGGCAGCAGCAGACCCAGCACCTCCGCTAGGCGGGGTCCCGGCGGTCATCCGCCGGCGGCCGCGCCCGCCGGCCGAGCCGCGCCTGGCCGAGGAGGCGGTGCCCTTCCAGGAGGAGCTGGAGGCGCTGATCGCCGAGCCGGCGCCGCCGCTGCTGCGCGGCCTGCACTGGTGGGTGATGGGCCTGTTCGTCCTGCTGCTGGCGGTGGCCTGCGTCGCGCGGGTGGATGTGGTGGTGGTGGGGCAGGGGCGGCTCGCCCCCGATGCGCCGCCGATCGTGCTGCAGCCGATGGAGCGCGCGGTGATCCGCGAGATCCGCGTCCGGCCGGGCGAGGTGGTGCGGCGCGGCCAGGTGCTGGCCCTGCTCGACCCCGTCTTCGCCGAGGCCGACCGCGCCGCGCTGGCGGCCGAGCGGCGCGCGCTGGCGGCGCAGATGGGGCGGGTGCAGGCGGAGCTGTCCGGCACGCCGCCGCCGCCCGCTTCGGATCCCGATGCCGCGCTGCAGGCCGGGCTGCACGCGCAGCGCCGGGCCTTCCACGCCGCCCGGCTCCGCGCGCTGGAGGGGGACATCCGCGCGCAGGAGGCCGCGATCCGTTCGCTGGAGGAGACCGACGCCTCGCTGGAGGAGCAGGCGGCGATCGCGCGCGACGTCGAGACGCTGCGGGCGAAGCTGCTGGCCGGGCAGATCGGCTCGCGCCTGCAATTCCTGGCCGCGCGCGCGCAGCGGCTGGAGGCCGAGCAGGCGCGCGACCGCGGCCGCGGGCGGCTGGAGGAGCTGCGCCATGCGCTCGCGGCGCGCCAGGGCGAGCGGCAGGGCTTCCTCGAGGACTGGCGGCGCCTGCTGCTGGAGGAGGCGGTGCGGGTCCGCGGCGAGCTGGCCCGGGTGGAGGAGGCGCTGGGCAAGGCGGCGCGGCTCGCCGAGCTCACCGTGCTGGCCGCGCCCGAGGACGGCACCGTGCTGGAGGTCGCGCGGCGCTCCGCCGGGTCGGTGCTGCGGGAGGCCGAGCCGCTGATCAGCCTGGTGCCCGCCGGCGCGCCGCTGATCGCCGAGGTGGCGCTGCGCTCGGCCGATATCGGCCATGCGCGGCCGGGCGACGCGGCGGCGGTGAAGGTGGATGCCTTCCCCTACCAGCGGCACGGGGTGCTGAGCGGCCGGCTGCGCGCGGTGGCGCAGGATTCCTCCGCGGCGCGCGCCGACGGCACGGAGGCGCCGCCCGGCATCGGCGGCGCCGCGGTGCATCGCGCGCAGATCGCGCTCGACCCGCCGCACCTGGCCGGGCTGCCGGAGGGCACGGCGCCGATGCCCGGGATGACGGTGACGGCGGAGATCCGGGTCGGCGACCGCAGCCTGCTCTCCTACTTCCTGCTGCCGCTGCTCCGCGGGCTGTCGGAGAGCGTGCGCGAGCCATGAGCGCGGCCTGCGCCTTTAACCCCGGCGTAACGCGGCGCCTGCATTCTGCGTCGCAACGCCGTGCCGACAGGATGTTCGTGCCGGGATCCGACGCCGTGTGCCGCCCCTGAGGACGGCCGCGCCGCGTCACGCGGTCGATCACTCGGCTTGGAGCAGGCGATGCCCATCATCTCTTCCCTGAATACGACGCAGATCCAGGGCCTGACGACGACGACCATCGCCGGTCTGACCACGACCGAGATGCGGGCCTTCGCGACGACCCAGCTCGCCGCGCTGACCACGACGCAGGTGGCGGTGCTGGCCTCGACCCAGGTGGCAGCGCTGACGACGACGCAGCTCGGCGGGCTCGAGACCACCGACCTTGCCGTCCTGAGCACGACGCAGCTGAAGGGCCTGGCGGCGACGCAGGTGGCGGCGCTGACGACGACGCAGGTGGGGGCGCTGACCACCACCCAGGTGGCCGGCCTGGCGGCGACGCAGATCGCCGCGATCGAGAGCACGGATGTCGCGGCGCTGACAACGACGCAGGTCGGCGCGCTGTCCAGCACCCAGGTCGCGGCGCTGACCACGACCCAGGTGCGCGGGCTGGAGACGACGGACCTCGCCGTGCTGACCACGACGCAGGTGCGCGGCCTCGGCTCCTCCCAGATCAAGGCGCTGACCACGACGCAGCTCGGCGCGGTGACGACGACGCAGATCGGCGCGCTGACCACGACGCAGATCGCCGGCCTCGACACGACGCAGGTCAGCGCGTTGACCACGACGCAGCTCGGCGCGCTCAGCTCGACCCAGGTGGCCGGGCTCAGCACGAGCCAGCTGCGCGGGCTCGACACGACCGATATCGGGGCGCTGACCACGACGCAGGTGGGCGGGCTCAGCAGCGCCCAGGTGGGCTCGCTGACGACGACGCAGCTCGGCGGGCTCGAGACCACCGACCTTGCGGTGCTGACGACGACGCAGCTGAAGGGCCTGGCGGCGACGCAGGTGGCGGCACTGACGACGACGCAGGTCGGTGCCCTGACCACCACCCAGGTGGCCGGCCTGGCGGCGACGCAGGTCGCCGGGCTTGAGAGCACGGATGTCGCGGCGCTGACCACGACCCAGGTGGGCGCGCTGTCCAGCACCCAGGTCGCGGCGCTGACCACGACCCAGGTGCGCGGGCTGGAGACGACGGACCTCGCCGTGCTGACCACGACGCAGGTGCGCGGCCTCGGCTCCTCCCAGATCAAGGCGCTGACCACGACGCAGCTCGGCGCGGTGACGACGACGCAGATCGGCGCGCTGACCACGACGCAGATCGCCGGCCTCGACACGACGCAGGTCAGCGCGTTGACCACGACGCAGCTCGGCGCGCTCAGCTCGACCCAGGTGGCCGGGCTCAGCACGAGCCAGCTGCGCGGGCTCGACACGACCGATATCGGGGCGCTGACCACGACGCAGGTGGGCGGGCTCAGCAGCGCCCAGGTGGGCTCGCTGACGACGACGCAGCTCGGCGGGCTCGAGACCACCGACCTTGCGGTGCTGACGACGACGCAGCTGAAGGGCCTGGCGGCGACGCAGGTGGCGGCACTGACGACGACGCAGGTCGGTGCCCTGACCACCACCCAGGTGGCCGGCCTGGCGGCGACGCAGGTCGCCGGGCTTGAGAGCACGGATGTCGCGGCGCTGACCACGACCCAGGTGGGCGCGCTGTCCAGCACCCAGGTCGCGGCGCTGACCACGACCCAGGTGCGCGGGCTGGAGACGACGGACCTCGCCGTGCTGACCACGACGCAGGTGCGCGGCCTCGGCTCCTCCCAGATCAAGGCGCTGACCACGACGCAGCTCGGCGCGGTGACGACGACGCAGATCGGCGCGCTGACCACGACGCAGATCGCCGGCCTCGACACGACGCAGGTCAGCGCGTTGACCACGACGCAGCTCGGCGCGCTCAGCTCGACCCAGGTGGCCGGGCTCAGCACGAGCCAGCTGCGCGGGCTCGACACGACCGATATCGGGGCGCTGACCACGACGCAGGTGGGCGGGCTCAGCAGCGCCCAGGTGGGCTCGCTGACGACGACGCAGCTCGGCGGGCTCGAGACCACCGACCTTGCGGTGCTGACGACGACGCAGCTGAAGGGCCTGGCGGCGACGCAGGTGGCGGCACTGACGACGACGCAGGTCGGTGCCCTGACCACCACCCAGGTGGCCGGCCTGGCGGCGACGCAGGTCGCCGGGCTTGAGAGCACGGATGTCGCGGCGCTGACCACGACCCAGGTGGGCGCGCTGTCCAGCACCCAGGTCGCGGCGCTGACCACGACCCAGGTGCGCGGGCTGGAGACGACGGACCTCGCCGTGCTGACCACGACGCAGGTGCGCGGCCTCGGCTCCTCCCAGATCAAGGCGCTGACCACGACGCAGCTCGGCGCGGTGACGACGACGCAGATCGGCGCGCTGACCACGACGCAGATCGCCGGCCTCGACACGACGCAGGTCAGCGCGTTGACCACGACGCAGCTCGGCGCGCTCAGCTCGACCCAGGTGGCCGGGCTCAGCACGAGCCAGCTGCGCGGGCTCGACACGACCGATATCGGGGCGCTGACCACGACGCAGGTGGGCGGGCTCGGCAGCGCCCAGCTGGCCGGCCTGACCACCACGCAGGTCGCGGCGATCGAGACCACCGACCTCGCCGTGCTGACGACCACCCAGGTGAAGGGCCTGGCGGCGACGCAGGTGGCGGCGCTCTCCACCACCCAGGTCGGCGCCCTGACCACCACCCAGGTCGGCGGCCTCAGCAGCGTCCAGCTCGCCGGGATGACCACGACCCAGGTCGCCGCCCTGACCACGACGCAGACCGGCGCGCTGGTCACCACGCAGCTCCGCGGCCTCACCGTGACGCAGGTGGCGGCGCTGACGACGACGCAGGTCGGCGCCCTGACCACCACCCAGCTCGCCGGGCTGGCCGCGACGCAGATCGCCGGGCTCGAGAGCACGGATGTCGCGGCGCTGACCACGACCCAGGTCGGCGCGCTGACCACGACCCAGGTGGCGGCGCTGACCACCACCCAGCTCCGCGCGGTGGAGACGACGGACCTCGCCGTGCTGAGCACGACGCAG
>CAZMCV010000116.1:0-6190 GCA_964564645.1 uncultured Acetobacteraceae bacterium
GCCGGCGGCGGCGCGGCCACGAGCCCAGCCGGCACCCCATCCGGCGCAGCGCCCGCGCCCGCGCCGGCCCTTGCCTCGGCCGGGGCGCAGGCGCCGCCATCCCACCACCAGGCCTGAGAGTTCGTGAGAGAATGCCCGTCATCCCTGGACCTGCCGAGGGCCGCCCGATGATCCGGACGCGCGCCCATCGCCAGGTCCGTCGTCTGCCCAAGCCCTGAGCGCCGCCGCCGTGCCGCCCAGCCAAGAGGACACGATCGACGACAAGCCGATGCCGTTGATCGACCACCTGATGGAGCTGCGCCAGCGGCTGCTCTGGTCGGTCGGCGCCTTCGTGCTCGCCTTCGTCGTCTGCTATTATTTCTCCGCCCAGATCTACGGGTTCCTGGCGCAGCCGCTGGCCGACATCCTGCAGAGCCAGGGCGGCGGCGACCGGCGGATGATCTTCACCGCCCTCTACGAGGCCTTCTTCACCTACCTGAAGGTGGCCTTCTTCGGCGCGGTGTTCTTCAGCTTCCCGATGTGGGCGACGCAGCTCTGGCTGTTCGTCGCACCTGGCCTCTACCGCAGCGAGAAGAAGGCGATCGCGCCGTTCCTGGTCGCCTCGCCCTTCCTGTTCGTGACCGGGGCGGCGCTGGCCTACTACTTCATCTTCCCGCTGGCCTGGCAGTTCTTCATCAGCTTCGAGACCTCGCCGGAGAACGGGGCGCTGCCGGTGCAGCTCGAGGCCAAGGTCAGCGAGTATCTCTCGCTGGTCATGCAGATGATCCTGGCCTTCGGCATCGCCTTCCAGCTGCCGGTGCTGCTGACCCTGCTGTGCCGGGTTGGGATCCTGAACGTCGAGAGCCTGCGCAAGGGGCGGCGCTATGCGATCGTCGGCATGTTCGTCGTCGCCGCGGTGCTGACCCCGCCCGACATCATCAGCCAGCTCGGCCTCGCGATCCCGCTGATCCTGCTCTACGAGATCTCCATCCTGGCCGCGCGCTGGATGGCGCCGAAGCCGCCGCCCGCGAGCACCTCGACCTAGGCGGGGGGGCGCCGCCCCCTCGACCCCTGCCGGGGACCGTGGCGGTCCCCGGACCCCGTCCATCCTCGCCCGGACCCGCCCCGCCATGCATGACATCCGGACCGTCCGCGCCGATCCGGCCGGCTTCGACGCGGCCCTCGCGCGACGGGGGCTGGCGCCGGTCTCGGGGCAGGTGCTGGCGCAGGATGCGCGCCGGCGCGCGGCGCAGCAGGCGCTGCAGGAGAAGCAGGCGCGGCGCAACGCCCTCTCGAAGGAGATCGGCATCGCCAAGCGCGGCGGCGGCGACACCGCGGCGCTGGAGGCGGAGGCGGTGGCGCTGCGCGACGCCATGGCCGCGCTGGAGGCCGAGGCGACCGCGGCCGAGGCCGAGCAGGCCGCGCTGCTGGAGGCGCTGCCGAACCTGCTCGATGCGGAGGTGCCCGACGGCGCGGACGAGACGGCCAACGTCGTGCTGCACCAGCATGGCGAGATCCCGAACCTCCCCTTCGCGCCGCGGCAGCATTTCGAGATCGGCGAGGCGCTGGGGCAGATGGATTTCGCGACCGCGGCCAAGCTCGCGGGCGCGCGCTTCACCCTGCTGTCCGGGGCGCTGGCGCGGCTGGAGCGTGCGCTCGGGCAGTGGATGATCACGCTGCACACGGACGAGCATGGCTACACCGAGACCGCCGTGCCGCTGCTGGTCAACGACGCCACCATGTACGGCACCGGCCAGCTGCCGAAATTCGCCGACGACCTGTTCCGCACCACCGATGGCCGCTGGCTGGTCCCGACCGCCGAGGTGCCGCTGACCAACATCGTCCGCGACGAGATCGTGGCGGAATCCTACCTGCCGCGCCGCTACACCGCGCTGACGCCCTGCTTCCGCTCCGAGGCCGGCAGCGCCGGGCGGGACACGCGCGGCATGCTGCGCCAGCACCAGTTCCAGAAGGTGGAGCTGGTCAGCATCACCCGCCCCGAGGACTCGGCCGCGGAGCATGAGCGCATGACGCGGTGCGCCGAGCGGGTGCTGACCGACCTCGGCCTGACCTGGCGGCGGATCGTGCTGTCCGCCGGCGACACCGGCTTCGGCGCGGCCAAGACCTTCGACCTGGAGGTCTGGCTGCCGGGGCAGGGCGCCTGGCGCGAGATCTCCTCCTGTTCCAATTGCCGGGACTTTCAGGCGCGGCGGATGAATGCGCGCTACCGCCCGGCCGAGGGTCCTGGCGGCAAGGCCGCCCCGGCCTTCGTCCATACCCTGAACGGGTCGGGCGTCGCGGTCGGCCGCGCGCTGATCGCGGTCCTCGAGACCCACCAGCAGGAGGATGGCTCGGTCACCATCCCGCCCGTGCTCCGACCGTGGATGGGTGGGATCGAGCGGGTCGCGCCGCCATCGGTGGCCTGACGCGATGCCGATCCGCCCCCTGCATCCGGAGACGCCGCCGGAGGCCGCGCGGGCGATCCTCGGCGCCATGCGCGGGATCGCCGGGGGGGCGGGGCTGAGCGACGCGGCGCGGCACGCGCTCTCCGGCATGGACCGCTACGTGTTCGGCCATGCCGGCCCGCTCGACGCGGATGCCCTTCCCGTGGCTGGACCGGAGGCGCTGGCCGCGGCGCTGGCGGGAACCGCGCTGGCGGAGGAGGCCGTGCGGTTCCTGGCGGTGATGGCCTTCGTCGACGGCCCGCCGCTCGACAAGGACCGCCTTGGCGCGGTGCTGCGCCATGCCGCGGTGCTGGGCGTCTCGGGCCGCTACCTGGACGAGATGGCGGACGCGGCGCGCGACCGCCTGGCCGAGGCGCTGGCCGATATCGCGCGCGCCAATCTCGAGAGCCTGACGGGGCGGCCCTGGCCCGAGGGCACCGATGCGATGGCCTGGATCCTGCCCTATCGCGGGGCCGGGGCGGACCCGGCGCTCGCCGCACGCTTCGGCGCGCTCGAGCATCTGCCGCGGGACAGCTTCGGGCACCTCCTCTGGGCGCATTTCCGCAGGAACGGCTACGCCTTTCCCGGCGCGGAGGGCGGGCTGAACATCGGGTTCGCGCTGCCGCATGATTCGGTCCATGTGCTGACCGGCTACGACACCAGCCCCCGCGGAGAGATCCTGGCCAGCACCTTCACCGCCTCGATGCACCGGACGCTGCCCATGGCAGGGCATGTGCTGCCGGTGCTGCTCAGCTGGCATCTCGGCATCCGGATCAACGATGCGGCGGGGGACGCGAGGGGCGGGCTGGATCCGGAGGAGTTCTGGCGCGCCTGGGCGGGCGGCGCGGCGGCCAAGGTGGACCTGTTCGACCCTGCCTGGGATTTCTGGGCGGATGCGCCGGCACCCATCGATGCGGTCCGCGCGCGCTGGGCGATCGAGCCCGAGGCGCGAGGGTGATTCGCTGCGGCTGCCGGGCGCAGATCCGGGGCGGAAACCGGCTGGCAAGCGGTTTCCCCTAGGACGGCTCCGTGCCCCGCGCTGTCGGGGCGCGAGGAGCGCGCCATGGCGGATGTCAGCTACGAGGTCATGGTCTACACGCCCGTCATGGCCGGGACCATGCGGCGCGACACGTGGTACGTCGAGAGCGCCCACCAGACCTACGGGGAGGCTCGGCGCCAGTTCAGGTCCTTCGTCGAGCAGCATCCCGATCAGCGCCTGGTGGTGGCGTTGATCCAGTCCACCTACGATGAAGCAACGCGGCGGTTCCGCGACCGGGTCATCGATGCGCGGGATGCCATCCTGCCGTCCTTCGCCCGCACCTCCCACCGGCTGACGCCGGAGGTCCGGAACACCCTGAGGCAGTACTTCGGAAGCCCTCAGCGGGATGAGGGCAGCGCCCCGACGCATCGTTGGCGCACGGGACCGGGCACGCGGAGGTCCGGTCCCCTGTCCCGTTCCATGGTCCGGGCGGCGGCCGCGGTCCTAGCGGCCGTCCTGGCCGCGGTCGTCGCCATCGGCTTCCTTCCCCTGCCTTGAAGCGGGGCTCGGTGGGCGAAGCGCCCCACCGTGGCGTCTGCGGTTGCCGACCGGATCGGATGGCGAGCCGCCTCCACGCCCGCCGAGCGACCGGTCAGCCCGCGACCTCCAGCGCCCGGCGCCAGACGCGGAGAAAGTTGCCGGACCACAGCAGCCCGATCGCCTTCGCGTCGTAGCCGCGGGCCAGCAGCGCCGCCGTCAGCGCCGGGCTGTCGGCCGCGTTCTGCCAGTGCCGCACCCCGCCGCCACCGTCGAAGTCGGAGGACAGGCCGACATGCTCGACCCCGATCCGGCGGACCGCGTGGTCGACATGGGCGGCCAGGTCCTCGACGCTGGCGAGGTTGTTCATCCCCTGCGGCACCTGGCGCAGGAAGGCCGGCACGGCGGTGATCTGCGCGACGCCGCCGACCTGTCGGACCATGTCGAGCTGCTCGTCATCGAGCCCGCGCGGATGGTCGCAGATCGCCCGGCAGGCGGTGTGTGTGACGGCGATCGGACTGCGGGAGAGCTCGGCCGCCTGCATCATCCCCGCCTTCCCGACATGGGAGACGTCGACGACCATCCCCGCCGCGTTCAGCGCCGCGATCGCCTGGCGGCCGAGGGGCGAGAGGCCGCCATGCTCGCCCTCCATCGCGTCGCCGAGTTCCTTCTTCGGGCGGGCGCTGTCGGCCAGGTCGTTGTGCCCGTCATGCGTCAGGGTGAGGTAGCAGGCGCCGAGCGCGCGCCACCGCGCCGGCGCGCCGAGGTCGTGGCCCATGGCATAGCCGTTCTCGACCGCCGAGAGCACGGCCTGGGCGCCGGCCTGGTGCGCCGCCTCCAGCGCGTCCGGGGTGGCGCAGAAGCGGCGCGCCTTGCCGTCGGCGCGGGCGTGGATGTGGCGCAGCATCGCCTCCACCCGCTCGGCGGCGGCGGCGTGGCCGGCCTCATCGCGCCGGCCCTGAGGGACATAGGCGATGAAGACGACGCCGCGCATGCCGCCGCGCGCCATCTTGGGGAAGTCGACGCGCATCGTGCCTTCCGCCACCGGGTCAGGCGGGTTGGGCCAGCGGATGTCGACATGGGTGTCGAGGGTGAGGGTCTGGGCGTGGACGGCGGCGACCTCCGCGCTCGGGCCGTTCTGGCCGTTGGCGGAGAACAGGCGGAAGGGGAAGATCATGCCTCGCCCCAGCCCGTGAGGAACCGCTCGAGCAGCGGGCCGAGATGGTCCACGGCATAGCCGCCCTCCTGCACGATCACGCTGGGCAGGCCGAGGCCGGCGAGCAGCGCGCCGGCGCGGGCGAAGCCGTCGGCGGTGACGCGGAGCGCGTTCAGCGGCTCGTGCTCCGAGGCGTCGAAGCCGAGGGAGACGACCAGCGCCTCCGCCTGCACGTCGCGCGCGGCCTGGGCGGCGTGGGCGACGGCGGCGAGCCAGGGCTCGTCGCCGCTGCCGATGGCGATGGGGAGGTTGAGGTTGCGGCCCTCCCCGGCATGGGCGCCGCGCTCCTCGGCGTAGCCGGTGAAGAAGGGGTAGTAGTGGTTCGGGTCGCCATGGACCGAGACGGTCAGCACGTCGCCGCGTTCCCAGAACAGGCCCTGGGTGCCGTTGCCGTGGTGGCTGTCGATGTCGATGATGGCCACGCGTGGGCAGCCGGCATCGCGCAGCGCCTGGGCGCCCAGCGCGGCGTTGTTGAGGTAGCAATGCCCGCCGGCGCGGGCGGCATAGGCGTGGTGGCCAGGCGGGCGGCAGAGCGCGTAGGCGCTGCGGCCCTCGGCGGCCTCGGCGGCGGCGGCCAGCGCCACGCCCGCGGCGCCGATCGAGGCCTCCCAGGTGCCGGGGCCGATCGGGCAGGCATTGTCGGCGGTGTACCAGGCGACCTGGCCGGGCAGGCTTTCGGGGCGGCGGGCGCCGTTGGCGATGGCGTCGGCGGTGGCGTGCATGTTGGGCACGGCCTCCGGCCCCTTGCTCGGCAGCTCGGCCCAGCGCGCGGCGATGGTGCTCAGGAAATCGAGATAGCCGGGATCGTGCAGCGCCCCGAGCTGCGCGCGCGTCGCGGCGGGGGCGGTGGCGGGGGGCAGGCCGAGGCGGTGCAGCGCCTCGGTCAGCGCCTGGGCGCGGGCGGGGATCTCGTAGTTGGGGCGGACCTCGCCGCGGATCAGGAAGAAGCGCGGCGTGTGACGGGCATGGCCGGGGTCGTGGAAGGTCTTCATTCCCGCGAGCCTAGCAGCGGGTCGGGCGGCTTGCACGCCGGGG
>CAZMCV010000116.1:6290-12981 GCA_964564645.1 uncultured Acetobacteraceae bacterium
GAAGGTCTTCATTCCCGCGAGCCTAGCAGCGGGTCGGGCGGCTTGCACGCCGGGGGCAGGGGGGGCCAAGCTGCGCGGCGACGGGATCGTTGCGGGGAGGCCATCGGGGATGCTGACGCTCTACCTCTCGCCCGGGGCGAGCTCCATGGCGCCGCACATCGCGCTGCACGAGGTGGGGGCGGCGCACGAGATCCGATCCCTGTCCTTCCACGCGAAGGCGCACCGGGACCCGGCGTTCCTGGCGCTGAACCCGGAGGGCAAGGTCCCGACCCTGGTGATCGACGGGCAGCGCGTGCTGACGGAGGTAGCGGGGATCCTGTTCTACCTGGCGCGCCGCTTCCCCGAGGCGGGGCTGATGCCCTGGGGCGAGGCGGAGCAGGAGGCGCAGGTGGTCTCCTGGATGTCCTTCCTGGCGGCGACGGTGCATCCGGCGCGGCGGCAGGGGGCGGACCACGCAAAGGCGGTCTGGGCGATTGCGGAGCGGCGGCTGGGGGGCGGGGAATGGGCGGTGGGCGGGCGCTACTCGGTGGCGGACATCCACCTGTTCCGGCTGTTCTGGCGGTTCCGGGGGGCGGCGGGGTTGGAGCCGCGGGAGTATCCGGGGCTGTTTGCGCACCATGATCGGATGATGGGGCGGGCGGCGGTGAAGCGGACGATCGAGGTGGAGGCGGGGATTGGGTATGAGCTACCCAGTTGATTCTCGTTGCGGCACGTGCATAACCATTATCGGAGCATAGCAGCGTGTCAGCAGTTGGCAAAGCAGGTCGCATAAGGTCAAAAACATATCTCCTTGCGGGATTATAGGTGGCAGACGAACGAATGGCCCAAGCATCATCAAGCCCAAAGCAATCGCGGGCATCTCAACATGGCGACACGTCCGCAAGGACGCTTATTGCAGCGCTAATAGTTGCTTTTTTCTTAATAGCATTAATCTTTGTATTGCAAGCATTTTTGCCAGAGGGCGTCGCTGAGGGAGATCTTTTTAGAAGCATATCCGTTGTCGTGGTTGCGCTCATTGTCTCTGTTTTGCTGTTTGGACTTATTGCAGGCGCCACTGCAAGCTTTTCCCTAAAGACAGGCCGTTGGGCTCTAACAATGGGCGGTGCTGCTGCGGGCTTTGCTGGATTTTTCTGGATCATCAGTGAGCGACTCACACCTGTTCGGACGATGACCATTCTTGTCCAGGACAGCTCCGGACAATCATGGCCTGATAAGTTTGAGCTTGTCGCTGATCAGTCCATTGCTCGGCAAACCATTACGGTTCATGGAGGGCGCGGAAGATTCGACATGCTGGCTCGAGGTGCGGAAGTGACGCTCCGTCCGAGCGATTCCTCATTCCGTATCCTTGACATATCAGGAAGCGAGTGTTCTGTTACCAAGCATGGGGAGCTGTACAACGTCGGTCCACGCTGTGCTTATGCACAGATAACAATAGGTCTGAGGCCCGAAGCGCAATTTCAGCACATCAGGTATTTCGAGGCGGAAATCAACTATGGGGCCGGATACCAAGCGAGCCTTGGTGCTGAGTTGAATCAGATAACTTCATCTGTTCAACGCTGGGCGCTACTACGTAACTCTGGAGTAGTGGTTAATCTCTTTGTGTCTGAAATTGATCCAGGATGGCTCCGCCGTCCATTCAAGCTCGATACCGGTTCGCTGGGCCGCGCCCAGCTGTGTGTGATTCTTAGTGTGATCACGCGCGCGTACAACGAAGAATATCCAAACCAGAAGGTTTCCGTTTTCATCGCTGAACGTGAACTTCGTCTTCAAAGTGGTGAGGAGATCCCGCATGGGTATCAGCGCTGCACCTAACAAGGTGACTTGCATATTTGCGCTTTGGATGGCAACCGTTCTGCCGTTTGGGCTTTCTGGTCCTGCGAAAGCGCAGACAGAGATCCAGAGGCAAGAGTGCAAGATCGAGACAACTACGTGTCGCTCGTTGTGTGGTGCTCGCAGGTCATCGCTAATGTGCGACAGGCTCATCAGGCAATGTCAAACAGAATGCGGGCTTTTTGGGATCGTTGCACCTGTGCAGAATCCTCCGATTCCGAATAACGACGGCTCAGGTAAGGATCGGGGCGTGGGCGGTAGCGTTGACCAGGGAGGTGATCGATCACGTGAACTCAATCCATTAGGAGCACAAGTTTCCCCAATCTCTGTAATCGCGGCGCAGATCGTGAATGGCCTAGTCAACTCGGCAGGTGATTTGCTCGTAGATGGCGTGAACACGCCTCAGCTCCCAAGCGTGATCGGAGCTACTGCAGTTTCGCTCCGAGAACTTGGGACGGTGGTCCCGACATCGGGAACACACGTGTTGTACTTTCGTAAGTCAACTCTCGCGGAGGGTGCCAGATGGGAGTTCCTTAAGTCTGCTCGAATTAGTCAAAATACAGCAGTGATCGTTGGCAACGATATTGATAGGGCCATCATCGTTGAAATTGAGCAGAACGACGTTGCCTTGCTCGGCCATGCAAGAGAAAGTCGTGAATTCGCGGAAGCTTTAGCTCGCAGAGCATACTTTGAAGTGGCCTCTATCTTGGGGTTAGCAGCCAAGCCAAAAGAAATCTTGCTTCATCACAGGCAAAGGTTCCGGCTCGGGCGCGAATTCTATCAGACTTTCAACGTTTGTATTGCTGTGCCAGCCAATGCGAGGAGCCATTATGCCCTTCGAGAACCAACCATAGGTTGGATTGAAGTAAGCGTGGGAAGAGAGTTCATCGAGCCTAACTGGCCGATTGTCGAGACAATGAGCAAACCGGTAGTCTCAAGGGAATACGCCCAGGAACTGCTGCAATCTCCAAATTATGTCGAGTTTCGGCGTCATTTCCAGCCGATTTACGAAAGTTCCATGGAAGCGTTTCGCCGGGAGATCGAGGAGCTGCGCGCACAAGGGAGAATTCCTCAGGGCTTAGAATCTTATCCCTCTGTCTTAGCTGATCCCTCTGGGATCTTGCGACTCGAGCGACCGACGCTTGCTAGTTTTCTTCTAAGAAATGCGGCGTCCGATGAGGTTTGTGGAAAGGTTTCCCTCTGGCCGAAGCTTCGGATTCCGGAGAATACTGAAATTGAGGTCATGATCACTGCAACTGCATACCTGCTCCCGCGGCCGTGGTTCCCGCTAAGCCGCCGTGGTTCTCGCCAAGCCAGCGATTAGCAAGATGACGTCTAGGTCAACGGTATTTTTGATGTCTGAATAATACTCTCCTTCAATGGTTCTTCGTGTAATTTGAACGTCAATATCTGCATACGTCGATATCTTGTGTCTTAGGCACAGCTTGACTCGAAATAGCTCGGGCGCTTTGCTCCGCATTAGTTTTCTTGATTTTACGTTATGCCGATGGAGATTGCTTGGCAGACGTGCAAGGGCCGGCCGTCAGCGAAGGCCGCGTTCGCAGTTCGTGAACGACGTTTTTTGTTTGTGGCAAAACCTTGCCTCCTGAACCCCATCGCCTTTAAGACATTATGCCCCAAGCCATCGACCCCGGCGCCCGCCGCGCCATCCTCGACGCCTGCACCGCCCTCGAGCCCGAATCCCTCGACACCCTCCTCCGCCTCGTCCGCTGCCCCTCCACCCTCGGCAACGAGCATGCGGCCCTCGCCGAGATGGCCCGCCTCTACGAGCGCCTCGGCCTCACCCCCCGGCGCATCCCCGTCGACGAAGCCGCGCTCGCCGCCCATCCCGGCTTCTCCCCCCCGCTGATCCCCTACCAGGGCCGCGACAACGTCGTCGCCCTCCACCACCCGCGCGGCGCCGCGCAGGGCCGCAGCCTCACCCTCCAGGGCCATGTCGACGTCGTGCCCGAAGGCGCTGCCGACCTCTGGACCACCCCGCCCTACGAGCCCACGATCCGCGACGGCCGCATCTGGGGCCGCGGCGCCGGCGACATGAAGGCCGGCATCGTCTCCTACTGCATGGCCTTCCAGGCGCTCCGCCTCGCCGGCCTCGCCCCCGCCGCCCCCGTCCAGATGCATGCGGTGATCGAGGAGGAATGCACCGGCAACGGCGCGCTCGCCGCGATGCTCGCCTTGCCGCCCACCGACGCCGTCATCATCCCGGAGCCCGGCCCCGGCTACGACGCGCTCTACACCGCGGAGGTCGGCGTGGTCTGGGCCTGGGTCACCGTCAGCGGCCGCCCCGCCCATGTCCGCGACATGCATTCCGGCCTCAACGCCATCGAGGCCGCCCAGGCCATCGCCGCCCACTTCAAGGACTACGAGGCCGAGCGCAACCGCGCGGAAAACATCCACCCCGCCTTCCGCGGCGCGAACCACCCGGTCAACGTGAACCTCGGCACGATCGAGGGCGGGGAGTGGAACTCCTCCGTCGCCACCCGCTGCCGCATCGGGCTGCGCGTCGGCGTCATGATGGGCTACACCGCCGCGCAGACGAAGGCCGACATCGAGCGCATCGTGGCGGACGCCGCGGCCACCGACCTGGCTCTGCGCGGCGCGAAGGTCAGCCTCGCCTTCCGCGGCTTCATGGCCGATCCCTGCGTCTTCGACACCGAGGCCGAGATCGTCCGCCAGGCCCGCACCCACTACGCGGAGGCCACCGGCGGCACCCTGCGCGACTACCCCGCCGCCGGCCTGACGGATGGCCGCCATTTCGTATTGCACCGCAGCACCCCCGTGGCATGCTTCGGGCCGGATGCCGTGGACATCCACGGCATCGACGAGAATGTGGGCATCGAGAGCATGCACGGCATCACGCGCACCATCGCGCTCACCATGGCCACCTGGTGCGGGCTGGAGAAGGCGGCGTGATCCGCCTCGCCGCCCTCCTCGCCCTGCCGCTAGCCGCCTGCGCCATCCCCGAGCCCGCCCCGCCCGCCGCGCCCGTGCGCGGCGCCACCTCCATCCTCGAGGGCCAGCTCGCCGCGACGACGCCGATGGAGACGGCCTTCTGCGTCTCCCAATCCGTCCGCGGCTCGATCGTCGTCCCGCTGCTCTCCGGCGCCGCCGTGCGCCCGGCGGCCGCGGCGGCGCGGCCCGACTACGCGCTGGTGCTCTGGCAGGCCGGCGAGGAGATCACCTGGCGGCTCGAGGCCGGCGACCCCGCCATGGCCGACCGGCTGCGCGGCGCCCTCGGCCTCTGCGCCGGCGACATCGGGAAGATCGCATGACCCACAACCTCCCCCTCTCCGGCGCCCGCCTCTGGGACAGCCTGATGCAGATGGCCCGCATCGGCGCGACCCCGGGTGGGGGCAATGACCGGCAGTCGCTGACCGACGCGGATGCCGAGGGCCGCCGCCTTCTCGTCGCCTGGGCCCAGGCGATCGGCTGCCAGGTCGGCATCGACCGCCTCGGCACCACCCGCATCCTCCGCCCCGGGCGCGACCCGTCGCGCAAGCCCGTCGCGGTCGGCAGCCACCTCGACACGGTGCCGACCGGCGGGCGGTTCGACGGCGTGCTCGGCGTGCTGGTCGGCCTCGAGATCCTGCGCGCGCTGCACGAGGCCGGCGCCGAGACCGAGGCGCCGGTGATGGTCATCAACTGGACCAACGAGGAAGGCGCCCGCTTCTTCCCGCCCATGGCCGCGAGCGAGGTCGCCATGGGCCTCGCCGACGAGGCGAAGCTGCTGGCCACCCGGGAGCGCGCCGGCCCCGCCACCTTCGGCGCGGAGCTCGCCCGCCTCGGCCTCGCCGGCCCCGAGGACCCTGCCGGCCTGCGCGACCTCGCCGCCTATTTCGAGATCCATATCGAGCAGGGTCCGGTGCTGGAGGGGATGGGCGCCAGCATCGGGGTCGTCACCCATGCGCTCGGCGCCTATTCCTTCGATGCGGTCGTCACCGGCAAGGACGGGCATGGCGGGTCGCCCATGGCGGGCCGCGTCGATGCGCTGGCCGCCGCCGCCGTCTTCATCCTGGCCGTCGAGCGGCTGTCGAAGGCGAGCGGGGGCCAGGCGATCGGCTCGGTCACCCGCGTCGCCATCTCGCCCGATGCGCGCGGCAACCTCGCCTCCGGCGTGCGGCTGGCCTGCAGCCTGCGACACCAGACCCAGCCGGGGATGGAGGCGCTGAAGGCCGCGCTCCGCGCCGAGGCCGATGCGATCGAGGCCGCGCGCCCCGGCATCGGCATCGCGCTCGAGCCCGTCTGGGGCTACCCGCAGACGCCCTTCGACCCGGTGCTGACGGGGCGGATCGAGGCGGCGGCGCAGCGGCGCGGCCTGCTCAGCCACCGCCTGCCGACCGCGATCGGGCATGACGCGATCCATGTCGCGCGCGCGCTGCCGGCCTCGCTGGTCTTCGTGCCCTGCCATGGCGGGCTCAGCCACAACGAGAAGGAGAGCATGACCCCCGAATGGGCGGAGGCCGGGCTGCTCGTCGTGGCCGATGCGGTGGTGGAGACGGCGGGGCTGGCGCGGTGAGCGCCACCAACCTGCCGCTGTCGGGCGCCCGGCTCTGGGACAGCCTGATGGCGATGGCCCGCATCGGCGCCACGCCAAAGGGCGGCAGCAACCGCCAGACCCTGACCGACCTCGACGCCGAGGGCCGTGCCCTTTTCCGGCGCTGGGGCGAGGCCTGCGGCCTGACGCTGACGGTCGACCGCCTCGGCAACATGGTCTTCCGGCGGGAGGGCAGGGACCCCGGCCGCGCCCCGGTCGCCATCGGCAGCCATCTCGACACCCAGCCGACGGGCGGGAAGTTCGACGGCGTGCTCGGCGTGCTGGCGGGGCTCGAGCTGATGCGCG
>CAZMCV010000117.1:0-12840 GCA_964564645.1 uncultured Acetobacteraceae bacterium
AGGCGGTTCGCCTGGATGACCGGCACATGCTCGAAGGCGATGCCGGCCTCCATGGCCAGCCAGATGGGGCGCGTCGCGCGCGAGCGGTAGCAGCCATAGATCGTTAGCATGGCGCGGGACTCCTCCCGGACGGGCCGGCCCACCCCCCTCGGGTCGGCGCTCCCATCCCGGGCGGCACGGTCGCGGCTGCCACCACCTTCCGTCAAGCCGCCGCGCGCGTTTGCGCGCCGGCCCGCGCCGGGTCTATCCCGGCCGTGACATGCTCGACTTCTCCGGCCTCCGCATCCTCGTCCTCGGCGACGTCATGCTCGACCGCTACCTCTATGGCGAGGTCGAGCGGATCTCGCCGGAGGCGCCGGTGCCCGTCGTGCGGCTGCGCCGCAGCGTCGCCATGCTGGGCGGCGCCGGCAATGTCGCGCGCAACATCTCCGCCCTCGGCGGCCGGGCCGTCCTCATCGGCCTGCGCGGGCGGGACGGGACGGCCGGGGAGCTGGCCGCGCTGCTGGCCGCCGATCCGCGGATCGAGGATGCGATGGCCGAGAGCGCGACCCGCCCGACCATCTGCAAGATGCGCGTCGTCGCCGGCACCCAGCAGGTCGCGCGCCTGGACGACGAGGTGGCCGACCCCGCCGATGCGGCCGAGGCGGCGGCGCTGGTCGCCGCGACCGACCGGGCGCTGGCCGCGGGCTGCGCGGCGCTGGTGCTTTCCGACTACGCCAAGGGCGTGCTCGCGCCCGCCGTGGTCGAGGCCGCGATCGCCGCGGCGCGGGCGCGGGGTGTCCCCGTCCTCGTCGATCCGAAGCGCGACGACTTCGCGGCCTATCGCGGCGCCGACCTGCTCACCCCCAATGCCCGCGAGCTCGGCCGCGCCGCGCGCATGCCCGTCGGCACCGAGGCGGAGGTCGCCGCCGCCGCCCGCGCGGTCATGGCCCCGGCCGGCCTGCCCGCCCTGCTCTGCACCCGCGCCGAGCGGGGCATGACCCTGGTCCGCGCCGATGGCGCCGTCGCCAGCGTGCCGGCGGTGGCGCGGGAGGTCTTCGACGTCTCCGGCGCCGGCGACACGGTGATCGCGACCCTGGCGCTCGCCCATGCCGCCGGCCGCCCGCTCGAGGATGCGATGCGGCTGGCCAATGCGGCCGCGGGCATCGTCGTCGGCAAGCTCGGCACCGCGACCGTCACCGCGGAGGAGCTGGCGCATGCGCTGCACGCCGCGGGCGATGCCGCGAACGGGGGGGCGCTGCTCGATCGCGCCGCCTCGATCCGCCTGATCGCCGAGTGGCGTGCGCATGGCCTGCGCATCGGCTTCACCAATGGCTGCTTCGACGTGCTGCATGCGGGCCATGTGGCGCTGCTCTCGGCGGCGCGGCGGCGCTGCGACCGGCTGGTGGTCGGGCTGAACACGGATGCCTCCGTCGCGCGGCTGAAGGGTCCGGCGCGGCCGGTGAACCCGCTCGCCGACCGCGCCGCGGTGCTCGCCGCCCTCGCCGCCGTCGACGCGGTGGTGCCCTTCGCCGAGGACACGCCGCTCGAGCTGATCCGGGCGCTGATGCCGGACGTGCTGGTCAAGGGCGCGGACTACACGATCGACCGCGTGGTCGGCGCCGACTTGGTGCAGGCGGCGGGCGGCGTGGTGGCGCTGGTCGAGCTGCTGCCGGGGCGCTCGACCACCGCCATCCTCGCCCGCGGCGGCGGCGCGTCCGGGGAGGGCCCATCGCGCCCGGACGGGACGGGCTGAAGGCGCCCGGGCGGGCAGGGACCAGCGCGCGCCTCAGCGCCTGAAGAAATGCGTCGCCTGGATGTCCAGCACCTCGGCCCCGTCCGAGACCCGCCTGCCCGTGTAGCGCAGCTTCGCCAGCCCCCGGTCCGGCTTGCTGCGGGAGGGGATGAGCTCCTCGACGCGCACCGTCATGGCGATCTCGTCGCCGGGCCGCACGGGGGCGGGCCAGCGCACCGTCATGCCGATCCCGCCGAGCGAGACCTGCTCCACCCAGCCGGTCTTCAGGATGTGGCCGAAGGCCGCGGCCTGGGTGTGCAGGCCGCTGGCGATCAGGCCGCCGAAATGGGTGGCCTCGGCCTCCGCGACGTCGCGGTGGAAGGGCTGCGGGTCGAAGCGCCGGGCGAAGTCGAGGATCGCCGCCTCCTCCATCCGGAAGGCGCCGAAGTCGAAGACCTGTCCGACGGCCAATTCGTCGAAGCTGGCCAGCGGCGTGACCATGCCCGCTGCCCCCCGCTCAGCGCTGGCCCTGGGCCGGGCGCGCCGGCGTGCCCGGCTGGGCCGGGGTCGCGGGCGT
This sequence comes from uncultured Acetobacteraceae bacterium, assembly GCA_964564645.1. Taxonomy (GTDB): domain Bacteria; phylum Pseudomonadota; class Alphaproteobacteria; order Acetobacterales; family Acetobacteraceae; genus CAZMCV01. Next base: position 2,292 of record CAZMCV010000117.1, read on the forward strand.
GGCCGGGGAGGGTGCCGCGGCGGCCGGGGCCGGGCGCGCCTGCCGCCGGATCTCGTGCCGCGCCAGCTTCCCGTCCGCATCCGCGTCGTGGAAGCGGAACACCACGCCCGAGAACATCTTCAGCTCCTCCGGCGAGAGATGCCCGTCATGGTTCATGTCGGCGGCGCGGAACCAGGCCTCCCGCGAGCGGTCGGCGGCGGTGTCGGCCGGGCTGCCGGCGTGGGACAGCTTCATCTCGTCCATCGAGACCCGGCCGTCCCGGTTCTGGTCGGAGGCCTGGAAGCGGTTGAACATCCAGGTCCAGACCTGGTCGGGATGCATGGGCTGGTCGGCATGCGGCTCGACGCTCAGCGGGTCGCCGCCGAACAGGCCGCCCGGGCTGTCCGGGCCGCCCCAGGGGGACCAGTCCGGTCGGAATTGCGCGACCGCCGCCGGCAGGGTGGCCAGGGCGGCCAGCATGGCGGCGGCGAAGCCGGCGGCCAGCAGCGAGGGTCGGAGGGGCATGGCACGCGTCCTGACGCAGCATGATGGGCCGTGGCGGCCGATCCAGCGGCGCATGATGCCGCCCGCCGATCCTCGCCACCAGGGCCCCGGGGCGGTTCGGCGCCGCAGACCGGGCGGCGCCATCACGATGGCGGGCTTGAACCCCGGCGCGGGCAAGGCAACATCCCCCGCATGGACGACCCTCGGCGCGGCGGCGCCCCGCCCAAGCCCCCCCCGATCCTCGACATGACCCCGGAGGGCGAGTTCCGGGACATGGCACAAGGCGCGCCCGCCGCCGGCGGAAGCTGGCTCGACCGGGCGCTGGCACGGGTGAGCGGCGCGGCGCTGCTGATGGCGCTCGTCGCCGGCGGGCTGGTGCTCGCGGCGCTCGCCGTGGTGTTCGTCAGCCTGTTGCTGCCCGTGCTGATCGTCGCGGGCCTGGTCGCGGCGGGGTCGATCTGGTGGCGGCTGCGGCGCATGCGCGGCCGGCCCGGCGGACCGGAGGGCAACCGCTCCGTCCGCTTCGTCGTCATCCGTCGCTGACGGAGCGCGGCCTGCACCCCACGCCGGGATGGCGCGGCGCGGCCTGACCCGCGGCCACGCGCCTCGAGGGTTTACCCCGCGACACCGGCGCGCGATGGTTCCGGGCAAGCGTCATGACCGGGAACGACAGGGCCGGCCCGGCCGCCTCGGGCCACCAGCGCTTCGCGATCGATCCCCGTCGCCTCTACGAGGTTGGCCGCGACGGGATTCCGCGCACCGATGCGGCGGGAACCATGGAATGGTTCGGCCCGCGGCACCGGCGGCTCCTCGTCACCTGCGCCGGCGCCGGGCTTCTGGTGGCGACGCTTGCCTCCCTCTCCGCCCTCTGCCTGGTGCTGGGCGCGAGGCTGGCGGCCGCCCTGGCCGCGCTCGGGACGCTCGCGGCGGCGCCGCTGCTGCTGCTCGGGCCCGGGCTCGACTGGTGGCGGCACCGGCGCGGGCGGCGCCGGCGGCATCGCCAGCGCCCGGACCATTTCGCCTGAGAGTTTGCGAAGGGATCCCCGCCTGCCCCGGTTCCGGAGGAATCTCCCCGCTGGCTTCCGCGGGCATCCCTTCGCAGGTTCGATGTCTTCGCGGAGGCTGAGCACGCGCGCGGGCGGCCCGACGCCGCGCGCCCGCCCGGCGTCCGGGGCGCGCCGATCAGGGCTGCATGTGGCTGCCGCCGCTGACCGTCATGTTCTCCCCGGTGATGTAGACGGCGGCGTTGGAGACCAGGAACATGATCAGCGGCGCCACCTCCTGCGGGTCCGCGTAGCGGCCCATCGGGATGCGGGCCATGGTCTGCTCGGCGAATTTGTCGCTGCGGATCACCTCGGTCATCGGCGTCACCACCGTGCCGAAGCCGACCGAGTTGCAGCGGATGCCGTAGCGCGCCCATTCCCGCGCGCCGGTCATGGTCATGCCGAACAGCCCCGCCTTGGCCGCCGAGTAGTTCACCTGCCCGATCGAGCCGCGCTTGCCCGCGGTCGAGGAGATGTTGACGATGCCGCCCGTGGTGCCGATCGGCTGGGGCATGCCCGCCTTGGCGCGCTCGACCATGTGCCGGCCCACCGCCTGCATCATCAGGTAGCAGCCGGTCAGGTTCACATCGATCACCGCCTGCCATTGCTGCATGGTCATCTTGAGGAACATCGCTGGGCGCGTGATGCCGGCGTTGTTCACCAGCCCATGCACCGCGCCGAACCGGGCGACGGCCTGGGCGACGCAATCCTCGGCGAACTCCTCCTTGGCGACATCGCCCTGCACGGGCAGCACGCGGTCGCTGTCGAGGGCGGCGGCGGTCGCGGCCAGCGTCTCCGGGTTGCGCTCCACCATCACCACATTGGCGCCGAGGTCGAGCGCGAGCTCGCTGATCGCCCGGCCGATGCCCTGGCCCGCGCCGGTCACGATCACCGTGCGGCCGGTCATCTCCATCGGGTTCTTCATCGGCATCTCCTCCTGCTTCGGTTTCCGGACGGGCGGAGTGTGCGCGCGGCGATCGCCGACGGCCAGGGGGGTGGGCCGGCGGATCGCGGCTTCCCCGCGGGCGCCGCGGGGGTAGAGTGTCGCGCCGCCTGCATCCGCTGGCCGATGCGGGGGCATGGGACGAGGCTGAGCTCGCGAAAGAATGCCCGTTGAAATCCTGGGGGAATTCCCCCGACGATCGGGCCCGGACCGCGTTGCTTCACGGAATCCCAGGGATCCGCAGGCCATGACGCGCATGATCCTGGTGTGTCGTATCCGGAGTTCGCATGCGGGCCCCGGACGCGTCCCACCGGGCCGACCACCCGAACGCCGCAGGAGCCGCAAGGCATGACGAAGCCGCCGTCGCCCGCCATCCGCGCCGTCGTCTTCGACGCCTATGGCACCCTGCTCGACGTCCACGCCGCGGTGGCGCGCCACGCCCCGCGCCTCGGCGCGGCGGCGGAGGGCGTCTCGGCGACCTGGCGCGCCAAGCAGATCGAGTACAGCTGGATCCTCTCCCAGGTCGGCGACTACGAGGATTTCTGGGCGCTCACGCAGCGCGCCCTCGACCACGCGCTCGCCCTGCACGGCGTCCCGCCGGACCCGTCGCTGCGCGAGGCGCTGCTTTCCGCCTACCGCGTGCTCGGTGCCTATCCGGACGCCGTGCCGACCCTGGCCGCGCTGCGCCAGGCGGGGCTGGCCACCGCCATCCTCTCGAATGGCGAGCCGGGGATGCTCGCCGACGCCACCCAGGCCGGCGGCCTCGCGCCGCTGCTCGACGCCGTCCTCAGCGTCGATCCGCTGCGCCGCTACAAGCCGCACCCGGCGATCTACGCGCTGGCCACGGCGCGCTTCCGCTGCCAGCCGCATGAGATCGCCTTCGTCTCCTCCAACCCCTGGGACGCCTATGGAGCGGCGCGCTTCGGCTTCCGCGTGCACTGGCTGAACCGCCGCGCGCAGCCGGTCGAGTACTGGCTGGATGCGCTGGCCTCGCCGCTCACCGGCGGGCTGGAGACGCTGCCGGAACGGCTCGGCGCGTGACACCCGCCGCGCGGCTCGCCGCCGCGATCGACCTGCTGGCGGCGCTGGAGGCCGAGCGGCGCCGGCCCGCCGACGCCATCGCGCACGAGTTCTTCCGCGGACGCCGCTACATCGGCGCGGGCGATCGACGGGCGGTCGCCGATCGCGCCTGGGGCGTCGTGCGCCAGCGCCTCCGGCTCGACTGGTGGCTGGCCCGCGCCGCCGCGCCGGAGGGGCCGACGCCCCGCCTCCTCGCCGCCGCGCATCTCGTCCTGGTCGATCGCGCCGCGCTCTCGGCGGTCGGCGGCGCCTTCTGCGGGGAGCGCTACGGGGCGCCGCCGCTCACCCCGGCGGAGCAGCGCGTCCTGCGCGCGCTGGAGGGCCAGTCGCTGGTGCATCCGGACATGCCGGAAGGGGTCGCGCTCAACCTGCCGGCATGGGCGCTGCCCGGCCTTCGCACCCGCTTCGGCGCCGCCCTGGCCACGGAGGCCGCGGCGATGGAGGGCGAGGCGCCGCTCGACCTCCGCGCCAATGCGCTGAAGACCTCGCGGGCGGAGGCGGGCGCCGCCCTCCTCGCCGAGGGGATCGCGACGGAGCCGACCCCGCTCTCCCCCTGGGGCCTGCGCATCCCCTCGCGCCGCCCGGTGACCACGACCAAGGCCTACCAGTCCGGCCTGGTCGAGGTGCAGGACGAGGGCAGCCAGATGGTCGCGCTGCTCGCCGATGCGCGGCCCGGACTGCGGGTCTGCGACCTCTGCGCCGGGGCGGGCGGCAAGTCGCTGGCGATGGCCGCGACCATGGAGAACCGCGGCCGCGTCACCGCCTGCGACGTCTCGGCCTCGCGGCTGGAGGGCGCGGCGCGGCGCTTCCGCCGTGCCGGTGTCGACAATGCCGAGCGGCATCTGATCCAGCCCGGCGACAAATGGGCCAAGCGCCGCGCCGGCGCCTTCGACCGCGTGCTGGTGGACGCGCCCTGCACGGGCAGCGGCACCTGGCGTCGCAATCCCGATGCGCGGGTGCGCACCGGCCCGGCGGATCTTTCGGATTTGCTGACGAAACAACATGAAATTCTTGTCATGTCAGCGGAACTTGTGCGGCCCGGTGGGCGCTTGGTCTACGCTACCTGCTCGCTGCTGCCCGACGAGGACGAGGCCCAGGTGGATGCCTTCCTCTCCGCCCGACCGGATTTCGTGCCCGTGCCGCTGAACGAGGCGTGGCGCGAGGCCGGGCTGACGGGCGACCCGCCGGAGAGTGCGGCGGCCGGACCGCATCTCCTGCTCACCCCGGCGCGGCACGGCACGGATGGCTTCTTCGTGGCCGTGCTGCGGCGTCTCGCGCCCTGATGCGCCGCGACCCCATGCGCCGCGACCCGGTGCGCCACGCCCCGATGCACGACGAGAGAAGGCGACCGCGCGCATGATCGCCGTCCGCCGCGCCCGCCCCTCGGACGCCGCCGCCATCGGCGCCGTCCATGTCGCCACCTGGCGCAGCGCCTATGCGGGCGTGCTGCCCGACGAATACCTTGCGAACCTGTCCGTACTGCGCCACGCCGCGGGCTACGAGCAGGCGATCGCCGACCGGCGCAACGGCCATGCGGTGTTCGTCGCCGTCGCCTCCGGCCATGATGCGCCGCCGGGGCATGAGGCGCGGGACGGCGGCGTGGTGGTCGGCTTCGCCTCCGGCGGGCGGGCGCGCCGCGCCGGGATCGCCCAGGGCGAGATCGAGACGCTCTACGTGCTGGACGATTACCGCGACCGCGGCGTCGGGCGGCGGCTGATGCGCGCGATGGCGGCGCATCTGGCGGCCGTGGGTTGCCGCTCGGCGATGCTCTGGGTGCTGGAGGCGAACCCGACGCGCTGGTTCTACGAGCGCCTCGGCGGGCGGGCGGCGGCGCGGGAGACGATCCGCTTCGCCGGACGGATCATGGAGCAGCTCGCCTTCTCCTGGGACCCGATCGACACCTTGCTGGCCGCCACCGCGCAGGCGCGGGAGGGCTAGTAGTGTCCGGGCAAGGGGCGCACGGCCGGCGGTGGACGATGCGTCTTCCCCCTGCCGGCCCCGTCCTTCTGGTCCGGCACCGGTCCGTCCGGGCCCCGGCATCATCGCACTAGCCATCCCGCCGCGCGGCGGGATAGGGGTTCGGCATTCCACCTGCGCAGACCAAGGGAAGGATGGCCGATGAGCGGTATCGTCGAGGCAAGGCTCAGGGAGCTCGGCATCACCCTGCCGGAGGCGGCCGCGCCGCTCGCCAATTACGTGCCCTACAATGTGGTGGCGCTCGGCGGCGCGGCGGGGTCGCGGCCCGCGCTGGTGGTGATCTCCGGCCAGCTCCCGCTGCAGGACGGCAAGCTGCCCTGCACCGGCAAGGTCGGCGCCGCGGTCTCCGTCGAGGCGGCGCGCGGCGCGGCGCGGGCCTGCGCGCTGAACCTGCTGGCGCAGCTCCGGGCCGCCTGCGATGGCGACCTGGACCGGGTGAGGCGGGTGGTGCGCCTCGGCGGCTTCATCGCCGCGCCGCCCGAATTCACCGGCCATGCCCAGGTGATGAACGGCGCCTCGGACGTCATGGTGGAGGTGTTCGGCGAGGCCGGGCGTCACGCGCGCACCACGGTCGGCGTGCCCTCCCTGCCGGCCGATTCGCCGGTCGAGGTCGAGGGAATGTTCGAGATTGGCTAGTGTCCCGGACCGGCGGCCTGCCGCTGCCGGGCGCCGCGCGGGGTCCGATGGCCCGGGGACCGGAGCCGGCGCGCGCGCGGCCCCCGCCCCGGGCTTGCGCCACCCTCCATCCCGCTGACATGCGGGAGGCCAAGCCGACCGCCACCGTCCCCGACGCCCGAGGCGCCATGCCCGACACCGCCGGCCCCGACCTGTTCCTGACGCTCCACCGCGCCATCGAGGAGGTGCCGGCGGCGGAGTGGGATGCCTGCGCGGGGGACGACAATCCCTTCGTCTGCCACGCCTTCCTGCAGGCGCTGGAGCAGAGCGGCAGCGCCACCGGCCGCACCGGCTGGCTGCCGCAGCACGCCGTGCTGCGCGACGCCGGCGGGCGCGTGCTGGCCTGCGTGCCGATGTACGCCAAGGGCCACAGCCAGGGCGAATACGTCTTCGACCATGGCTGGGCGGATGCCTTCGAGCGGGCGGGCGGGAATTACTACCCGAAGCTCCAGGTCTGCGCGCCCTTCAGCCCCGTCCCCGGCCCGCGCCTGCTGATCCGCCCCGGCAGCGGCGTGACCCATGGCGATGTCGGGCGCGCCCTGGCGCAGGCCTGCGGCGACCTCAAGCTCTCCTCCGTCCACGTCACCTTCTGCGAGGCGGCGGAGTGGGAGGCCCTCGGCGCGGCGGGATGGCTGCAACGCCTGGGCACGCAATTCCACTGGACCAACCAGGGCTATGCCAGCTTCGACGATTTCCTCGGCGCCCTCGCCTCGCGCAAGCGCAAGGCGATCCGCAAGGAGCGGCGCGAGGCGGCGGAGGCGACCGGCTTCACCCTGCGCACCTTGCGCGGCGCCGAGATCACGCAGCGGCACTGGGATGCCTTCCACCGCTTCTACCGCAGCACCACGGACAAGAAATGGGGCCGCAGCGCCTATCTCACCCGGGCGTTCTGGCCGCTGCTCGGCGAGCGCCTCGGCGACCGGGTGGTGCTGATGGTGGCCGAGCGCGATGGCGAGCCGGTGGCGGGCGCGCTGAACCTGCTGGGCCGCGACGCGCTCTATGGCCGGAACTGGGGCACGGTGGTGGACGCGCCCTTCCTGCATTTCGAGCTCTGCTACTACCGCGCGATCGACTTCGCGATCGCGCACAAGCTGCCGCGGGTCGAGGCCGGGGCGCAGGGCGAGCACAAGATCCAGCGCGGCTACCTGCCCGTGCCGACCCACTCGGCGCATTGGATCGCGCATCCCGGGCTGAGCCGCGCGGTCGGCGACTTCCTCGAGCGCGAGCGGCCGGCGATGCGGCGCGAGATGGAGATGCTCGCCACGCTCTCCCCCTTTCGCAAGGGCGAGGGGGAGGATGCGTGAGCGCGCCCGCCGGCGCCGCCCGATCCTGCGGGGCGGTATCGCCGCCTGGGTGAACCGCTCGCCTGGAATGCGGGAAGCGCCCGCGGCTCCCTCCTCGGGCGCCTCGTCGCGGCGGCCCGGGATCAGGTGCCGGACCAAGGCGGACCAGGGGGCGTCGGCCGCCATCCCGCCACCCGCGGCGACGCCTCAGACCCGCCTGACCCCCCAGAAGGCGAAGATCTCCGAGATCGGCTCGGTGATCGAGCGGCGATAGGCGGTGTTCCCGAAATACTGCCCGCTCGGCAGGTAGGGCGCCTGGTCGAACACCACCTGCTGGATCTCCCGCGCCGCGGCCTGCTGCGCGGTCAGGTCGGGCGCGTCGAACCAGGCCTCGCGCAGTTCGACCAGGCGCGGGATGTCGGGCCAGCCGAACCAGGCGCGCGCGCCGTTCGCGCGCAGGAACTGCATGATGCCGGGGTTCAGCCCGTCGAGCCCGTTCCAGGTGGTGTGGAAGAAATTCCACCCGCCCTTGTCGGGGGGCTCCCGCGACGCGCGGCGCTGCACCAGCGTGCCCCAGTCGGAGACGCGGTAGTCGACGGCCATGCCGAGCTTCTTGAACAGGTCATGGCCGACCTCGGCGATGCCCATCAGCGCCTGCTGGTCCGATGGCGCCAGCATCACCACCGTCTCGCCCTGGTAGCCGGCCTCGCGCAGCTCGCGCCGGAGCCTTTCCAGGTCGCGCGGCGCGGTGACCGCCTCGATCCCCGCCTCGTTGGCCAGCGGCGTGCCGGGGGTGAAGACGCCGACGCCGGACTTCCACGCGCCGGGCTCGGTGCCGGCGGCGGCGGTCATGAAATCCTCCTGGCTCATCGCGCGCAGCACCACGCGGCGGATGGCGGCCTTGTCGAAGGGCGGGTGGAGGCAGTTGAAGATGCCGGTGCCGATCGTCCCCAGCGGGCTCGCGCGCTTGACCACCACGTCGCGGGCGCGCCGCAGCACGGGGGCGAGGTCGTTCGGCGGGTTCTCCCACCAATCCACCTCGCCGTTGCGGATCGCGGCGGCCGAGGTGCCGGGGTCGGGCATCACCGTCCACTCGACGCGGTCGAAATGCACGATCTTCGGCCCGGCGGCCCAGCTCGGCGTGCCGCCCTCGCGCGGGCGGTAGTCGGGGTTGCGCTCATAGACCACGCGCGAGCCCACCACGCGCTCGCCCGGCACGAAGCGGAAGGGGCCGGAGCCGATCGCCTCGCGGATCTGCGCGTTGGCGTCCGTCGCCGCGATCCGCTCCGGCATCACGAAGAGCGCCGAGGGGCCGAGCTTGGCCAGCGCCTCCAGCATCGGGCCGAAGCGGCGGTTGAGGCGGATGACGAAGACGCGATCCTCGGGCGCCGACATCTCGGCCAGCCGCGCCATCAGCGCCTGGCCGAGCGCATCCCGCGCCGCCCAGCGCCGGATGGAGGCCACGCAATCCGCGCCGCGCACCGGCTCGCCATCGTGGAATTTCAGCCCTTCCCGAAGCCGGAACCGCCAGGTCAGGCCGTCGCCATCGGCCTCCCACGCCTCGACCATCTGCGGCTGCGGACGCAGGTTGGCGTCCATGCCGAAGAGCTGGTCGTAGATCATCATGGAGTGGTGGCGGGTGATGTAGGCGGTGGTGAAGACCGGATCGAGCACGGTCAGGTCGGTCTGCGGCACGTAGCGCAGCGTGCGCGCGGCCGGGGCCTGGGCGATCGCGGGTCGGGCGGTGGCGGCGGCCAGGGCGGAGGCCGCACCGGCGGCCAGGAAGCTGCGTCGTTGCATCGCTGAAACTCCCGGCGGGGATGGTCTCAGCCGCGGCTGGCGTGCCTTGGCGGAAGAGATGCCCGCTCGGGGGGCAACGGGCAAGGGTTCCCGGGTCTCCGCCCGCCCGGGCCACGGCCATGCTATGGGCTTGCAGGGCGCGGTCCGATCGGGCGCACGCGACCGGCTTCGCGCGGATGCGGGCCCGGACGCCGCGCGCGACCGGGCGGCGATGGGGTGTCCGGCATGAGGGCGTGGTTCGCCTGCACGGGGCGCGATCTGCTGGCGCGCGATCCGGCCGACACGGTCGGGCGGCTCGCCTCCGCGCAGCAGGCGCGCGGCTTCCCGGGCTCGGCCGACCAGGAATTCGCCTGGCGCGACCAGGTGGCCGCGTTGCGCGCCGCGCTCGGCGCCCTGCCGGGCGCCGAGACCTGGACCATCGCGCTGGAATACGAGCTGCTGCGCCTCGAGAAGCGGATCGACGCGGTGGTGCTGACCGACCGCGCCATCCTCTGCCTCGAGTTCAAGACGGGCGCGCCGACCGCGGCGATGCTCGCGGAGGCGGAGGACTATGCCCTCGACCTGCGCGACTTCCACGCCGGCAGCCGGCGCCACGCGATCGTGCCGGTCCTCGTCGCCGGCGCGCGGGGCTTCGTCCCGCCCGCGCAGCCCTGGCTGCTGCCGAAGCACCCGACCGACCCGCTGCTCTGCGGCGGCGCTTCGCTCGGCGCCTGCATCGGCTGGATCCAGGCCGGGCTGCCGCCGCCGGACGCGCCGCTCGACGGAGCGGCCTGGCTCGGCGCCGCCTACCGGCCGGTCCCGAGCATCGTCGAGGCGGCGACGATGCTGTACGCGCGCAACGGCGTCGCGGAGATCGCCGCGGCGCGGGCGGATGCCACCAGCCTCGGCGCGACCACGCGCGCGATCGCCCGCCATGTCGAGGCGGCGCGGCGGGACGGCGCGCGGACGGTCGTGCTCGTCACCGGCATCCCGGGCGCGGGCAAGACGCTGTGCGGCCTGAACGCGGTGTTCGGCACGGGGCGGGAGGAGCACGCGGCCTTCCTGACCGGCAACACCCCGCTGGTCGCCGTGCTGCGGGAGGCGCTGGCGCGCGATGCCGTGGCGCGCGGCGCGTGCGGCCGGCGCGAGGCGGACCGGCGCGCGAGCGCGCGGCTGCAGAACGTCCACCGCTTCCTCGAGGAGCACGCGACGGATCCCGCCCGCCTGCCGCCCGAGCGGCTGATCGTCTTCGACGAGGCGCAGCGCGCCTGGGACGAGGCGAAGGC
>CAZMCV010000118.1:0-12803 GCA_964564645.1 uncultured Acetobacteraceae bacterium
GGCACCGCCGGCGCGCGACGGAGACCGGCGCGGCGCCCGAGCTGCTGCGCCGCGCCGCGCTGCCGGACGATCCGGCCGAACTGCCCGACCATCGGCTGGCGCTGCTGCTGGCCTGCGCCGACCCGGCGGTGGAGCCGGCCGCGCGCGCGCCGCTGATGCTGCAGGTGGTGCTGGGGCTGGACGCGGCGCGGATCGCCGGCGCCTTCCTGGCCTCGCCGGCGGCGATGGCGCAGCGCCTGGTGCGGGCCAAGCGGCGGCTGAAGGAGGCCGGCGCGCGCTTCGCCCTGCCCGGGCCGGAAGCGGTGGCGGCGCGGCTCCCGGAGGCGCTGGAGGCGGTCTACGGCGCCTATGCCGCCGGCGCCGCGGACCCGTCCGATGGCGGGGCGCTGGCCGAGGAGGCGGTCTGGCTCGCGCGCCTCTCGGCCGCGCTGGCGCCGGCGGAGCCGGAGGCGGCGGGCTTGGCCGCGCTGCTGCTGCATCTCGAGGCGCGGCGCCCGGCCGGGCGGGACGCGGCGGGGCGCTACGTGCCGCTCTCGGCCCAGGACCCGGCGCGGTGGGACCGCGCGCGCCAGGCCGAGGCGGAGGCGCTGCTGCGCGGCGCCGCACGGATGGGCCGCCCGGGGCGCTTCCAGTGGGAGGCCGCGGTCGCCTCCGCCCATGCCGCGCGGGCGCTCACGGGACGGACGGACTGGGAGGCGATCCTGCTGCTCTACGAGGCGCTGCTGGGGGCGACCGGCTCGCCCGTGGTCGCGGTGAACCGCGCGGTGGCGCTGGCGGAGGTGGAAGGGCCGGCGACCGGGCTCGCGGCGCTGCGGGCGGCGGGGGAGGATCCGCGGCTGGCGGAGTACCAGCCCTACTGGGCGGCGCTGGCCGCGATCGCCGCGCGCGCCGGGGAGGCGGAGGCGGCGCGGGGGGCGCGGCAGCGCGCGATCGGGCTGGCGACGGACCCGGCGGTGCGGCGCTTCCTGCTGGAAGCGGACGGCCCGGTCGCCTAGCGCCGTCATGGGGCCGGGATGTCCAGGGTTGGGGCGCCGCGGCGGGGGGAAGAAGCCACTTCGTCCCCCCACCAACCCCCCATCATCGATTTCTGGCACTGGGAATTGGTGGGCGGGTTCGCCGGATGCGGGGGACCGGACCGTTAGCGCGGTCCGGGGTCCTCCGGCGGGGCCCGGCGCTCGATCCATCCGGACAGGCTGCGCAGCAGCCCATGGCTGACGAACACCATCGCGGTCAGCGCCAGGGCCAGCCCCGTCTCCCGCAGCCCCACCGCCGTGCCGATCGCGGCGACCGCCCAGAAGGTCGCGGCCGTCGACAGGCCCCGCACATGTTCGCCGCGACGCAGGATCACCCCGGCGCCGAGAAACCCCACCCCGGTCGCGATCGCGCCGAGCGCCGCACCCGGATTGTCGCCGCCATACAGCACCGCGATGCGCGCGAAGACCGCGGCCGCCGCCGCGACCAGGGCGCAGGAGCGCAACCCGCCCGGGTGGCGCCGCCATTCGCGCTCCGCCCCGACCGCGGCGCCGAGCAGGGCGGCGACCAGCACGATCAGAACGTCCTCGGCGATCAGGCGCATGGCGGGTCCTTCGCGGCGCTCCGGGGCGGGCAGGCGACGCCGGCCGGCATCAGCCCTCGAGCGAGGCGTCCTCGGCCGACGGGCGGGCGGGCCGCAAGCGCCGGATCAGGCCCTGCAGCGGCTTCAGCAGGGTGTTGATCAGCAGCACCAGCACGGTCAGCCAGACCGCGCCCACCGTCTCCCCCGCCCCCGCCTGGGCGCCGATCGCGGCGACGCACCAGATGGTCGCGGCGGTCGACAGGCCGCGGACATTCGCGCCCTCGCGCAGGATCGCGCCGGCGCCGAGGAAGCCCACCCCGGTCGCGATCGCCCCGAACCCCGCGCCGAGGTTGGAGGTCTCGACCCGCGTCACCATCAGGTCGGCGAAGGCCCCGGCGGCGACGCAGACCAGCACGCAGGACCGCAGGCCCGCCGCGGTGCTCTGCCGCCATTCGCGCTCCGCCCCGACCGCGGCGCCGAGCAGGAAGGCCAGCGGCAGGCCGGCCAGGGTCGTGTCGGCGCGGAACCAGGCGAGCAGCGGATCGATCACGGCCCCGGCTCAGAGCTTGTGAAGAAATCGAACTTGCGCGGGAAGGCCTCTTGCCATCGCCGGGGAACTCCCTCCGAAACCGGGGCTGACGGGCATGCCCCCGCAGGCGCTCAGACGTTGAAGCGGAACAGCAGGACGTCGCCGTCCTTCACGACGTATTCCTTGCCCTCGACCCGCATCTTCCCCGCCTCCTTGGCGCCCTGCTCCCCGCCCAGGGTCACGTAGTCGTCATAGGCGATGGTCTCGCAGGCGATGAAGCCGCGCTCGAAATCGCCATGGATGACGCCGGCGGCCTGCGGCGCCTTGGTGCCCTTCACGATGGTCCAGGCGCGCGCCTCCTTCGGCCCGCAGGTGAAGTAGGTGATGAGGCCGAGCAGCCCGTAGCCGGCGCGGATGATGCGGTCGAGACCGCTGTCCTCGAGCCCGAGCGAGGCGAGGAACTCCGCCCGGTCGCCCTCCGGCATCTGGCTGATCTCGGCCTCGATCGCCGCCGAGACGGTGACGGCCCTGGCCCCTTCCGCCGCGGCGCGGGCGAAGACCCGCTCGCTGAAGGCGTTGCCGGTGGCGGCCGACCCTTCCTCGACATTGCAGACATAGAGGACGGGCTTGGTGGTCATCAGCTGCAGCCGCCGCGCCGCCTCCGCCTCGCCCGGCGGGATGGCGGTGCGGGCGGGCCGGCCTTCCTGCAGCGCGGCGAGGATCGGCTCGATCAGGGCGAGCTGCGCCTGGCTTTCCTTGTCGCCGCCGCGGGCGCGCTTCACCAGGCCCTGCTGGCGCTTCTCGAGGCTGTCGAGGTCGGCGAGCATGAGCTCGGTCTCGACCGTCTCGGCGTCGCGGACCGGATCGACGCTGCCTTCGACATGGGTGACGTCGGGATCCTCGAAGCAGCGCAGCACATGGACGATCGCATCGACCTCGCGGATGTTGGCCAGGAACTGGTTGCCCAGCCCCTCGCCCTTGGAGGCGCCGCGCACCAGGCCCGCGATGTCGACGAACTCCAGGCTCGTCGGCACCGTCTTCTGCGACTTGCCGATGCGGGTCAGCGCGTCGAGCCGCGGATCGGGCACGGCGACGCGCCCGACATTCGGCTCGATGGTGCAGAAGGGGTAGTTCGCCGCCTGCGCCGCCGCCGTCTGGGTCAGCGCGTTGAAGAGGGTGGACTTGCCGACATTCGGCAGGCCCACGATGCCGCAATTGAAGCCCATCTCGATTCTCCGCGCCGGCCTGTCGTCGCCCCACCGGCCCTTGGTGGGGGCGGCTGGTTCATCCCCTCGCCGGATCAGGCGCCAGCGCCTGCTGAACGATACCGCCGGTGCGTGCCGGGCGGGAGCGGACACGTCCGCCGCCCGCCCTTCTCCGCCCCCATCCCGATCACCAAGCACAAGTGCCAAAAAACGATGATGGGGGGTTGGCGGGGGGAAGAAGCGCCTTCTTCCCCCCGCCGAGGCGCCCCTCACCCCGACGATTCCACGACCTTCCCGACGCGCCCTAGGCCAGTTCCAGCCGCTCCGCGATCTCCTGCGCCAGCGCCGTCGCGGCGATGCGCGCCGCCGCGTCGTCGGAGCGGAAATCGAGCGCCGCCCCGCGCAGCAGCGGCGCGGCGGAGGCCGGCGCAAGCCCGGCGCGGCGGGCCGCCTCGGCGATCCGCGCCGCCCGGGCCCCGGTGTCCGACGTCGCCCCGAGCGCCTCGGCGGCCTCCAGCGCCAGCGCCGCCCGCAGCGCCGCGTCGCCTGCCGCCTGCATGACCACGCGCTGCCTCCGGACGTCCGAGAGCGGCCCGCCCGACGGGTCTCCGGGCAGCGGCGCCGCGACGGCGCGGAGCGCCGCGGCGGTCTCCGCCAGCACCTGCGCCTCGCGCGTCAACGCCGCCGCCAGCGCCGCCGCGGCGTTCGTCCAGTCCTCGCGCCCCGGACCGCCCACGCCATCGGCGAAGGCTTCCGCCTCGGCGGCGTCCTCGTTCGTCTCCATGCCCGCCCCTCCCCCTGTCGCGCGACGTTCAGCCTGCCTGGGTCAGCAGCGCGACCCGCGTCATGAAATCCTCGGGCCTGCCCTCGGCCAGCAGGGTTGCCGCCTCGGCCACCGCGTCGAGCAGCGCCTGCACCCATTCCGCATCGCCCTTGGCGAAATTGCCGAGCACATGGCCCGTCACCCGGTCCTTGTGCCCCGGATGCCCGATGCCGAGCCGCACCCGCCAGAATTCCGGCGTCCCGAGCGCCCGCTGCATGTCGCGCAGCCCGTTATGCCCGGCCGCGCCCCCGCCCCGCTTCACCCGGACCTTCCCCGGTGCCAGGTCGAGCTCGTCGTGGAAGGCCCAGATGTCCTGCGCCGGGATCTTGTGGAAGGCGGCGGCCGGCTGCACGGCCGAGCCGCTGTCGTTCATGTAGGTCAGGGGCTTGAGCGCCAGCACGCGGGCCGCGCCCACCAGCCCCTCGGCGACCTCGCCCTTGAAGCGCTTGCGCCAGGGCCCGAAGCGGTGGCGCCGGGCGATCTCGTCCAGCGCCATGAAGCCGATATTGTGGCGCTGCCGCGCATGCTCCGCGCCGGGGTTGCCGAGGCCGACCCAGAGCAGCAAGGCGGCAGCGTCCTTCCTCGCCCCGCGGGAGCGCTACTTCTTCTTGGCCGGGGCCGCGGCGGCGGCCGGCTTGGCGGGGGCCGCCTTGCCGCCCTTGCCCTTGGCGGGCGCCGGCGCCGGCGCGGCGACCGGGGCGATCTCCTCGACGACCGTCGGCGCGGCGATGGTGGCGACGACGAAGTCGCGGTCGATCACCGCCTTGGTGCCGAAGCGGTCCTTCACCGAGGACCAGCGCAGGCTGTCGCCGATCGCCGCCTCGGCCAGGTCGATCTCGAAGAGGTCCGGCACCGCGTCCGGCTCGGCCAGCACCTCGATCTCGCGGCGGACCACGTTGAGCACGCCGCCGGCCTTGAGGCCCGGGCAGGTGTCCTCATGCGCGAACTGCACCGGCACGCGGATGCGGATGCGGGCGCCCGGCGCGACGCGCTGGAAATCGACATGCACCGGCCGGTCGGTCACCGGATGGAACTGGATGTCGCGCAGCAGGGTGCGCTCGGTCGGGCCGTCCTTGACGGCGACTTCGTAGAGGTGGCTCTGCCACCCGCCCTTCTGCAGCTCCTTGACGATCAGGCGCGGGTCGAGGGCGATCAGGGTCGCCTCCTGCTTCGCGCCGTAGATCACCGCGGGGACAAGCCCCTCTCGCCGGGTCGCGCGCGCCGCCCCCTTACCGGCCCGCCCGCGCGCCTCGGCCTCGATCCGGACAGTCTGGACCATGGTCGTCGCTCCGCTTGTTCGGGATATGGACCTGACCGCGGCCTCGGGGCCCCGGAAACAGGCGCGCCGGCCTCCAGGGGTGCCGGCGCGGCGCGGTGCCTAGCGGATCGGGGGGGCGCGTGCAACCGCACCGTCACGGAACCCAGGGCCGTCGGGTGAAGCCCCCAGCCACCCCTTCCTGCTTTCCCGGTGCGGCGAGGCCGATCGGGGAAGGGAGGGAACTCCCTTCCCCGAAACTCCAACCCACCTCTTTCTGCTCCTTTTCCGCTTTCCTGCGCGCAGAGGTTGAAGCGCCAAGGCACGGACCTCGCTGCCGCAGGACAAGGAGCAGAAAGAGATGAGGGGTCGCCGTGGACGGCGACGGGGGAGTACCTTCTCCCCGGCCCTGCCTTGCCGGCCACGACAGAGGCGACGTCGCTCCCCCGGTCGCCCTGTCACGGAACCCGCCGCCCCCCGTTGACCGGCCGGGACACGTGGGGGACCGTCCGACCATGGAAGCGCTCGGGATCCTGCTCGCCCTGCTGGTGCCGATTGGCCTCCTCGCGGGCTGGGGCCTGGGCATCGCCGGCTGGCGCCAGGCCAGGCGGGCGCGCGCGGAGATCGAGGCCCTGCGCGCGGCGCTGCAGGCCGCCGGCATCGCGGTGCCCGACCCGGCCCTGTCCTATTCCGCCCTGCCGGAGTTCGCGCCCCGCCCGCCGCCGCCCTGGCGCCCCCCGTCGGAGGCGCCGCCGGCCGAAGCCGCCCCGGCGCCGAACCCCTGGGCGATGCCGGAACCGCTGGAAGCGGCGCCCGATCCGGCCGCGACGGCGCCCCCCGACCCACCCACCCCCCCGCGCCCGGGGCTCGAGGCGCTGCTGACGCAGCGCTGGGGCGTCTGGCTCGGGGCGGTGGCGCTGCTGCTGGCCGGCGTCTTCCTGGTGCGATACGCCGTCGAGGAAGGCTGGCTCGGCCCCGCCGCGCGATGCGCCCTCGCCGGGCTCCTCGGGGCGGCGATGATCCTCGGCGCCGAATGGCTGCGCCGGCGGCCGATGGCGGACCGGCCGGGCCTGCCCTGGCCGGACCAGGCGCCGGCGGCGCTGGCGGCCGGCGGGGTCGCCACCCTGTTCGGCGCGGCCTACGCGACCGCCTCGATGTACGCGCTGGTGCCGCCGCTCGCCGGCTTCGTGCTGCTCGGGCTGGCCGCGCTCGCCGGCATCGCGCTGGCGCTGCTGCAGGGCCCGCTCGTCGCCGCGATCGGCATCGCCGGGGCCTATGCGACGCCCGCCCTGGTCGAGACGCAGGATCCCTCCCTGCCCGGCCTGTTCCTGTACCTGCTGGCGGTGACGGCGGCGGCGCTGGCGGTGCTGCGCCAGGTGGGCGCGGCCTGGCTCGGCTGGGTGGCGCTGCTGGCCGCCGCGCTCTGGGCGCTGGCGGGCGGCGCCTTCGCCGCCGAACCCGCCGATCTCTGGGCGCCGGTGCTGTTCCTGCCGGCGGTCGCCGCGCTGCACCTGGCGCTGCTGCCGGGCGCGGCGCTCGAGGGCGTGGTCGGGCGCCGCCTCGGCTGGATCCCATTCGCGGGGCTCGCCGGGGTGGGGCTGGCGCTGGTGCCGGGGACGACCAGCCTGGCCCCGGCCGTCGGCGTGCTGCTGCTCGGTCCCATCGCCATCGCCAAGGGCATCCGGGAGCCGCGGATGGACCGCCTGCCCTGGCTCGCCGCGCTGGCCGGGCTGCTGATGCTGCTGCTCTGGGACGTGCCCTTCTGGCAGCCGGCGGAGGAGGCGGTGACGATCGCCGGCGCGGTCCAGGCCATCCTGCCCGCCAGCCCCTGGCCGCCCGAGGCGCTGGGCCCCTTCCTGGCGGCCGCCCTGGCGCTGGCGGGGTTGAACGCCGCCGCCGGGCTGTGGCGGGAGCGGCGCGGGCCGCATCCGCTGCGCTGGGCGGCGCTGCCGGCGGCGGTCCCCGTCCTGGTGCTGCTGGTCGCCTATGCGCGGGTGCGCGGCTTCGCGCTCGATGCGAGCTGGGCGCTCGTGGCGCTCGGGCTGGCGGCGGGACTCGTCGTCGCGGCCGCGGCGGCGCGCCGCGGGGGGGAGGCGACGGATGCGCTGCGGCGGGCCGGGGCGCATGCCGCCGGGGCGGTCGCGGCGCTGGCGCTCGGCGCGGCGATGATCCTCGCCGACCAGTGGCTGACCCTGGCGATCGCGCTGATGGTGCCGCCGCTGGCCTGGATCGAGGGCAGGACGGGGTTGCGCGCGCTGCGCTGGACCGCGCTCGCCGCCGCCGCGATCGTGCTGGTGCGCCTGCTGCTGAACGATTCGGTTCTGGACTACGCCTTCGGGCCCTGGCCGGTGCTGAACGGGCTGCTGGCCGCCTATGGCGCGACGGCGCTGAGCTTCGCGCTCGGCGCCGCCCTGTTCGCGCGGCGCGGCGACGACCTGCCGGTGCGGGTGCTGGAGGGCGGGGCGGTGGCGCTGGCGACGGCGCTGCTGCTGCTCGAGGTCCGGCACCTGGCGACCGGCGGCGTGCTCGGCGTCTATCCGGATGGCGACCAGCTCTGGAGCTTCCGCGAGGCCGCGCTGCAGGCGAGCGGGGTGGCGCTGCTGGCCGCGCTGCTGCGCCTGCTGAACCGGCGGCTGGGCGAGCGGCCGGTGCTGGGCTGGGGCTGGCGCGCGCAGCAGGGCCTGGCGATGGCGATCGGGGTGCTGCTGCTGGTGGCGAACCCGGCCCTCGACGCCTGGGCCGAGGTCGGCGCCGCGCCGGTCCTCAACGCGCTGCTGGCGGCCTATGCGATCCCGGCCGCGCTCGCCGCCGCGGCGGCGATGGCGCGCGAGAGCGCGGTGCCGCGCGGCTTTCGCTGGGCGCTGGCGGGCTATGCCTTCGCCGCCGCCTTCGCCTGGGTGAGCCTCGAGGTCCGCCACCACTTCCACCCGGACGCGATGGTGCTGGCGATGGCGCCGCCGGCGGGGGCGGAGCTCTACGCCTACAGCTTCGCCTGGCTCGGGCTCGGCGCGGTGCTGCTCGCGCTCGGCATCCGGACCGCCCGGCCGGGGCTGCGGCGGGCCGCGCTCGCGGTCATCGCGGCGACGATCCTCAAGGCCTTCCTGGTGGACATGGCCGAGCTCGAGGGGCTGTGGCGGGTGCTCAGCTTCCTCGGGCTCGGCCTGGCGCTGATCGCGCTCGGGCGGGTCTATCGCCGCTTCGTCGGCGTCGCGGCGCCTACGCCGCCTCCGGCGCCAGCGCCGCCGGGGTGACGGTCCAGGCGGGGGTGCCGGGCTCGCAGAAGATGGGCAGGGCGTTCGGCGTGCGGACATTGGGCTCGTGCCCGAAGGCCAGGCGCAGCGCGCGGAACAGCGCGCCATGGGCGACCACCAGGACGGGCCCGGGCAGGGCGGTCGCGCGGTTCACGGCGGCGACGGCGCGGGCGAGCAGCCCGGCGAAGGTCTCCCCGCCCTCGGGCGTGTAGGCGCCGGCGATCCAGTCATCGTACCAGTCGCCCATCGGCTGGCCCTCCTGGTCGCCGAAGCCGACCTCCCGCAGATCCTCGTCGAGCAGGACGGGCAGGCCGAGGGCGCGCGCCGCATGCTCGGCCGTGACCCGCGCGCGGGTGAGCGGCGAGGCGATGATGGTGGCGATGCGCGGCGTCAGCGCGGCGACGGTGCGCGCCGCGCGCTCGGCCTGCAGCACGCCGACCTGGTTGAGGGGGATGTCGGTATGGCCCTGGGAGAGCCCTTGGGCGTTCCAGTCCGTCTCGCCATGGCGGAGGAACCAGAAGGGGATGGGGTCGAGGCGCGGGATGCTCATGGCCCGCCTTCCTACACCGGCCGCGTCGCGACCGGCACCCCGGAAGCGGGCGGGGGCTGGACGCTCCTGGCGCGGGGCTTGGGAGCAGACCCCCACCCTGGCCCTCCCCCGCGCGCGGGGGGGCGGCGGCGCTGCCGCCGACGGGGCCCGCGGCGCGGAGCGGCGTGGGAGGGTGGGGGCCGGTGCCCCCGCCCCCGCCGTGGATCAGGCCAGCCCTTCGGCCTGCAGGGTGCGCTGGACCGCCGGCCGCGCCCGCATCCGCGCGTAATGCGCGGCGACATTGGCCGGCAGCTCCTTGCCCAGCCGCCCGTTCCACCAGAAGGAGACATAGAACAGCGCGCTGTCGGCGAAGGAGTAGTCGCCCGCGATCCATTCCTGGCCCGCCAGCGCCTGGTCCATCAGGCCGAGGCCCTTCTGGAAGAGCTCCTCGCCCTTGGCCTGCACGGCCGGGTGGTCGGCCTCCGTCGGGGCGAAATTGCCCGGGCGGAAGATGCGCGAGAAGGCCTGCATGTGCAGCGTGGCCACGCAGTAATCCGTGGCCTCCAGCGCGCGGGCCTGGGCTTCCGGCGTCCCCGGCAGCAGCCCCGCCGCCGGGTTTGTGCTGGCCAGCCAGAAGGCGATCGCCGGGTATTCGGTCTGCACCGAGCCGTCGTCGCGCACCAGCGTCGGCACCTTGGATTTCGGGTTCACGCCGGTGAAGTCCGGCTTGAACTGCGCGCCCTCGCGCAGGTTCACCGCGACCGCCTCGTAGGGCTTGCCGATCTCCTCGAGCAGCACATGGATGCCGATCGAGCAGGCGCCGGGCGCATAGTAGAGCTTCATGATCCTCTCCCTCCCTCGGGAACGCAGCCGGCGGGAGGGTGCCTGGGCGGCGCGGCGGCCGCAAGCGGCGTCAGTTGAACAGCGAGGAGACCGAGCTTTCCTCGGAGATCCGCCGCATCGCCTCGGCCAGCAGGGGGGCGATGGTGACCTGGCGGATGTTCTTCGAGACGCGCACCGCCTCCGTCGCCAGGATGCTGTCGGTGACCGTCATCATCTCGATCGGCGAGGCGCCGACGCGCGCCACCGCGCCGCCCGAGAACACGCCATGCGTGACGTAGACCGAGACGCCCTGCGCGCCGTTCTTGATCAGCGCCTCGGCCGCGTTGCACAGCGTGCCGCCGGAATCGACGATGTCGTCGACCAGGATGCAGTGCCGCCCCTCGACCTCGCCGATGACGTTCATCACCTCGGACACGCCCGCGCGCTCGCGCCGCTTGTCGATGATGGCGAGGTCGGTGTGCAGCCGCGCGGCCAGCGCGCGCGCGCGCACCACGCCGCCGACATCGGGGGAGACGACCATCAGGTCGCGCCCGGTGGAGCGGTCCTGGATGTCGCGCGAGAACAGCGGCGCGGCGAAGAGGTTGTCGACGGGGATGTCGAAGAAGCCCTGGATCTGCGCGGCGTGCAGGTCCATGGTCAGCACGCGGTTGGCCCCCGCCGCCGTGATCAGGTTCGCCACGAGCTTGGCGCTGATCGGCGTGCGGCTGCCGGATTTCCGGTCCTGCCGCGCATAGCCGAAATAGGGGATCACGGCGGTGGTGCGGCGCGCGCTCGCGCGGCGCAGCGCGTCGAGCGTGATCAGCAGCTCCATCAGGTTGTCGTTCGCCGGGTAGCTGGTGGACTGCACCACGAACACGTCCTCGCCGCGGACGTTCTCGTGGATCTCCACGAACA
Source organism: uncultured Acetobacteraceae bacterium (assembly GCA_964564645.1). Taxonomy (GTDB): domain Bacteria; phylum Pseudomonadota; class Alphaproteobacteria; order Acetobacterales; family Acetobacteraceae; genus CAZMCV01. The sequence continues at coordinate 10,885 of CAZMCV010000118.1, forward strand.
CCTCCATGTCGGCGAAGCGGCGGATGGAGGCGGTCGTCAGCGGCAGCCCGAGCGAGGCGGCGACCGCCTCGGCCAGCGGACGGTTGCTGTTGCAGGCGACGATCTTCATCGGGGGCGGACCCTTCCCGCGGACGGACGGAGGACGAGCCGGAAGCCTCTCACTGGGGAAGCCTCTCTCAGGGGGAGCGCCCTAGGGCGGCCGCGCGCCCGGGCGGCGAAATATCAAGGTGACAGTGATGTGTAAACCGCGCCGACGCCGGCCCGGCCCCGTCCGGCGCGCTTAACCCCTCCGCAATGCAAGCCCGGCATGTTCTGCCGGGTTCGCCGGAGGTGACGACAGCGTGGCCGAGGGTGCCGTGAACCTGGCCGAGGAGGAGCGCGCCGCCGGCGCCGGCCGGGGGAGCAGCCCCGGCGGCGGGCGCGCGCCGGGGGTGGTGGGGGGCCTGCGGGCGCTCGGCCCGGCGCGCCTCGCCGCGCTCGCGGCGGTCGGGCTTGCCGTGCTCGGCCTCCTGGCGATGCTGGCCATGCGGGCGGGGGAGACCCCGATGGCCCCCCTCTTCGGAGAGCTGGAGACGCGCGATGCCGCCGCGGTGGTCGCCGCGCTCGACCGCGCCCGCGTCCCCTACCGCCTGGCCGCGGGCGGGACGCAGATCCTGGTCCCTGCCGAGGAGGTGCCGCGGCTGCGCCTGCTGCTCGCGCGCGAGGGGCTGCCGGCCGGCGGCGGCGTCGGGTGGGAGATCTTCGATCGCGGCGAATCGCTGACCACCACCCCCTTCCAGCAGGACATGAACCGCCTCCGCGCGCTCGAGGGCGAGCTCGCGCGCACCATCCGCGGGCTCAGCGGCGTGCGCGCCGCGCGGGTCCACCTGGTGCTGCCGCGGCGCGAGGCCTTCTCGCGCGAGCGGGGGGACGCCCAGGCAAGCGTCGTGCTGACCATGCAGGGCAGCCAGCGCCTGGACCGCGACGGGGTGCAGGCGGTCGTCCACCTGATCGCGACCGCCGTGCCCGGCCTCAAGCCGCAGAACGTCTCCGTGGTGGACAGCCGGGGCGAGCTGCTCGCGCGCGGCGGCCAGGCCCTCGCCGGCCCCGCCGCCGCCCAGACCCAGGACGAGCTGCGGCGGGCGCAGGAGCTGCGCATCGCACGCGGCGTCGAGGAGCTGCTGGAGCGCACCCTCGGCCCCGGCCGCGTGCGCGCCGAGGCCACCGTCGAGCTCGATTTCGACCGCGTCGAGACGCGCGAGGAGCGCTTCGACCCCGAGAACCAGGTGCCGCGCAGCCAGCAGAGCACGAGCGAGAGCAGCCGCAGCGCCGAGCCGCAGCCGGTCACGGTCGGCAACAACGTCCCCGGCGAGCAGCCGGCCGGCGCCGCCGGCGGCGGCACCCAGGAATCCCGCCAGGAGGAGACGACGAATTTCGAGATCGGCCGCAGCACGCGCAGCACGCTGCGCGAACACCCGGTCATCCGCCGCGTCTCGCTCGCCGTGCTGGTGGACGGCATCGTCGAGCCGCCGGCCGAGCCCGACGGGCCGCCGCGCCTGCGCGAGCGGACGCCCGAGGAGCTGCAGCGCATCGCCGCCCTGGTGCGCGCCGCCGCCGGGCTCGACGAGCGCCGCGGCGACCGGGTCGAGGTGGTCTCGATGCGCTTCGCCGCGCCCGAGGATCCCGGCCCGGAGGCCGCGGGCGGCCTGCTTGGCCTGATCCCGCTGCCGCCGGCGGTCCTGGCGCGGCTGATGGAGACGGCGCTGCTCGCCCTGGTGGCGCTCGCCGCCATCCTGCTGGTCGGGCGTCCCGTCGTCGGGCGGCTGACGGCGGCGATCGCCCCCCCGGCCCCGGCCGCGCTCGCCGCGGGGGCGGAGGCGTCCGGGGGCGGCGCGCCCTCCCTCGCCGGGCCGGGCGCGACCGGGGCGCCGGCGCTGCCG
>CAZMCV010000119.1:0-12720 GCA_964564645.1 uncultured Acetobacteraceae bacterium
CGAAGCAGGGCAGGTCGTCATGCACGAGGGAGGCGCAGTGCAGCAGCTCGATCGCCGCCGCGGCAGCCTCCGACAGGCCAGGGTTGTCGTCGCCGCACGCCATGGCGACGGAGAGGCAGAGCCGCGGGCGGATGCGCGCGCCGCGCGGGAACACCGCGTGGTTCATGGCCTGGGCCAGCAGGGGCGGGCATCCGCGCGTCTCGGCGCGGGCGATGGCGCCGTGCAGGGCCCGCTCGATCCGGCTCATGATGTCCATCGGAAGGGCCTCCCGCAGCGCCTGTTGTCAGATCTGCTTGTCAGGAAGGAGTGTCATTTATCATTGACACACCTGTCAACGCCCTTCCGGGCAGAGCCGGAAGATGGCGCGGCCGACTGTCAGGTTGACGCGACAGCCGCGGGCGGGACAGCATCCGCCGCCCGACCGGAGACAAGGACAAGCCGTGCCGCATGGCCGTCGCCGCCGCCTATACGGGCCTGTTCGCGGTCGCCTTCCTCGCGGCCACCGTCTTCCCGCTGCAATCGGAGGCGTTGCTCATCGCGCTGCTGCTGGCGGGCGAGCAGCCGGCGGTGGCGCTGGTCGCGGTGGCGAGCCTCGGCAACACCCTGGGTTCGCTCGTGAACTGGGGCCTCGGCCGGGCGATCGCGCGCTTCCGGGATCGACCCTGGTTCCCCGCCGGCCCGGCCGCACTCGCGCGCGCGACATCCTGGTACGGGCGCTGGGGCCACTGGTCCCTGTTGCTGTCCTGGGCCCCCTTCATCGGCGACCCGCTGACCGTCGTCGCCGGGGTGCTGCGGGAGCCGCTCTGGCGCTTCACGCTGCTCGTCGCGCTGGCCAAGACCGGGCGCTACGTCACCCTTGCCGCGATCACCCTCGGCCTCTTCTGAGCGGCCGCGTCGCGTGACGGCGCCTGCCCCCTTGCAAGGACATCCCGACCATGGCTGACGGAAGCCCCGCCCCCGATCGCGCCGCCGCACCACACGCGGTCGTCATCGGCACGGGCTTCGGCGGGCTGGCCGCCGCCATCCGGCTCGCGGCGCGCGGCTGGCGGGTCACGGCGCTCGAGAAGCTCGATGCGCCGGGCGGGCGCGCCTACGTCTTCCGGCAGGATGGCTTCACCTTCGATGCCGGCCCCACGATCATCACCGCGCCCTACCTGCTCGAGGCGCTGTGGACCCTGTGCGGGCGGCGCATGGCGGAGGACATCGACCTCCGCGCCATCGATCCCTTCTACAAGCTGCGCTTCGACGACGGCACGGAGATGTCGGCCTTCCGCGACCCGGCCGCGACGCGGGCCGAGGTGGCGCGGATCTGCCCCGCCGATGCGCCGGGGTTCGATCGCTTCCTGGCGGAATCCGCCCGCATCTACCAGGTCGCCTTCCACGAGCTGGCCGACCAGCCCTTCCACGGGCTCGGCACCCTGCTCCGCTCGGCGCCCGACCTGATCCGCCTGCAGGGCTTCCGCAGCGTCCATGGACGGGTGTCGGATTTTTTCAGCGACCCGCGCCTGCGGCTGGCGTTCAGCTTCCATCCGCTGCTGATCGGCGGCAACCCGCTGACCACCACCGCCTATTACTGCCTGATCGCGCATCTCGAGCGGCTGCACGGCGTGCACTACGCGATCGGCGGAACGGGGGCGATCGTCCGCGCCCTGGTGGGCCTGGCGGAAAGCCGGGGCGCGCGCTTCCGCTACGGCGCCGAGGTCGAGCGCATCCTGACCGATGGCGGCCGCGTCACCGGGGTCCGGCTGGCCTCCGGCGAGACGGTCGATGCGGACATCGTCGTCTCCAACGCCGATGCCGCCTGGACCTACACGAAGCTGCTGGCCGACCATCCGCGCCGGCGCTGGACCGACCGCAAGCTCGCCCGCGCGCGCTACTCGATGAGCCTGTTCGTCTGGTACTTCGGCACCGACCGGCGCTTCGACGATGTCTACCACCACACCATGGTGCTCGGGCCGCGCTACGACGCGCTGCTGCGCGACATCTTCGACCGGCATGTGCTCGCCGAGGATTTCAGCCTCTATCTGCACCGCCCGACCGCAAGCGATCCCTCCCTGGCGCCGCCCGGCTGCGACAGCTTCTACGTGCTCGCGCCGGTGCCGCATCTCGGCAGCGGGACGGATTGGGCGACCCGGGCGGAGGGCTATCGCGCGGCGATCGAGAAGCGCCTGGCCAGCACCGTGCTGCCGGCCGATTTCGCGCGGCACATCGTCACCTCCCGCGTCATGACGCCGCAGGATTTCCGCGACCGGCTGCTGTCGGTGAACGGCGCCGCCTTCTCGCTGGAGCCGCGGCTGCTGCAGAGCGCCTGGTTCCGCCCGCACAACCGGAGCGAGGAAGTGAAGGGTCTCTATCTGGTGGGCGGCGGGACGCATCCGGGCGCGGGCGTGCCGGGGGTGCTCTCCTCGGCGAGCGTCGTCGACCAGCTCGTGCCGGCGGCATCGGCCTGGGTGGGGGGGTGAGGCGCGGGCCGGGGGGATCGGGGGATGGAGGATTCGTCTTCCCCCCGCCGCCCATCAGCGCTTCCCGGCCACTGTCCCGGGTGATCCAGGACGGGGGGCGGTCGCGGCAAGGCGCCGCGGCACGGTCCCCGCCAGATCCGCCAGCAGCCGCGCCGCCGCCAGCCGCCCCGACAGCGTCGCCATCGGGATCCCCGCCCCCGGATGCACGCTGCCCCCCGCCAGGTAGAGCCCCGGCAGCCGGGACGCCGCGCCGGGGCGCGCGAAGCTGCCCATCGCGCCATGGTTCGCCCGGCCATAGAGCGCGCCGCCCGTCGCCGGAAACAGCCGATGGAAGCCATCCGGCGCGGTCGGAAGCACCGCGTCGGCGCGCCAGTCGAGCACCAGGCCGCATGCGCCGAGCAGGCGCCGCATGCGCGCCTCCAGCCCCGCCAGTTCCGGCGCGAAGTCGCGCGAATCGCCATCCGCCGGCGCGTTGACCAGCAGCAGCATGCGCTCCGCCCCGGCGGGCTCCTTCTCGCCCTCGACCCGGTCCTGGGCGCAGAGATAGACGGTGGGGGAGGCGGTGACGCCGCGGCGGCGGAACACGGCGTCGAACTCGTCGCGGTAATCCTCGCCGAAGAAGACGTTGTGGAAGGACAGCGGGAAGCCCGAGGCCGCGATCCGCCCGCACCAGACCACCGCCGAGAGCGAGCGCTCCGCCGGCGTCATCGCCGGCGCCGCGCGCCGCGCCGCGCCGCCGAGCAGGCCGGCGCCGAGCGCCGAGGCATCGCCGTTGAACACCACCGCCCGCGCCGCGACGCGCTCGCCATCCGCCAGCCGCACGCCGGAGGCGCGGCCATTCTCGACCAGGATCTCGGCGACATGCGCGCCGAAGCGGAAGCTGGCGCCCTGCGCGGCGGCGAGGTCGCGGATCGCCTCCGCCACGCGCCGCATCCCGCCATTCCGGACCATCCAGACCCCCTGCTGCTCGACATTGGCGATCAGCATCAAGGTCGCCGGCGCGGCGAAGGGAGAGGAGCCGACATAGGTCGCGTAGCGGGCGAAGAGCTGGCGCAGCCGGCGGTCGCGGAAATGCGCCCCGAGCGCCGACCACAAGGTCTCCATCGGCGCCGTCCGCCACAGCGCCGGCAGGCCGCCGAGCCCGAGCCGGCGCACCAGCTCCGCCGGCGAGGGCCGCTGCGCCGCCATGAAGGACCCGGCCAGGGTGCGGTGCATGTCGGCCGCGCGGGCGACGAAGGCGCGGTAGCCCCGCGCCGCCTCCGCCCCCGCGAAATCGCCGATCGCATCCGCCGAACGCGCCACATCGGCGAAGAGGTCGAGCCGCCCGCCCCCCGCCTCCGGGGTCCAGGCATGCCGCGCCAGCACGGTGGCCGGGACGAGGTCGAGCGCTTCCTGGAGCCGTCCGCCGGCATCGGCGAAGAGCCCCTCGAACACCCAGCGCATGGTGAAGACGGTCGGGCCCGCATCGATGCCCTGCCCCGCCACCGGCAGCACCTGGCGCGCCTTGCCGCCCGGGCCCGCCGCGCGCTCCAGCACCGTCACACGGCAGCCGGCACGGGCCAGGTCGGCGGCGGCCGCGAGCCCGCCCATGCCGGCGCCGATGACGACCACGGGATCCCCGCCGCGCATCACTCCGCCGCCACGACGGCCCGTCCGCGGCCGGCGACCATCCGGTCCAGCCGCCGCCAATGGTAGAGGATCAGCGCGATGCCGATCGCGCAGGGCAGCGCCCACATCGCCGGGTTCAGCGCCAGCGCCGGCATGATGCGGACCGAGCCGAAGGCCATGAAGGCGGTGTAGACGCTGATGCCCGCGCCGACGAGCGCCTTCAGGTGCTCCTTCTGCCAGTCGAGCGGGCCGCGCCGCGGCTTGTACAGGAACCAGAGATTGGTCCCGACCGTCGCCAGCCCGATGACCGGCAGCGCCAGCAGCAGCGGCTGCCCGGTCAGCAGCCCGTCCGCCGCGCAGGCGATCGCCGCCGCCGCCAGCAGCGGCTGCAGGGCGAGGTTCCGCCATTCGAGATTCGCCGCATGGTCCCGCCGGTTGCGCACGCAGAGCCAGCCGTACCAGCACAGGTTCACGGTCAGGATGCCGTTGTGCAGCATCATCCAGCCGAAGATGCCGCGCACGAAGGTCGCATCGAACCGGTCGGCCAGATGCGGGTGCGTCGCCATCGGCGCGGCCAGGGTCATCAGGCTCATCGCCACGGCGAAGCCGCCGGTGATCAGCAGCGCGATGGTGAAGACCCTGCCCCAGCGGCGATGGTCCACGCCGCCCTTGCGGCCGATCACCGGCACCCAGAAGGCGATGGCGCCAACCGCACCGGTGACGATGTGTAGGGCGATCAGGGCTTCGAACAGCAGCAGGGTGGGAAAGCCGTCCATGGCGGGGTCCCCTCGGCCGCGCGAGCTTGCCACCTGACAGGAACAGCGTAAAGTTGGGTTGACAGTCCAGCCGCGAGCCCGCCGCCGTGACCCACTATGTCCCGCCGCGCCCCAAGCCGCTGCCGCCCGTGCTGTCGCTGATCCGCGTCGCCTGGCAGGGCGATGGCGACCTGCTCAGCCTGCTGCCGGCCGAGGCCTACCGCATGCGGATCGGCCATCTCGGCTATTCGCGGCGCTCCATCCTGATCGTCAACGCGCCGGAGCTGGTCCGCCAGGTCCTGCACGACAGCGACGAGATCTTCCCCAAGAGCGACCTGATGGTACAGGCGCTGGAGCCGCTGATCGGCGATTCGATCTTCGTCTCCTCGGGCGCGACCTGGCGGCGGCAGCGGCGGATGATCGACCCGGCGCTGTCCCACATGCGGGTCAACCGGGCCTTCGCCGACATGGAGGCGGGCTGCGCCGCCTGCGAGGACATGCTCGACGGGCGCGCGGCGCGCGGCGACCGCTTCTCCCTCGACCTGATGATGTCGCACCTGACCGCCGACATCATCTGCCGCACGGTGTTCTCGACCACGCTCGAGACCGGGGCGGCGCATGACGTCTTCGACGCCTTCTCGGTCTTCGAGCGCTCGGTCGCCCAGGTGCAGATCCACCGGCTGATCTGGGACAAGGCCTGGACGAAGTCGCCGCAGCGGCCGGAGGTGCTGGAATCCTGCCGGCTGATCCGCGCGCATCTGGGCCGGCTGCTCGACACCCACCTCGCCGCCGGCGCCTCCTTCGACGACATCTGCGCGGCGGTGATGCAGGCGCGCGACCTGGCCGATGGCAGCGCCTTCACGCGGGAGGAGCTGATCGACCAGCTCGGCGTGATGTTCCTCGCCGGCCACGAGACCTCGGCGAGCGCGCTGACCTGGGCCTTCTTCATCCTGGCGACGCGGCCCGAATTGGCGCAGCGCGTGCGGGAGGAGGTGCGGGCGGACTGCGGCGACGGGCCGGTCACCATCGAGAACGCCAAGCGCCTGGTCTTCGTGCGCAACGTCTTCCGCGAGACCTTGCGGCTCTACCCGCCCATCACCTTCCTCCCCCGCATCGCCAACGAACGGACGCGCCTCGGCGACACGCCGATCAAGCGGGGCGCGCTGATCATGGTGGCGCCCTGGGTGCTGCACCGGCATCAGCTCTACTGGCGCGACCCGGACGTCTTCGACCCCGACCGCTTCACGCCGGAGCGCGAGGCGGAGATGACCCCGGGCGCCTACATCCCCTTCGGCACCGGGCCGCGCATCTGCGCCGGCGCGGCCTTCGCGACCATCGAGGCCACCCTGCTGATCGCCCGGCTGTTCCGCCGCTTCGACTTCCAGGTGGAGGCGGCGGAGCAGGTTCGCCCCGCGGCGCGGTTGACCACGCGCCCGGCGCAGCAGGTGATGTGCACCGTCGCGCGGGCCGGCGGCTGAGATGGCCACCATCCTGATGACCTTGGGGCGCCTGCCCAAGGCGCTGGATCTTGCGCGCGGCTTAGCGGCGCTCGGGCATCGGGTGGTGGTGGCGGAGCCCTTCGCGCGGCACCTCACCGGGATCTCGCGCAGCGTCGCGCGGCAGGTGCGGGTGACGGCGCCGGCGGAGGATCCCGCGCGCTACCGCGCCGAACTCGCCGCGCTGGCGGCCGAGGAAGGCGCGGACCTGGTCCTGCCCGTCTCCGAGGAGACGATGCATGTCGGGCACCTGACCGGCGCGCTCCCCCCGCGCACGCGGCTCGGCACCATGCCGCCCGATTCGCTGCTCGCCCTGCACGACAAGGCGCGCTTCATCGAGGTGGCGCGCGAGGCCGGGGTGGCGGTGCCGGAAACCGCGCCGCTCGGCAGCGCCGAGGCCGTGGCGCTGGCGCGGCGCGACGACCATGTGGTGAAGCCGGTCCTCTCCTGCTCCGGCCGCGGCGTGCGGTTCCGCGCCGCCGGCGAGCCCCTGCCCGCGGAGGACCACGCCGCCATCGTCCAGCGCCGCATCCCGGGCGAGGTGCACAGCAGCTTCTCCCTCGTCCATCGCGGCCGCCTGCTGGCCACGGTGGTCTATCGCGCGACCCTGCTCTCCGGCACCGTCGCGGTGGTGTTCGAGCGCGTCACGGACCAGCCGGCCATCGAGGCATGGATCGCCCGGATGGCCGCGCACACCGGCTGGTCCGGCTTCCTCTCCTTCGACTTCGTGGTCGATCCCGAGGGCCTTCCCTGGGGCATCGAGTGCAACCCGCGCGCGACGAGCGGGCTGCATTTCCTCGATGCGGCGTCCCTCGCCGCCGCGGTGCTGGACCCGGAGGGCGCGCCGCCGCCGCGCTTCCGCCCCGAGACCCGGCTGCAGCAATTCTACGCCGTGCTGACCGAGGCGCAGAACGCGATGCTCGGCCGCGACTTCGCGCGCTACCGCCGCTGCATGGGCCTGCTGCTGCGCACGCGTGACGTGACCTGGGCGGCGCGCGATCCCCTGCCCTTCCTGACCATGATCTGGACCGCCTGGCCGATCATCGCCGAATCGCGCCGCCGCGGCGTGCCGCTGGGCGAGGTCGCGACCCTCGATGTCGGCTGGTACGATCCGCCGGTCAGCGCAGCGGCCGCGGCACCCTGAAGGGCAGCATCACCTGGATCGGCAGGGCGGCGAAGCGGTCGAGGTCGAGGCTCTCATGCACCGCCGTCGCCTCGCGGCCGAGCAGCCGCGTGCGGATCTCGCTCCGCGTGTAGAAGGGCGCATCGGTGAGCGCGCGGACGAGGCTCGCCTTCCCGTCCTCGCTGCGCGTCGGGCGCGGCACGCCCCAGAAGCCGCGGGGCAGGGTCGCCGGCGGCGGCAGGTCGAAATCCGCGACCGTGCCATCGGCCCCGACCCTGAGCGCCAGGGCCTGGCGCGAGCCGTCGCGGCGCAGGCTGTCGTACAGCACGGCCGTCGCGTCCGGCTGCGGCGCGCGGCACCAATCCCAGAAGACGAAATCCTCCTCGAGCGGCGCCGCGCCGCCGTTCGTGTCGAAATAGGCCGCGCCGGTCCAGCGCAGCGCCGGGCTGTCGAAGGCGACCTCGGCGCGGGCGCGCGCGGCGATCGGCTGCCAGCGATGCCGGCCCGCCGAATCGAGGACGAAGGCGCGGGTGGACAGCGCCTCCGGGATCACCCGCACCGTGCCGCGCAGGCGCTTGGGGATCGGCGCGCCCAGCTCCTCGACGCGGATGGTCAGCGCCCTGCCATCCCATTCCACGCCGCTCGGCCCGATCTCGAGGAAATCCGCCCCACGGCGCAGCGCGCCGCGCCGCCGGTCGGTCATCGCCCAGCCGCCGGGCTTCCCGTAGAGCGCGACGTTGATGCAGCAATGATTGAGCGGGTCGCCGCCGCCGCCGCGCCGCGCCCAGGCATACCAGGGCGAGAAGACGGTGCCGAGGAAGACGATGATGGTGATCCCGTGCCGCCCATCCTCGCTGAGCGCGTCCACATACCACCAGCGATAGCCGCGCATCGGCACGGGCAGGTCGAAGGCCCATTCGGCCGGGATCGCCGCCATGGGCCTCGGCGCGGGCGAAGGGTCCAGCACGGTCGCGCTCATCCGGGACGTTCCTCGATCATGGCACCGGTTGCGCAGCGGGCCAGTTCGGCCGCATGGGGCCGTGTGCGGCGGTGACTGTCAAGCAGGGTTGACGCTTTCCGCCGTCACCGGCATCCGCCTATGCTTCGCCCTCGAGTGAAGGAGACGCCAGCCATGGCCCTGGCCTCATCCGCGGCGCCGCCGGCGCCCGAGGCCGCCGACGGATCGTCGCGCCCCGGCCTGGTGGCGGCGCTGCGCGACCGGATCTCCGCGCTGCGCGACCGGCTGGTCACGAATCCGGGCTTCCGGGCCTGGGCCGCGCGCTTTCCGCTGACCCGTCCGATCGCCCGTGCCCGTGCCCGCGCCCTGTTCGACCTGAATGCCGGCTTCGTCTACGCGCAGGTCCACACCGCCTGCGTGCGGCTGCGCCTCTATGACCTGCTGCACCGCGAGGGGCCGCAGACCATCGACGCGCTGGCGACGCGGCTCGAGCTTTCGCCCGCCGCGACGCTGCGCCTGGCGGAGGCGGCGGCGGCACTGCAATTGCTGGAACGCCGCTCCGGCGGGCGATGGGGGCTTGGCGCGCTGGGTGCCGCGGCGGTCGACAACCCGGCCGTGACCGCGATGGTGGAGCACCATGCGCTGCTCTATGCCGATCTCGCCGATCCGGTCGCGCTGCTGCGCCGGGGCGAGCGTGGGGGCAATGCGCTCTCGGACTACTGGGCCTATGCCGGCGCCGCCGATCCCGGCGCGCTGCGCGGGGACCAGGTCGCCGCCTATTCCGGGCTGATGGCCGCGACGCAGCCGATGATCGCGGAGGAGGTGCTGAACGCCTGGAATGTCGGGCAGCATCGGCGGCTGCTCGATGTCGGCGGCGGCGAGGGCGCCTTCCTCATCGCCTGCGCCCGCCGGGCGCCCGGGCTGCGGCTGATGCTGTTCGACCTGCCCGCGGTCGCCGAACGGGCCCGCGCCCGCTTCGCCGAGGCCGGCCTCGCCGGGCGCGCGGAGACCTTCGGCGGCAGCTTCCTGACCGATGCGCTGCCGCGCGGGGCGGATGCCATCAGCCTGGTGCGCGTGCTGCACGACCATGACGACGAGGCGGCCATGACGATCCTGCGCGCCGCCCATGCCGCGCTGCCCGCGGACGGCACGCTGCTGCTGGCCGAGCCGATGTCGGCGACAAGGGGCGCGGAGCCGGTGGGCGAGGCCTATTTCGGCTTCTACCTGCTCGCCATGGGGCGCGGCCGCCCGCGGACCGCGTCGGAGAACCACGCCATGCTGCGCGCGGCGGGCTTCCGCAGCACGCGCAGCGTCGGCACGGGGACGCCGCTGCTGACGGCATTGATCGTCGCCCGGCCCTGAAGGTCGGCGCCCCCCGGGGGAAAACAAAGCATCCGTCCGCCGCAGCGCTCACCCCGCCCCACGAAGGACCAGTGCCAGAAAACGATGATGGGGGGCGGGGGGGGAAGAAGTGTCTTCTTCCCCCCCCAGCAGCCGCCACCACAGGCGCCACACTCACCCAGGCCCGCCCCCGCCCGGATCGCCACGCCGCGGCTTCGTCGGTTCGCGCATGGCACGGCGCACGGAGCGCAGTTCCCACAGGCCGAGGCCGATGGCGAGGCCGAACATGATCGCCCATTCCCAACGGATCAGCTCGCTCATGGGCGCCCCGCGCCTTGCCGGCGACGCCGCCGGTCCCATGCCGCCGCCTCGGCGGGGGGACGGTTCCACCAGCCGGTGGTCCCGCCCTGCATGCCGCCGGGCCGGTTCCACCAATGCGTGGGATCGTCGACCCGCGTCATCGGCTCGAGCGTGCGCTGCGACAGCGCGGCGCGCCTGCGGTCGCGGAGATGGATGAGAAGCTCGAGCGCCCCGAAGCCGAGCAGGGGCCCGACGACCAGCCACATCTTCAGGAGCGCGTACCAGTCGATCTCCACATCAGCCTCCTCTCCACCGAGGGGAAACGCGTCCCTCGCGAGCCCTTTATGCCGGGCACGGCGCGTGCCGTAGCCACCTTGATCCCACGGGACGGCGATCGGCCGCCCCCCACGCTGGGGGAGATCGGGGCGGGCCCGGATTTCGGGAAGGGGAGGCACGCGCATGGCCGAGGCAGGCGGGACGACCCAGGAAGGTCGGGCGGCGATGGTGGCGCAGGCCGGCCTGCCCGGCATCCGACGGATCGGCGTGGCGGATCTGCGCCGCGCGCTGGAGCGGGGGGTCGACGATTTCCGGGCGATCCCGACCCAGCTGCTGTTCCTCGGCCTGGTCTATCCGCTGGTCGGGCTGCTGGCCGCGCGGGCGGCGTGGGGTGGGCCGCTGCTGCCGCTGCTCTACCCCATGGTTGCCGGCCTTTCCCTGATGGGGCCGGTGGCGGCGCTCGGCCTCTATGAGCTGAGCCGCCGGCGGGAGCATGGGGAGGCGGTGTCCTGGACCGATGCGTTCCGCGTGCTGCGCGCGCCGGCGATCGGGACCATCCTGGTGCTCGGGCTGGCCCTGGCGGCGCTGTTTGCCGCCTGGCTCACCGTGGCCGATGCGATCTGGGCGGCGACGCTCGGCCCCGTCGCGCCGGCCGGCATCGGCGAGCTGGCCCAGGCCGTGTTCGAGACGCCGGAAGGCTGGCAGCTCATCCTGCTCGGCAACCTGGCGGGCTTCGGCTTCGCGCTGGTGGTGCTGGCGACGACGGTGGTGGCGTTTCCCCTGCTGCTCGATCGCAACACCGGGCTGGTGACGGCGGTGCGGACATCGCTCCGCGCCTGCGCCCGCAATCCGGGGCCGATGGCGCTCTGGGGGCTGATCGTCGCGGGTCTGCTGCTGCTCGGCTCGCTGCCGGCCTTCGTCGGTCTGGCGGTGGTGATGCCGGTGCTCGGCCATGCCACCTGGCATCTCTACCGGCGCCTGGTGGCGTGAGGCGGCCGTCTACCAGCGCAAGGTGAAGACGCAGGCCGGGTCGCCCATCGCCTCGCAATGCGTCTCCCGCGCCCGCGCGCCGCGCGCGACCAGGGCCCGGAACAGCGTCTCGAGCGTCGCGGCGTAGTACCCGCAGAGCGGCGCCGAGGCGCCTCGCGTGCCGCGGCAGAGCGGGCAGGATTCGATCGCCACGGTCGTCGGATTGCCCGCCTCGGCCCGGAAGCGGCCGCTGCCGGCGAAGGTCCAGCTGTGCCGGCCGATGGCGCCCAGCAGGATCCGGGCGGCCGGGCGCGGCGGGAGCACGCGCAGCAGCGCCTGCACGGGGCGCGGGATGCGATGCGCCAGCAGATAGGCCGCGGTGCGCCGCCCCGCCTCCTCCGCCACCCGCCCCGCCTCGGCGATCCCGAGGCGGGCGCGCAGCCCGGCATGCAGCGCGGTGACGTCGCGCTCGGGCACCATCGCCTCGGGCGGGCTGCGCAGGTGGTGCAGCAGGCCGCAGTCGCGGAACAGCGCGACGACCGCGTCCTCGCCCCTGGCCTGCCGCAGCGCCTCGGCCAGGCGGGTCACGGCGTTCGGGCCGATGCGTCCTTCGGCCCGGGCCGGCGGCGGCAGGGAGCCATCCATGGCCGCGCCTCAATCCGGACGGGCGTGCGGCACCGGCATGGCCTCCCGCCCCGCCGTCCCGGCACCCAGGCTCGCCATCTGCGCCTCGGTCAGCTGCTCCCTGCCGCCGCCGCAGGCCATGGCGGCGACCGCGCTCTCGGACTGCGTCTCCGCCACCACGGGCGCGTTGGCGGCCGGCAGCTTCACCTTCGGCCGGTGCATGGTCTTCCACATCGCGTTGTGCGGCACCTTGCCGGCGGCAAGCGGCGCGTGGCGGGTCTCGTCGAAGTGGAAATCCACCTGCTTCCTGGTCTGCGGCCCCCAGTAGCCGACCTTGCCGAGATCGTAGAAGGTCCGCTGGAAGCCCGATTTCAGGAAGGCCTTGAGGCAGCCGACCAGGTAGCTGCGCCGCCGGCGGTCGCGCGTCCAGGGGTACTGGAAGAGGGCCTTGTTCATGTAGAAGCGGCGGTAATTCGCCATGACGCGATCGAGCAGGGTGGCGCGGTCCATCGCGTCCGGCTTCATGATCGGCGTGACGAAATTGTACTTCGAGAAGTCGAACACCTCGACCTTGTCGCCGAGCTCCTGGAACAGGTCGCTGAACGGCCAGGGCGTGTACATCGCCCAATTCGCCATGTCCGGGTTCCAGTCCCGGGCCATGCGGTAGGTCTCCTCGAGCGTCTCCGCCGTCTCGTTCTCGAGCCCGACGATGAACTGCGCCTCGGAGACGATGCCCGCCGCGCGCAGCAGGTCGATGGCGCGCTTGTTCTGCGCGACCGTCGTCTCCTTGTTGAAGCGGTCGAGCTTG
>CAZMCV010000120.1:0-12692 GCA_964564645.1 uncultured Acetobacteraceae bacterium
CGCTGCACGACCCGGCGGGCGTCGCGCTCTCGCCCACCCAGTTCCACAACTCCGTGCACAACGCCCCGGCCGGCTACTGGCACATCGCCGTCGGCTCGACCGCGCCCTCGGTCAGCCTGGGCGGGCATGATGACAGCGTGGCGGCGGGGCTGCTCGCGGCGGTGACGGCGGTGGCGACGCGGGGATGCCGGGTGCTGCTGGTCGCCTATGACGCGCCGATGGGCCCGCCGCTCGACCAGGCACGGCCGACCGGCGCGCCCTTCGCCATGGCCCTGGTGCTGCGCCCCAGGCCGGAGGGCGAGGGGCTGTGCGCCATGCTCCGCCTCGACTTCCGCGCCGAGGCCGCGCCCGCCCCGCCGGCCCCCGCGGACCCGCTGGATGCGCTGGCTGGCGGGAATCCCGCCGCGCGCGCCCTGCCGCTGCTGCGCGCCCTCGCGGCCCGGCGGCCGGCGGCAATCCTTCTGCCGCTGCTCGACGATGCGCATGTCGCGTTGGCGGTCGCGCCATGCTGACCGCGCCGCTCGGCCCCGAGGCGATCCGCGGCCTGGTGCCGCACCAGGGCGCGATGTGCCTGCTCGACCGCGCGCTCGCCTGGGACGGGGCGCGGATCCTGTGCGAGACGGACCGGCATGGCTGCCCGGCCAACCCGCTGCGGCGGGAGGGGATGCTGCCGGCGGTCTGCGGGCTGGAATTCGCCTTCCAGGCCATGGCGCTGCATGGCGCGCTGGCGGTGCAGGGGGCGCCGCGGCCGCAGAAGGTGGGCTTCGTCGGCGCGCTGCGCGAGGTGCGGATCGCGGTCGGGCGGCTCGACACCATCCCCGGGCCGCTGCGGATCGGGGCCGAGGCGCTGGTGCTCGACACCGGCGGCTCGGTCTACCGCTTCGAGATCCGCGCGGCCGCGGACATCGAGGGGCCGCTGCTGGAGGGCCAGGCCACGGTCGTCCTGCCGGCGGCGGGCGCTTGAGCGCCGCCCCGGCGCTGCGCCGGCGCACCGGCCCGGCGGCGCAGCGCGGGCCGCGGCGGGCCCTGGTGACCGGCGGCGCCAGCCCGATCGGGGCGGCGATCTGCCGCCGCCTCGCGGCCGATGGGCATGAGGTGATCGTCCACGCCCATGCCGGGACCGGACGCGCCGCGGCGCTGGTCGAGGAGATCGCGCGCGCGGGCGGCAAGGCCGGCATGCTCGCCTGCGACCTGACGGACATGCCGGCGACCGAGGCGGCGCTGCAGCACCTGCTGGAGGCCGGGCCGGTGCAGATCCTGGTGCACAATGCCGGCGCGCATGACGACGCGCCGCTGGCCGGCATGACCGAGGCGCAGTGGCGGCGCGTGATCGACGTCACGCTGAACGGCTTCTACGCGGCGTTGAAGCCCCTGCTGCTGCCGATGCTGGGCACGCGCTGGGGGCGGATCGTGGCGATCTCCTCCGTCTCCGGACTGCTCGGCAATCGCGGGCAGGCGAATTATGCGGCGGCCAAGGCGGGGCTGATCGGCGCGGTGAAGTCGGTGGCGCTGGAATGCGCGCCGCGCGGCGTCACCGCGAACACCGTCGCGCCGGGCGTGATCGAGAGCCCCGCCATCGCCGCCGCCCTGACGGCCGAGCGGATCGCCGAACTGGTCCCCGCGCGGCGCGCCGGCACACCGGAGGAGGTGGCGGAGCTGGTGGGCTTCCTTGCCTCCGATCGTGCCGGCTACATCACGGGACAGACCATCGCGGTGGGTGGCGGGCTCGGGTGAGAGTTTGTGAAAGGGTGCCCGCCAGCCCCGATTTCGAAGGGAATTCCCCAATGATGTCAGAGGGCATTCTTCCGCAAGTTCGATTACTTCAGAACCTCTGAGCCGGCGCGCGAAACGCCGGGGCGAGGATTCCGATCGGGCAGGGCATTCCTCGCAATCCGCCCGGCCCTTGCCGCCCCGCCGATCGCCCCGTGCCCGGCCGCGAACAGGCCGACGCGCGGGAGCGCCTGCCCAACCTCGATGGCACGGCGCAGACCGAGGCGTCCTGACCCCAACCGGGACGCGAGCGGCACGGTCACGAAGGTGGTCACGTGCGTCACCGACGCCGCGGAACAGATGGCGCTCCTGGCCGACCTCATGGGCCCGATCGACCTCCATTCCGCCGAGATCGACGGCGCCGAACGGCCGACCGACGCGATGACCGGGATCGTCGGCCTCGTCCAGGGCAGCTTGGACACGGTCGCCGAAGCGCTCGGCGCGATCCGGGGCGTCGTCGAAGACGTGCGCGAGCTGGTCACCGTCACCACCGCCGCGGTAGCGAAGCTACAGTGTCGTGGCGCGGGGAATGTCGGCGAACATGCAGCCCGCATCCCCTGCGGTGCGGACCGTGTCGGGCAAGGCCGGGGAGATCGCCGCCGCTTTCGGTCAGGCGGCGGGGGTCATCACCAGGACCAAGGATGCGGCGATCGTCCCCGGCGGCTGACGGCGGATCGCCGGTCGCGTCGGGGCCGTGCCGGTCACGCTGCCCGGGCCTCGCGCGGAAGCCCTTCCGGCATGGCAGGCCCCAGCCCCAGCCGGTGCGCGGCCGAGAGGATGTGGAACAGCGCCTTGAAGGCCATGACCGGAAGCGCGGCGCGCGGGTCGCCACGCAGATTGCCGGCCAGCATGTTGATGATGCCGTCACGCATCCAGAGCGTGTTGCGCGGCGCCATGAAGAGCGAGCGCAGCACCGGGTCGTTGATCCGGTAGATCAGCCAGCCGATGCGGTCCATCGCGCGCGCCAGCTCGCGGTTGGTGCGCGCGGCCAAGGCCTGGCCGCGGCGGGGGTCGTCGAGCCAGGCATGCGCCGCCTCGGCACCGAGCTCGCCGGCGGTCATCGCCATCAACACGCCGGTCGAGAACATCGGGTCGACGAAGCCATAGGCGTCGCCGATCATCAGGTACCCCTCGCCATGGCCCTGCCGCGCGCGGTAGCTGTAATTGCCGGTGCTGACGATCTCGGACACGATCTCGGCCCCCCGCATGCGCGCCGCGACGGTCGGGCTGGACGCGATGCGCGCGAGGAACAGCGCCTGCGCGCTGCCCTGGCGGCCCTTCCAGGCGGATTGGTTGCCGACGAAGCCGACGCTCATCACATCGCCCGGCAGCGGGATCAGCCAGAACCAGCCATCCTCGGCCAGGTGGATGCTGATGTAGCCCTCGAGCTCGCCGTCGCGCCGCTCGACGCCCCGGACATGCGCGTAGATCGCGGCGGTGTTGTTGTGCTTGTTGGTGTCCTTCACCCGCATCCGCCCGGCCAGGAAGGTGTCGCGGCCGGAGGCATCGAGCACGTAGCGCGGCCGGAATTGCAGCGTCGCCCCGTCCGCGTCGCGCGCGGCGACGAGCGCGCGGCCGCCCTCCGCCGCGCCGAAGCGCACATCGGTCACGCGCACCCGCTCCCGCGCATCGGCGCCGTGGCGCGCGGCGTTGCGGAACAGCAGCGCGTCGAACTCGCTGCGCCTGACCTGCCAGGCATGGGTGCGGGAGCGGTTCAGCGCCTGAGCGAAGGGAAAGGCGCAGCGTCGCCCGGTGCGGTCGGAGACGAACTCGGCGCCGGGCTTCTGCACGCCGATGCCGCGCACCTCGTCCAGAACGCCGAGGCGTTCGAGGATGTCGAGGTTGCGCGGCAGCAGGCTCTCGCCGATGTGGAAGCGCGGATGCGCCTCCTTCTCCAGCAGGGTGACGCGGCGGTCGCGCCGGGAGAGCAGCGCGGCGGCGGTGGAGCCGGCGGGGCCGCCGCCGATGACGAGGACGTCCGGATCTGTGTCGGGCGGCATGGCGCCGCATTGCTCCCGGACGGTCCGGGGGATGTCAAGCCGGGCGTTCCACGGGGTCCGCCGCCCCGCGCCGCGGCAGCGAGGCCAGGGCGGCCACCGCCGCCAGCACGGCCAGAAGCAGCATCAGCTCGCCCACCGCCGCCAGCACCGCCGGACCGCCGGCCTGCTCGATGCGCGTCACCCCGGCCTCCACTTCCAGCCGCCAGGCCAGCATGGCCGACGCGATGCCGACCCCGAGCGCGGTCCCGAAGGCCCGCATCAGGTTGAGCATCCCGCCCGCCTGGCCCGACCGCTCGGCCGGCGCGGCGGCCAGGGTCAGGCTGTTGCTCGGCGCAATGAACAGGCCGAGCCCCACCCCGTAGAGCGCCAGCCCCGCCATCACCCAGAAGAGGCTCTCCGGCGTGCCGCTCAGCAGGCGCGCCAGGCCGATCGAGGCGGCGGCACAGAGCGCCATGCCGGCCAGCCGCGTCGCCAGCGGCCATCGGTCCGCCAGCCCGCCGCTGAAGGGCGCCACCAGCCCGATGGCGATGGGGATGATCGCCAGCCGCAGCCCCGCGGTCAGCGGCCCCTCGCCATAGCCATAGGCCAGGGCGAAGGATATGCCGAGGAACATGCCATAGAGCATGGCGTAGGAAAGCAGGATGGTGACGACCCCGCCGGCGAAGGCGGGTGCGCGGAACAGGGCGAGGTCGATCAGGGGCGAAGGCGCGTGCCGCTCCCGCCAGACGAAGCCCGCCAGCAGCAGCACCGCGCCGACGGCGAAGCCGATGAGCGCCGGAGACTGCGCGCCCCAGGCCGTGACCTTGGTAATCGCCAGCAGCAGCGCGACCAGCGCCGGCACCAGCAGCAGCGCCCCGAACCAGTCGAGCGGCCCGCCCCGGCCGGATGGCGCGCTGCGCGGCACCAACGCCCAGGCGAGCAGCGCGCCGACCACCGAGACCGGCACCGTCATCCAGAAAATCCACTGCCAGTCGAGGCCGCGCAGCACCAGCCCGCCGAGCGCCGGGCCGGCGCTGACGCCGATCGCCTGTGCCCCGGCGAAGATCCCCATCGCCCGTCCGCGCAGCCGCGGCCCCGCGGCGGCGACCAGGATGACGACGCTGTTGGCGCCCAGCATCGCCCCAGCCACCCCCTGCAGCGCGCGCAGCGCGATCAGCGAGGCGAGGTCCGGCGCCAGGCCGCAGAGGGTCGAGAACAGCCCGAACAGCACGAAGCCGGCCATGTACAGCGTCTTACGCCCGCCGAGCTCGGCCAGGCGCGCGAAGACCGGCAGGGCGGCGGCGAAGGCCAGGCTGTAGGCGACCGCGACCCAGCTCACCACGTGCAGCGGCGCGTCGAACGCGCGCCCGAGCCGCGGCAGGGCGAGCTGGACGATGCTGGCATCGAGCTGGCCGATGAAGGCGCCGAGGCAGGTGGTCCCGATGACCAGCCAGGGATAGGCGCGGCGGCGGGTCAGGAAGCCGACCGGCGCCGGCTCGTGCAGGGCGCCGCCGCCACCCGGGCGCGCCGGGCCATGGCCGGTCGGCCGAACATCGGAATCGGGCATCCGGCCTCCCTCAGCGCGGCGGGAGCATCGCCGGAACGGAACGCACGTCAAGCATGGGCGCGGGGCCCATACCTCCCCCCAGGAGGCCGACGGCGGCGCCTCGTGATGCCCCGCCCCGCCCTCGCCCAGGCCGGAGACACCGCGCAGGAAGCCGGGCGTCGGTGCCGCGAGCGGGATCGCCGTGACCGAGGGGTCGCAGAGCGGTCCCTGGATCCGCCAGGTCGCGGCGAACGGCACGACGCCGCGCTCGCGGCTGAACCGGCGCCCAAGGGTCGGGATGCGACCCGGCGGCTGATGGGCGGGATGGGCCGGCACCACGGTCCCCGCGAGGCCGTGTCCCGCCACCTGGTGCAGGAGCGGCCCGCTCGGGCGGGCTGGTCCGTCGTGTCAGGCGGCCAAGGCTGGGGACACGACCAGCGGTGCAGCTTGGTTCTCCCCCTCGAACTGCCCCACATCCAGGCGTCACTCGGCCCCGGGCTATCTCTCGCCCATCGAATACGAAGCCAGGGTCATGGCCGAGAAGGCCTGATCCCCACCCGCGAACCGTCCACGGAAGCGGGTCAACTGCAACTCCATTCACGCACGAGGCCGAGTTCGTGGCGGAGCCGTCCGCCGCCGGGGCCGTCGGCAACCCCTGGTGGAGAACCCGGCATCCCGCCGGGCCATCCGGCCCGGACGGGGTCGATGGCCCTCCCGACCCGCGGCACCGGCCCGGTCCCGCGGCCAGCCACCGCGGCGCGCCGGCCGCGACGAACCTCAGCGCGACGCGACGCCGCGCTCGGCGGCGGCCAGCATCGGCCAGAGCCGCTTGAACAACGCCTCCCGCAGGCCGCGTTCGGCGGCGCTGCCCGGCAGGTCGGGGTGCAGTTCCCGCGCCAGCAGCCGCTTCACCGCGGCGAGCTGCTCCTCGGCCGTGCCATCGCCCTTGGCCCGCAGCCGCCGCTCCATCTCGGCGATGCGGCGCTCGGCGGCAAGGCAGCGATCCTGCAGGCCGGCGGCGTGTTCCTGCCCCCGCGCGGCGGCCTGTTCCAGCCGGGCCAATGCCTGCTCGAGCCGCGCCAGTTCCGGCTCGATCGGGCCGGCCTCGGCACCCGGCAGGACCGGCCACCAGCCATCCGGCTGCCGCGCGCCGAGGATCGCCTCCGCCTGCATGCAGGACAGGAAGATGTCGGCGGTCTCGGGATCCAGCGTCAGCTCCCGGGCGAGTTCGGCCAGCCGGATCCGCGGCCGGCCGCGGACCAATGCCACGGCGTCCCGGTAGCGGGCCGACCGGGGCGGCGGGCACGCCGTGGTGTCGGGCATGCGGCCCGCTTAAGGCTTGCCGGCACCGGCCACAAGCGACGCCAGGTCCCGATCCTGGCCGCATTAACGATCCCGCAAGATCGCCGCCCGATCATCCTCCTGCGACGCACAGCTCCCCGTCGAGGCGGTGCTGGTGCGGCGGCAGTCAGGACAGGATGTCCGGTACCCCGATGCGCATGACCCTCCCCCACCACGCCCGCTTGGCGACGACCCGGCGCCAGGGCGAGGCGTTCGCGACCGGCCCGCGGATCCCGCCGCATGGCCGCTGACGCCCCCCGTCCCCCGAGCCGCGTCCTGCCGTTGCTGCTGGTGCTGGTGTTGTCCGTCAGCGCCGCGCTCGCGGGCGGGGTCGCGGCCAGCCTGATGCTCCGCGACCGGGCCGCTTTCCCGTCGCCGCCGCAGCCCATCCTCGCGTCGAAGGGCTGCGAGGCGCCCGTCCCGCTGCGCCCGCCCTCCGATCCCGCCGCGGCGCTCGACGCGGCGCTCGGCCGGCCGCCGGCAGCGGCACCGATGCAGCTCGCGTCCCGATCGCCGCTCGCCGGCCTGCTGGCGCCGGCGGCGCCCGACATGGCGCCTGTCCAGCGGGTGCCACAGCCGACATCCCCGGCGCCATCGGCCGCGCCCGCCCCCCAGCCGGCACCCCAGGCGGCCGCGACGCCGCCCGCGATCGCGGCGCCGCCCATCCTGGCCGGCTATGCGCTCGACCTCGGCTACTTCCTGATCCCCGACCACGCGGTCGCCTTCGCCGCCCAGGTGCAGGATCGCGGCGTTCCCGTGCAGCTCCTCGCCCTGCCGGATGCGAGCGGCCGCGTCTGGACGCATGTGCGCACGCCGCCCTTCGCCGGCAGCGCCCAGGCCCTGGACGGCGCCGAGCGCCTGGAGCGCGCCCTCGGCATCGCCGCCCGGCTCGTGCCGCCACCTCCATCGCAACAGCAAGCCGGAGCCGCGAGGCCATGATGCCGCCCACCCGCCGCGCCCTGCTCGCCCTGCCGCTGCTGCTCGGCGGCTGTGCCTCCTCCGGCCTGTTCGGGCGCGACGTCACGGTGCGACGCATCGCGATCAGCGTCGCGCCGGGCGCCAACGAGAACGCGCCGATCGCGCTCGACCTCGTCTATGTCTCGGACCGCCCACCGCTGGCCACCGCGCTCGCCGAGCTGACCGCCGCCGAGTGGTTCGAACGGCGCGCGCAGTTCAAGCGCGACTGGCCGCGCGACCTCGAGGTGCGCAGCTGGGAGGTGGTGCCGGGCCAGATCCTGCCGGAGGAGCGGCTGCCATCGCCCGAGGTCAGCAGCGAGGCGTTGTTCTTCGCGCTCTACCAGGCCCCAGGGGTGCACCGCGCCCGTCTCGCCGAGGGCGGCCGCGTGACCGTGCGCCTGCTCGCCGACGAGATGCAGGTCACGGAGCGATGAGCGGTCCGCCCCATCCTGCCGCCGCGCTGCTGTTCCACGAGGGCATGCTGCTGGCGCCGCAGCACTTCCAGCGGCTTGCGCTGCGCGCCGAGCAGCTCGCCCTGCTGCATGCCGCCGCGCTCAGCCCCCATCACTGGGGCGTCCGCGGAATCGAGCTCGACACAGCCGCGATCCCGGCCGGCCTCGTGCGCGTCCTGGCGCTCGACGGCGCGATGCCGGACGGGCTGCCGGTGCAGCACCGCGCGGAGCGCGACCCGCCGCTCGAGCTCGACCTTTCGCCCTGGAAGGAGGCGGCGTCGCGCGCGCCCGCGACGGTGCATCTGGTGGTGCCCGCCGGGCGGGCCATCGCCGCGGCGGACGGCACGCCCGCCCGCTTCGAGGTGATCGAGGCGCCGGAGGTCACGGACGAGGCCGGCACGGCCGAGCCGATCGCGCTGCAGGTGCTGCGCCCGCGCCTCGGCCTCGAGGTCACCACCGGCCCGCGCCAGCGCCCGCCATCCCGCTTCGTCGGCATGCCGCTGCTGCGCTTCGGCTTCGACGGGCATGCCTGGACGCGCGCCGCCTTCGTCCCGCCGCAGCTGACGGTCGCCGAGCGCGATCCGCTGGCGCGGCTGGTGCAGGACCTTGCACGGCGCGCGCGGGAGCGGGCGCTGAGCCTCGCACGGCAGGGGGCGCGGGAAGCGGGCGGCGCGGCGCGCGCCGGGCTGCAGGGCCTGGCCGCCGGGCTTCCGGCGCTCGAGGCCATGCTCGCCGGCGGCGCGGCGCATCCCTTCGCGCTCTATGTCGAGCTCTGCCGCTTCGTCGGCACGCTCTCGGCGCTCGCCGCCGGCCAGGTGCCGCCCGTGCCGCCGCGCTACGACCATGACGACGCGCTGCCGCTGTTCACCGAGATCGCTGCCCTGGCCGACCAGATCCTCGATCGGATGGGCCGATCCCTGATCGCCCATCGCTTCGTCGATGAGGGTGACCGATTCAGCCTGGCCCTCGAGCCGTCCTGGACCGAGAGCCGCCTCGTCGTCGCGCTGGTCGGGCCGCCGGGCACGGCCGAGAGCGCGCTGGCGCACTGCATGGAAGGCGCGCTGATCGCGACGCGCGACCGGAGCGGCGACCTCTGGGACCTGCGCGTGCGCGGGGCGCCGCGCGCGCCGCTCGAGGCGCTCGACGATCTCGACGTCGCGCTGCCGCGCGGCGCCGTGCTGTTCGCCGTCGAGCCCGACCGCGCCTTCGTCACGCCGGGCGAGACGCTCGAGGTCTGGCCGAACCAGGGGCGCCATGGCGGCGGGCTGCGGCCCACGGAGATCCTGCTTTATGCCCGCGGTTGACGGCATGATCCTGCCCCCGGCGGCTGGCGGGGGGTTCCTCGCGCTGCCGGATGGCGGGCTGCAGGCGCTGCGCTTCACCGCGCTGTTGCGCGCCATGATGGCCTTCCACGCGGTGCTGCTCGAGGCGCGGTCCCGGCTGCGTGCCGATGTCCCGCT
Source organism: uncultured Acetobacteraceae bacterium (assembly GCA_964564645.1). Lineage (GTDB taxonomy): Bacteria > Pseudomonadota > Alphaproteobacteria > Acetobacterales > Acetobacteraceae > CAZMCV01. Next base: position 9,506 of record CAZMCV010000120.1, read on the forward strand.
GCAGGATCCGGTGCCCGAGGTGGTGCGCGTGCGCGTCGCGGCCATTGCCGCCGGGCTCGAGGAGACGCTGCAGGCGCAGCGCGACGAGGCGCGCCGCCTGTCGGACCGCCAGGCCGCGCTGCTGCGCGATGCGCAATACGTCCTGTGCGCGCTGGCCGACGACATGCTGCTGCACGACGAGGACTGGGAGGCGCGGCTGCTCTGGCGCGAGGAGCTCCTGGAGAACCGCATGTTCGGCACCCGCATCGCCGGCGAGCGCTTCTTCGACCGCGCCGAGCGCATCGCCGGCCTGGCCGAGCGCGACGGGCAGGAGCTCGCGCCGGTCTACCTGCTCGCGCTCTGCCTCGGCTTCCGCGGCCGCCATCGCGGGCCGGAGGGCGAGAGTGCGCTTCGCCGGCACGCCAAGGCGCTGTTCGAGGCCGCGACCGGCCGTCCGCCCGACCCGCGGATGCAGGGCCGCGATGTTGCCCCGCTGGCCATCGCCAGCGTTCGCGGCGGCGAGGCGCCGATGCGCCGTCCGCGCCGCTTCGGCTGGCCGGCGATCGCCGCGGCCGTGCTGGGTGGGTTCGTGATGCTGAGCACGGCGCTCTGGTTCTGGATGACCGGGCCGATCTGGCGGGCGGCGGAACAGGTCTTCCAGGCGGCGCAGTGAGGCGCCGCGGGGACGGGTCACCAGGAACGGAACGGGGCGGGGACGATGCTGTCGATGCTGGACATGGTGCGCGACGGGCAGGTGGTCCTGCTTGTCCTGTCCTGCGCGCTGACCCTCGGCCTCGCGACCCTGCTCTGGTTCCGCCTGCGACGGGTGCGGGTCGTGCCCGCCTCGGCGCTGCCCGCCGGCCCGGATCTGCTCGGCCCGCCGCGCGAGGCGATGGTGCTGACACCGGGGCTGATGCGCCAGGCCTTCCGCCACGGCTTCACGCAGTACCGCCAGGCGGTGGCGGGATCGAGCAATCCCTACCTGGTCCCGTGGGTCCTCGCCGTCGGCACGCGGGGGGGCGGCACCAGCGCGCTCTGCGCCGCCGGCGGCAGCGCCCGCCCGCCCGCCGCCATCCCCGATCCCGCCACCGGCAGGCCGCTCGGCTGCGCATGGTGGTTCTACGACCGGGCCGTGGTGATCGACGTGGCCGGCGAGGCCTTCGCGGATCTGCGCGGAGAGCGCCTGCCCGACGGCGCCTGGACCGCCCTGCTCGAGGAGGTGGTCGCCGCCCGCGACGGCCTGCCGATCGACGGCATCCTGCTCACCCTGCCGGTGCCCGACCTCGCCGGGCCGGAGGCGCTGCCGGCCGCGACGCTGGCGGCCAAGGCCGCCGAGATCCATGGGCGGCTGTGGCAGGCGCAGAAGGTGACGGGTCTCTGCCTGCCGGTCTGGCTGGTGCTGACCATGGCGGACGCCATCCCCGGCTTCCAGGCGCTGGTCGCCACCCTGCCGCCCGACGCGCAGGACGGCGCCTTCGGCTGGTCCAATCCCTACCCGCTGGAGGCGAGCTTCCAGTCCGGCTGGATCGGCGAGGCGATCGACAGCCTGCAGGATGCCGCGGCCGCCGCCGGGCTCGAGCTCGGCGGGGCGGGCGCGGACGAGGCGACGGCCGCGGCGATGATGCGCCTGCCGGTCGAGCTCGACCGGCTCAGGGCGCCGCTGGCGACCTTCCTCGGCGTGCTGCTGCGCCAGACCGGCTACCAGGAGTCGCTGTTCTTCCGTGGCCTCTGGCTGACCGGCGCCTCCGGCCCGCCGCTCCGCGCCGACCAGCCGCCGCCGCTCGGCTTCGTGCGCGGGCTGCTCGGGCGCAAGGTGTTCGCCGAGCGCGACCTGCCGCGGCCGGTGCCGCGCTGGTCGCTGCAGCAGGACCGCCGCCGCAAGGCCTGGCGCATCGCCACGGCCGCCCTCGCGGCGGTGCTCGCCTTGCTGATCTGGTCGGGCGCCGGGACGCTCGCCGCCATGCGCGCCGAATTCGTACCGGCGCTGCGCGCCATGGCCGGTCCGGTCGCGCTGACGCGCGAGGCCGCCGCGGGGGCCGCCGTGCCGACCGAGGGGGCCGGGCCGCTCGCCGCCTTCCGCGCGGTGGGTCGCATCGATGGCGGCGCCTGGCACGACCCGCCATGGCCCGTCGCCGCGCTGGATGCCACGGCCGAGCGCGTGCGCACCGCGCTCGCCATCGGCCATTGGCGCCTGGTCATGGGCGAGATCAGGGCCGCGCTGCTGCGCCGTGGCGCCACGCTCGGCGAAGGCGGGTCGGTGGGGCCGGCCGCGGTCTCCGCCGGCGCGCCGGAGCTGCGGGCGCTGCGCCGCTTCCTGGGCGAGACGCTGCTGCTCGAGCGCGCCACGCTCACCTTCAACCGCCTCGCCGCCGATGGCGGGACGGTCGGGCTGGCCGAGCTGCTGCACTACACGCACGGGATCGAGCTGCCGGCCGCCTATGTCGATCGCGCCGCCGAGCTCGGCTTCGCCGCGCCGCCCGCCGCGCGCGACCTCCGCAATGCCTCGGTGGAACCGGCGACGCAGGCGATCGATCCCGTCCTGCTGCGCCAGGAGATGCAGCCGAAGCTGCTGGTCCTGGCACGGACCTATCTCGCCGGGCTCGCGCCGCGGGCGGACGGGACGGAGCTGCAGCGCATCGCCGCCTCCCGCCTCGCCACCCTGGCCGAGACCCCCGGCCCGGGCGCGGCGGAGCGCCTGCAGGCGGCGACCGAGGCCCTGGCCGCGGCGCTCGACAATGCGCGCCGCGATCCGCCCGGGCTGACCGGCGAGGGCATGGTGGGCGGCGCCGAGTTCGCCGCGCTGATGCGCGTCGTGACGGAGAGTCGCCTGCTCGGCCCGACGGTGCGCGATGCCGTGCTGCGCGCCGCCGAGGAACGGCCCGACGCGCCGGCCCCGGGCACGGTGCTGGCGATCGGCATCGGCCCCCTGCTGGTCGCCGCGCCCGAGCGGAACCGGCTGGAGCCCTCGGCCGGCGCGGCGCAGCTGGAGACGCAGCTGGTGGCGCTGGCCGCACGCGCCTTCATGCATCCGGCCACCGGCGAGCCGATGGTGGTGACCCCCGCCGGCCTGTTCCGCTGGGACGTCCCCAGGCTGGAGGCCGCCGCGGCGCTGGCCGAGGACCATGCGCTGTTCGAGCTGCGCGACCTGCCGGCGGTCCCCGAGACGTTGCGGCCCGGCGTGCAGCGCGCGGCCGCGGAGCGCCTGGCC
>CAZMCV010000121.1:0-12556 GCA_964564645.1 uncultured Acetobacteraceae bacterium
CCTCTCGGGCGAGGGCGGCTCGGCCACCCCGGCGCAGCAGACCAAGGCGATCATCGAGCAGAAGGGCGGCCAGGCCGCCATCAGCACCGACAGCGTGTCCACCTGGGACAGCGCCGGCAAGATCATCCAGTGCGCGATGGACAGCTTCGGCCAGGTCGACATCGTCGTGAACAATGCCGGCATCCTGCGCGACCAGATCTTCCACCGCATGACGGCCGAGGAGTGGGACGCGGTCATCGCCGTCCACCTCTCCGGCTCCTTCTACGTCTCCCGCCATGCGGCGACGCATTTCCGCAAGCAGGAGAGCGGGGCCTATGTCCACATCACCAGCACGTCGGGGCTGATCGGCAATTTCGGGCAGGCGAACTACTCGGCTGCCAAGCTCGGCATCTGCGCGCTGTCGAAGTCGATCGCGCTCGACATGAAGCGCTACAACGTGCGCTCCAACTGCCTCGCGCCTTTCGCCTGGTCGCGCATGACCTCCTCGATTCCGGCCGAGACGCCGGAGCAGAAGGCCCGCGTCGAGAAGATCATGCGCATGGGGCCTGAGAAGAACGCGCCGCTCGCGGTGTTCCTGGCGTCGGACGCGGCGAAGGAGGTCTCGGGCCAGATCTTCGGCCCGCGGATGAACGAGCTGTTCCTGTTCAGCCAGAACCGCCCGATCCGCTCGATCCACAGCGAGAGTGGCTGGACGCCGGAGAAGATCGCCGAGATCGCGCTGCCGGCCTTCAAGAGCGCCTTCTCCCCGCTCGACCGCTCGGGCGAGGTGTTCAGCTGGGATCCGGTCTGAGCCGCCAGCCCATCGACGGCCGGCCCCGCAGGTTCGGGGCCGGCCTTTTTTCGTCGCCAAGCCCGGCGGGACGCAAATGGACTTCCAGCTTTCCGAGGAACAGCGCGCCTTCCAGGACAGCGTGCGCGCCTTCGCCGAGCGCCACCTGGCCGAGGGTGCCGTCGCCCGCGCCCATGCCGACGGCTTCCCCTGGGACGTGGCGAAGCGGATGGCGGAGCAGGGGCTGATCGGCATCATGCTGCCCGAGGCCGATGGCGGCCAGGGCGGCAGCCTGATGGATGCGGTGCTGGCGATCGAGCAGGTGGCGCTGGTGTGCCCGCGCAGCGCCGATGTCGTGCAGGCCGGCAATTTCGGCGCCTTCCGCACCTTCGCCGAATACGCCTCGCCCTGGCAGAAGGAGAAGTACTTCGGGCCCCTGCTGCGCGGCGAGGCGATCGCCGCCGTCGGCATGACCGAGCCCGATGCGGGCAGCGCGCTGACCGACCTGACGACCCATTGCGTGGCGGATGGCGATGGCTGGCGGCTGAACGGCGGCAAGATCTTCACCACCAACTCGGACGATGCCAGCGTCTTCGTCATCTACTGCCGCTTCGGCCCCGGGGTGGGCGGCATCGGCAGCGTGCTGGTCGAGCGCGGGATGGAGGGCTTCACCCTCGGCCCCCCAACGAAATACATGAATGACGAGATCTGGCGCGCTCTCTATTTCGACAATGTGCGCATCGCGCCGGAGATGGTCCTGCTCGGCCCCGGCGGGTTCAAGAAGCAGATCGCCGGCTTCAATGTCGAGCGCGTCGGCAACACCACCCGATCCCTGGCGCTTGGCGAATACTGCTTCCAGCAGGCGCGCGCGCATGCCGGGACGCGCCGGCAATTCGGCCGGCCCCTGATGGAGTTCCAGGGCCTGCAGTGGAAATTCGCCGAGATGCGCGTGGCCCTCGACGCTGCGCGGCTGCTGCTCTACCGCGCCGCGGTCAATGGCGGGAACGGGCTGCCCGACGCGCAGGAGGTCGCCATCGCCAAATATGCCTGCAACCAGGCGGGCTGGCTGGCCTCCAATGAATCCATGCAGATCATGGGCGGCACCGGCTACTCGAAGGATTTGCTGATCGAGTATTGCGTCCGCCGCTGCCGCGGCTGGATGATCGCGGGCGGCAGCCTGGAGATACTGAAGAACCGCATCGCCGAGGGCGTCTTCGGCCGCAGCTTCGGCCAGCGCCCGCCGAAATGACCGCCCCCCTTCATCAGGCCCTGTTCGCGCCCCGCCGCATCGCCCTCGTCGGCGCCTCGGCCGACCCGACGCGGCTGACGGCGCGCGCGCAGCTCTACCTGACGAAGCACGGCTTCACCGGCGAGATCCTGCCCGTGCATCCGCGCGAGAAGACGGTGCTGGGGCTGCCGGCCTACCCCAGCGTCACCGACATCCCGGGCGCGGTCGACTTCGCCTACATCCTGCTGAACACGCCGCAGGTCGAGGGCGTGGTCGGGGCCGTCGCCGCCAAGGGCATCCCCGCCGCCTGCGTCCTCGCCGACGGCTTCGCCGAAGCGGGCGAGGAAGGCCGCGCCCTGCAGGAGCGGCTGCTGGCCACCGCCCGCGCGGCGGGGCTGCGCATCCTCGGGCCCAATTCGATGGGCATCGTCAGCCTCAACGCCCGCATCGCCTGCTCCGTGAACGCGGCGCTGGAGGCCGAGACGCTGCCCGCCGGCCGCATCGCGCTGGTCAGCCAGTCCGGCTCGATGATGGGCGCCATCATGTCGCGCGGTGCCGCGCGCGGCATCGGCTTCTCGCATCTGGTCGGCACCGGCAACGAGGCCGACCTGACCGCCGGCGAGATCGCCTCCCTGCTGGTGGACGACCCCGCGGTCGATGCGATCCTGCTCTTCCTCGAGGCGATCCGCGCGCCCGAGCATTTCGCGGCCCTCGGCCGCCGTGCCCATGCGGCCGGCAAGCCGGTCATCGCCTACAAGCTCGGCCGCTCGCCCTTCGGCGCCGAACTCGCCACCAGCCACACCGGCGCGCTGGCGGGATCGGACGCGGCGGCGGAGGCCTTCCTTCGCGCCCATGGCATCGCCCGCGCGACGACCCTGGAGGGCTTCCTCGAGCTGCCCGCCCTGCTGGTCGGCCGCCGGCCGCTGGCGCGCGCGCACCGCGCCGTCGGCGTGATGACGACGACGGGCGGCGGCGGCGCGATGGCGGTGGATTGCCTCGGCGTCGCGGGCATCGAGGCGAAGGCCCCCGATGCCGCCGCCGCCGCCGCGCTCGAGGCGGCGATGTTCCCCCATCACGGCCGGCTGCTCGACGTGACGCTGGCCGGGACGAAGCCGGATCGCGTGGCCGCGGCGCTGAACGCGCTGCAGGCGGCCGGGGACACCGATCTCGCGCTGTCGGTCATCGGCTCCTCCGCGCAGTTCCGGCCGCAGGATTCCGTCGCCGGCATCCTCCGCGCGCGCGAGGCCGGGTTGCCCAAGCCCATCGCCGCCTTCCTCGTGCCCCAGGCCGACGCGTCGCTGCGGCTGCTGGCGGAGGCCGGCATCCCCGCCTTCCGCACCCCGGAATCGGCGGCCGATGCGATCCGCGCCTGGTGCGACTGGCGCGCGCCGCGCATCGCGCCCGCCCTGCCCGCCCTCCTCCACCACCTGCCGGCCGCGCCGGACGAGGCCGATGCGCGCGCGCTTTTCGCGGCACTCGGCCTGGCCAGCCCCGTCGCCGTGCTGCGCGACGCCGCCGAGGCGCCGCACGGGATCGGCTTTCCCGTGGCGCTGAAGATCCTCTCGCCCGACCTGGCCCACAAGACGGAGATCGGCGGCGTCCGCCTCGGCATCGCCGATGCCGCGATGCTGGCGGCGGAGGCCGCGGCGATGCGCGACCGGGTCGCCCGCGCCGCGCCCGAAGCGCGCCTCACCGGCTTCCTCGTCCAGCCCATGGCGAAGGGGCTCGGCGAGGCGATCCTCGGATTCCGCCGCGACGCGGAGGTCGGGCCGATCGTCCTCCTCGGCACCGGCGGCATCGCGGCGGAGGTGTTCCGCGACGTCACGCTCCGCCTCGCCCCGGTCACCGAGGCGGAGGCACAGGAGATGATCGCCGAGATCCGTGGCCTGACGCCGCTGACCGGCTGGCGCGGCCTGCCGCGCGGCGACCTCGCCGCCCTGGCCCGCGCCGTCGCCGCCTTCTCCCGCCTCGCGGCACGCGAGGAGGTGGCGGAGGCGGAGATCAACCCGCTGATCGTCGGCCCCGAAGGCGCCGGGGTGACGGTCGCCGATGCCTGGGTGGTGCGCCGCCGATGACCATCATCCCCTGCCTCCGCTACCGAGACGCGCCCGCCGCGATCGCCTGGCTGTCCCGCGCCTTCGGCTTCGCCCCGCACGCCGTCCATCCGGACGCGGCGGGCGGCATCGCCCATGCGCAGCTGGTGCTCGGCCGGGCGATGGTGATGCTCGGCAGCGCGCGGGACGACGCGTTCGGCGCGCAGCAGGCGGCGCCCGACCCGGCCGGCCGGGTGACGCAGAGCGTCTATGTCGTGGTCCCCGATGCCGATGCGCACCACGCGCGGGCGGTGTCGTCCGGCGCCGTCATCGTGCTGCCCTTGAAGGACGAGGATCATGGCGGCCGCGGCTATTCCTGCCGCGATCCGGAAGGGCATCTCTGGAGTTTCGGGACCTACGATCCCTGGGCCGCCGCGCCGTGACGCCCCTCCCAACGGTCATCCCAACGGTCATCCCAACGGTCATCCCCCTGGGCGGCGCCCGCCGCGGATGGCATGCTGCGCGACCATGACGCCCGATGAGCTGATCCGCGCCCGCTACGGCATCAAGCCCGGCGCGCCCTCCCCCTTCGACGCACCGAACGCGGTCGCGCCCGCGCTGGCCGCGATCCTCGATCGCCGCGTCACCCGCCGCTACCGCGCCGAGGCGGTGCCGGAACCGCTGCTCGGCACGCTGCTCGCCGCCGCGCAATCGGCGCCGTCAAAGTCCGATCTGCAGCAATATTCGATCATCGTGATCCAGGATCCGGTGAAGATCGCGGCCATCGCCGAATGGATCGGCTCCATGCCCTGGATCAAGCAGGCGCCGGTCTTCCTGCTGTTCTGCGGCGACATCCGCCGCGGGCGGCGCGTCTGCGCGATCCACGGGCGGGATCACGCGAACGACAATGTCGACACCTTCATCAACGCGACCGCCGATGGCGCGCTGGCGATGGCGCACATGATCCTGGCCGCCGAGGCCGCGGGCCTCGGCACCTGCCCGATCTCCTATGTGCGGAACCATGTCGAGAAGATCGGGCCGATGTGTGGCCTGCCGCCCGGCGTCTTCCCGATCGCGGGGCTGACGCTCGGCTGGCCGGAGGGCAACCGCAACTGGATGTCGCCGCGGCTGCCGCAGCACCTGGTCGTGCACCGCGAGCGCTACGACGACAGCGGGCTCGAGGCGGCGCTGCCGACCTACGATGCCGCCCGCCCGCCGGCCAAGCCCCGCTATCCCGAGATCCTCGGCGAGAAGCCGGAAGGCTGCGGCTGGAGCGAGAACGCCGCGCGGCAGCTCTCCGTGCCGGAGCGCTTCGGGCTGCGCACCTGGCTGAAGCTCAGGGGCCTCGCGCTTGACTGACACCGCGCCGCCCCGCGAGCGGCCGACCGACGACAATCCCGGCGGCGTCGCCGAGGCGAAGCCCGCGCCGACTCGCGCCGTGCGGCCGCGACATGCCGCCTCGCTGCTGCTCTGGCGCCGCTCGTCCAGGGGGCTGGAGCTGCTGATGGGGCTGCGGCACGAGCGGCACCGCTTCCTGCCGAACGTGCTGGTCTTCCCGGGCGGACGCGTGGACCGGACCGACCATCGGGCCAAGGCGGTGTCCGAGCTGCCGGCGCGCGCAACGGCGCTGCTGGCGAAGAACGCGCCGCCCTCGCTCTCCCGCGCGCTCGGCGTCGCCGCGGCGCGGGAGCTGCATGAGGAGACCGGCCTCGTGCTTGGCCGGATGGAGGGCCACACGCTCTGGCCCGACCTTGCCGTGCTCGACTATCTCTGCCGCGCGGTCACCCCGCCCAACCGCTTCATGCGCTTCAACGCGCGCTTCCTGATCGCCCCGGCCGAGGCCGCGCACGGCACGCTCCGCGGCTCCGGCGAGCTCGAGGAGCTGCGCTTCTTCACCCCCGACGAGGCCGCGCGGCACAAGATGATCAGCATCACCGCCAAGGTGCTGGCCGAGTTCGAGGCCTGGCTGGCGATGGACGAGGCGGCGCGCGCCGCGCGCCCGCTCGTCTGCTTCCGCAGCGGGCGGCGCAACATGGATGCCCGCACCTTCGAGCTGTGACGGGCGGGGAGCGACACGCGCCATGGAGATCATGCCGGGCTTCACCCTGACCGACATCGAGACCAGCGGCGGCGCGCGCATCCGGCTGCGCCATGGCGGCAACGGCCCGCCGCTGCTGCTGCTGCATGGCAACCCGCTGACCCATGTCTCCTGGCACGCCATCGCCCCGCGGCTCGCCGAGCGCTTCCACGTCGTCGCGGCCGATCTCCGCGGCTATGGCGACAGCTCCGCGCCCGAGGAGCTCCCGGACCACTCCAACTACTCCTTCCGCGCCATGGCGCAGGACCAGGTGGAGGTGATGGCGGCCCTCGGCCATAACCGCTTCTTCGTCGCCGGGCACGACCGCGGCGCGCGCACCACCCACCGCATGGCGCTCGACCATCCGGACAAGGTGCGGAAGGCGGCGCTGCTCGACATCGTGCCGACGCTCGACATGTGGGCGGCGATGGACAAGGAGGGCGCGCTCGGCGCCTGGCACTGGCCCTTCATGGCGCAGCCCGCGCCCTTCCCGGAGATGATGCTGGGCGGCGTGCCGGCCGACTGGTTCATGCGGAAGAAGCTGCTGAAGCTGACCGCCGATCTCGGCCACATCCCGCCGGCCATCTGGGACGAGTACGTCCGCTGCTTCAACGAGAAGACGATCCGCGGCTCCTGCGGCGACTATCGCGCGGCGGCGACGATCGACTGCGCGCTCGACACCGCCGACCTGGACCGGAAGCTGGAGATGCCGGTGCTGCTGCTATGGGGGCGCGAGAGCAGCGTCGGGCGCCGCTTCGGCGATCCGCTCGACCTGTGGCGGCAGCGCGCCGCCGATGTGCGCGGCGAGGCGCTGCCCGGCGGGCATTATGTGAACGAGGAGGCGCCGGAGCAGGTGCTGGCCTGGTTCCTGCGCTTCTTCGGCGCGTAGCACGGCAGCGACGTCATCGGCGCGCATCCTCCCCGGGATGCGGCCCCGGTGACGGATGCGCCGCCGCGGCAACGCCGCGCACCCTGGCACGCCGCCGGATCGCGGTCGGCGTTGTTCCGTAGACCTCGCCGAACATCGCGTTGAAGCGGCGCAGGCTGCCGAATCCCGCCTGCATGGCGATGTCGGTCATCGGCAGCCCGGTCGAATCGAGCAGCCGCTTCGCGCGCTGCAGACGCGCCGTGCGCGCGACCTGCGTCGGGGTCGCCTGCAGGTGTCGAACGAACAGGCGCGTCAGGTGGCGGGCGCCGATGCCCAGCCGATCCGCCAGGCTCCCGACCGTCGCGCCGTCGACATCGAGCGCGCCCTCCACCACGATCAGGTGCAGCGCGCGGTCGACGGTCGCGCGGCTGCCCTTCCAGGCCGGGCAGAACGGGGCGGTCTCCGGTCGGCACCGGAGGCAGGGGCGGAAGCCCGCATGCTCGGCGGCCGCGGCCGAGGGGAAGTAGCAGACATTCTCCGATCGCGGCTTCGCCGGGCAGACCGGACGGCAGTAGATCCCCGTCGTCCGGACAGCGATGAAGAACCGCCCGTCATAGGCCGGGTCGCGCGCCAGGCGCGCCCGTTCGCATTCGGCGACATCGAGCATGGGGCAGCATCGCGCGACGGACCGTGGAGCGTCCAGCGCCTCCCGGCGATGAGGTCCGAATCCGGCGAGCCGGCCAGAGGCGCACGCGATATCGCTCGGTGGCCGCCACCCAGGGAGCGATCCATGCCGCACGAAAGCACCGTCCGCCATTATGGCACCGTGGACGCCGAACGCCGGAAGGCGATGACCGGCCTTGCCTTCGTGCAGGGCCTGGCCGACCGGACACTGCCGCTGAACACCATCGCGCGCACCCTCGGATACGACGTCACGGAGGCGGAGGCCGGACGGGTCGTGATCACCGCGACCCCGGATGACGGCCATCTCAACCCCGCCGGCACCGTGCATGGCGGCTACTCCGCCACGCTGCTCGACAGCTGCATGGGGTTGGCGATCCAGTCGACCCTGGCGCAGCGGGTGGCCCAGACGACCCTCGAGTTCAAGATCTCGCTCGTCCGGCCGATCACGCCGGAGACCGGCCTCATCCGGGCGGAAGGCCGCGTGCTGAGCCAGGGCCGCCGGATCGGCACCGCCGAGGGAAGGATCACCGATGGGCGAGGCAGGCTGCTGGCGCACGGCACCACCACCTGCCTGATCTTCGAAGGCTGAGGGCCCGATCCGGAAGGGTGGCGGCCGGTGTGCAGGCTGCCTTCAGGCCAGGCGCCACGCCTCCCCCTGTTGCGCGACCACGCCCTCCCGCTCCAGCTTGATCAGGTGCGCGAGCAGGCTGCGCCCCGCCGGCCCGACCAGCCGCGGATCGAGCGGCCCATAGACCGGCGGCACCAGGTCGATCGCCGTCGCCACGCCCGCCGCGCGCAGCGCGTCCAGCGTCTTCGCCTCCCGCTCCAGCCGATGCGCCTTCAGCGCCGCCAGGTAGGGCGCCGGGTCCGGCAGCCGCGGGCCATGGCCGCAGAGATAGGTCCGGTCGGCCTCGCCGCGCGCGATCAGCCGGTCGAGGCTGGCCATGTAGGCCGCCATGTCGCCATCCGGCGGGCTGACGACGCTGGTGGACCAGCTCATCACCATGTCGGCGCTGAAGAAATTGCCCGCCCCGCCCGCCATCGCGAAGCACAGATGGTTGCCGCAATGCCCGGGCGTGTGGAGCGCGGTCAGGCGCCAATCCTCGCCCTCCACCACGCCGCCATCGGGCACCACCACATCGGGTGTGAAGCCGTGGTCACCGCCCTCGCCCCCCTGGTCGGGCGGCGTCATGTGCCGGCCGAAGCCATAGGTCGGCGCGCCGGTCGCGGCCTGCAGCGCGCGCGCGCCCGGCGAATGGTCGCGATGGGTGTGGGAGACGAGGATATGCGTGATCTCCTCCCCCTTCAGCGCGGCGAGGAGGGCGGCGAGATGCGTCGGATCCTCCGGCCCCGGGTCCAGGATGGCGACCCGCCCGCGGCCGATGATCCAGGTGTTGGTGCCGCGGAAGGTGAAGGCGGAGGGGTTGGGGCAGAGGATGCGCCGCACGCCCGGCGCCGTCTCCTCGATCGCGCCATGCGCCAGCGTGTCGTCGCGCAGGAAGGGGATGCTCATGGCGGCTTCGTCTCCTCTCGGTCCGTCGCCCGCTGCCGCCGGCGCAGCAGCAGCTCGCGGTGCAGGATATAGAGGCCGGCGGCCACGATCAGGGCCGAGCCCGCGACCATAGCGAGCCCCGGCACATCGCCCCACACCAGCCACCCGAGCAGCATGGACCACAGCAGGGCCGAATAGGAGTAGGGCGCGATCGAGGAGACCTGCGCGCTGGCCCAGGCCTCGGTCAGCGACCATTGCGCGACGCCGCCGACCAGCCCGACCAGCACCAGCAGGCCTAGTTCCGTCCAGGAGGGCGTGACCCAGAAGAAGGGCAGCGCCACCAGGGTGAAGGCGGTCATCAGCAGCGACTGGTAGAGGGTGATGGTCGCCGAGCTCTCGGTCGCCGAGAGCTGGCGCACCAGCATGGTCGTCGCCGCCGAGAACAGCCCCTGCGCGACCGCCGCCGCGACGCCGAGACCGGCGGCGGTGCCGAGCAGGACCCCTGTCCCGACCCCCTGCCCCGCCGCGATCACCAGCACGCCGAGGAACCCGATCGCCACCGCCGACCAGCGATGCACCCCGACCCGCTCGCCGAGCACGAGGATCGCCAGCACCGTCACGAAGAGCGGCGTGGTGTAGCCGAGGGCGGTCTGCTCGGCGAGCGGCAGCAGGGTCAGCGCGAAGAAGCCCGCGGTCTGCGCCGCGGTGCCGGTGCAGGCGCGCGCGGCGTGGCCCGCCAGGCGCCGGGTGCGCAGCCCCCGCCGGATCCCCGCCAGCCCGGCGCCGCGCCCGGCGAGGATCACGGCCACGACCGGCAGGGCGAAGGCGCTGCGGAAGAACATCATCTCGACCACGGGGATGGTCTCGCCGAGCCACTTCACCACCGCCGACATCGCGGTGAAGAGCGCATGGGCGAGCAGCATCAGGATCGCGCCGCGGCGGATGTCGTGGCGCAGCGCCATCAGCGCCACCCCCCGCCCGCCGCGCGCCGCAGCCGCGCCCGGTGCAGGTTGTAGAGCCCGGCCGCGATCACGATCGCCGCGCCGGCCAGCGTCGACCAGGCCGGCACCTCCGCCCAGATCAGCAGGCCGAGCAGCGTGCCCCAGATCAGCGGTGAGTACTCGAAGGGCGCGATCGCGGCGATCGGGGCCATGGCGAAGGCGCGGGCGAACAGGGTGTGGGCGATGCCGTTGGCGATGCCGAACCAGAGCAGCGCCAAGCAGCCCGACCAGCCCGGGATGAGGGGCGGGGCGCCGCCGCTGGGCGGGCCCATCCCGGGCACCAGCAGCAGCAGCAACCCGGCCGGCACATGCGCCGCCATCAGCCAGAAGGCGATCGCGGCCGGGCTGTCGGTGCGGCCGAGCATGCGGGTCCAGATCCGCGTCACCGCCATCGCCGCGGTGGCGACCAGCAGCAGGGCCGCTTCCCAGCGCCAGAGCTCGCCCCCCGGCTGGAGCATGACGAGGACGCCGAGGAAGCCAACCCCGGTCGAGGCGAAGCGGCGCCAGCCCACCCGCTCGCCGAGCATCGGGATCGCCAGCAGGGTCATCAGCAGCGGCGCCACGGCGGCGACGGCGTAGCTGTCGGCCAGCCCGACGTCGAGCGCCCAGGACAGGTACCAGGCCGCCGAGATCGCCGTCTGGGTCAGGCTGCGCGCCGCGATCAGCCCGGTACGGACCGGCAGCAGCCCGCGCCCGCGCGCGATCAGCGCGACGACGGTCGTGCCGAGGATGCCGCGCCAGACCATCGCGGCGGCCGGCCCGATCTCCGGCAGCACCCATTTCACGGCCGCGTCGGCGGTCGAGATCACGGCATAGGCGAGGGCCACCAGCACCAGGCCGCGGAGCGTCTCCTCGGTTTCGGGGATGGGCGCGGCGGCGACCGCCGCCCCGGTTCGGGACCGGGCGGGCGCGGCGGGTCCGGGCGTGTCGCGCATCAGGGGCGATGCGCCGGGCGGGGCATGGGCGGTGACGTTTCCTCGACACCTTCTGCCTGCTCCCGACCCCCGGCCCGCGTCAAGCGCGCGCGGCACCGGCCCCGCGGCGGCCCCCGCGATGGTCACCGGGTTCATCGACGCGTTGCTTGCGGCGCTCCGGCAACCCGGACAGGATCGGGGCATGACGACCGAGCCTCGCGATGTCCAGGCCCTCAGGCGGCTGATCGCCGATGCGCGCCGCGCCGTGGTCTTCACCGGCGCCGGCATCAGCACGGAATCGGGCATCCCCGATTTCCGCAGCCCGGGCGGGATCTGGACCCGGATGAAACCCATCATGTTCCAGGACTACCTCGCCTCGGCCGAGGCGCGGCGGGAGGCCTGGCGGCGCAAATTCGAGGCCGAGCCCACCATGCGCGCCGCCGAGCCGAACCGCGGCCACCGCGCCGTCGCCCGGCTGGTGCGGGAGGGCAAGGTCAGCGCCATCGTCACCCAGAACATCGACGGGCTGCACCAGGCCTCCGGCGTGCCGGAGGACAAGGTGATCGAGCTGCATGGCAACGCCACCTACGCGCATTGCCTGGACTGCGCCGAACGCTACGAAATCGCCGATCTCCAGGCCGCCTTCGAGCGCGACGGCGACATGCATGATTGCCGCCGCTGCGGCGGGCTGATCAAGACCGCCACCATCAGCTTCGGCCAGTCCATGCCCGAGGAGCCGATGCGGCGGGCGGAGGCGGAGATCCTGGCCTGCGACCTCTGCATCGTCCTGGGGTCGTCGCTGGTCGTCTGGCCGGCGGCGGGATTCCCGGCCATGGCCAAGCGCATGGGCGCGCGGCTGGCCATCGTGAACAACGACGAGACCGAGCTCGATGCGATCGCCGATCTCGTCATCCACCGCGCGATCGGCGACGTGATGGGGGAAGCGGTCGGCACCAACTGACCCGGCGCGTCACTCGAGCCGCGTGTAGAGCCGGTGGCCGGCGACGACCGGCCCGGCGCGATACCGCCGGAAGGTCGCGGCGAAGAGCGGGTGGCGCGCGAAATACCCGATCAGGTCGAAGCCCCGGCCGCAATTGCCGATCCGCGGGTTGAGCGCGACCAGCACCGCCGCCGGCGGGTCCGCCGCGAAGGCGCGCGCGACCCCCTGGAACAGCACGGCCTCCTCGGGCGGCATCGCCTCGGGCGCGCGGTAGCGGGCGCCGCCGGCGATGGAAGGGCAGCCGAGATCCCCGCCATAGGCGCCCTGCAGCGGCCAGATCGTCATCGCCGGCAGGGTGAAGCGCGCATCGGCATAGGCGAGGGCCTGGAAGACCGGATCGATGTAGGGGGAGAGAACCAGCACGTCGCGTCCCGCGGCGGCAGCCTCCACGGCCCTGGCCAGGACGGCGCCGTCGGAGGTGGGCCAGCGCAGCTCCCGCCAGGGCGCCGCCGCGCCGGTTACCAGGAAGGCGGCGAGCGCCCAGGCCCCC
>CAZMCV010000122.1:0-12498 GCA_964564645.1 uncultured Acetobacteraceae bacterium
CGCCGTGTCGCGGGCCCTGCCGGCCGTCGCGTCGGCCGGCATCGGGCTGCTGGCCCTGCAGGCGGCGGGGGCGGTGACCGGGCCGGGTCGGCCGACCGCCGCCGCCGCCGCCGTCACCGCGCGGCGGCGGGATGAGCGCGCGCAGCAGCGGGCCGAATCGCTCCTCGGGGAACTCGCCGCGCTGCAGCGGGACATGCTGCTCGGGCGGGCCGATCCCGGGCGGCTCGAGAAGCTGGCGGCCCTGGAAGTCGGGGAGGACGGGGCGGACCCGGCGTTGCGGGAGGTGGTGCAGGCCATCGCCTTGCGGGCCGCGGTCGAGCTGGCCCGCCGCGGGGCACCGCCGGGCGGCCCGGCCACCCCTGCCGATCGGGGCGACCCGAGGGGCGCCTAGGGCAGGCCATGCATCCCGATGGGATCATCCGGGCGCATGGCGGGGACGCTCCGGAACCAGGGCGTCCCCTGCTCTCGCCGGGTGAGGTCGATCCTGGCCCGCGGGCGACCGGGGCAGGGCGCCGTCACCCTCGCGGGTCGGCATCCGATGCCGTGTCCAACCCCTTGGCGTTCCGGGTCGGTCGCCTGTATGGTCCGCCCGCCCTCGGAACCGGGGCGACGGGCCTGGGCGCCCGGGGGCACGGGACCGTCCAAACATGCTCATAACCTTGCCCCCCGACTATCGTCCGTCCGAGGACGAGGAATTCATGAATGCGCAGCAGCTGGAGTATTTCCGGCAGAAGCTGCTGCGCTGGCGCCAGGATCTGCTGCGGGAAGCGGGCGACACCCTCGCCAGCCTGTCCTCGGCGGGCGGCATCGCCGAGGCCGATCTGACGGATCGCGCCAGCGTCGAGACCGACCGGGCGCTGGAGCTGCGCACCCGTGACCGGGCGCGCAAGCTGATCTCCAAGATCGACCAGGCGCTCGAGCGGATCGAGCAGGGCACCTATGGCTATTGCGAGGAGACCGGCGAGCCGATCGGGCTGCGTCGCCTCGCGGCGCGGCCCATCGCCACGCTCTCCATCGAGGCGCAGGAGCGCCACGAGCGGATGGAGCGGGTGCACCGCGACGACTGACCCCCCGGCCCGCCGCCCGGCGGGCGCGGATCGCAGGCATGGCGTGCCGCGCGGCCCTGGCCGTGCGCGGCGCGTGCCGCGGCCTGCGCCCGTCTTGCGGGGTGGACGGGACACCCCCGGCGCTGTGACGGGCACCGTACGGTGCAGCGCAGCAAGCAGCGTCGCGCGATGCTGCGGCGGAATCAAGGCCGGTCTCACGCCGCGGGGGCAAGCGCGGCGCGACCGGCCAGGCCGCCGCGAGGGAGGGCCTGCCGATGCGGCTTCGGGAACGTCACGCGCTGATCACCGGCGGTGGCTCGGGCATCGGTTTCGCCGCCGCGGGCGCCTTCCTGCGCGAGGGCGCGCGGGTCGCGCTGCTCGACCGCGACGAGGCGGCGCTGGCGCGCGCGGCGGCGACGCTCGGCGAGGGGGTGGCGACGGTCGCGGCCGATGTCGGCGATCCGGACTCGGTCGCGACGGCGGTGGCGGCAAGCGTGGCGGCACTCGGCGGGCGGCTGGACGCGGTGGTGAACGCCGCCGGAATCAGCGAGCACGCACATTTCGCCGACACCACGCCGGCGATGTGGCGGCGGATCATGGCGGTGAACCTGGACGGGCCGTTCCTCGTCAGCCGTGCCGCCCTGCCGCATCTCCGCGCCGCCGCCGCGACCACGCCGGGGGGTGCCACCGTCGTGCACCTGGCCTCGGCGGCCGGGCTGCAGCCGCGGCCGAGCTACACGGCCTATGGCAGCAGCAAGGGCGGCGTCGTGATGCTGACCCGGACCATGGCGCTGGACCTGGCGGCCGAGGGGATCCGGGTGAACTGCATCTGCCCGGGCGCCATCCGCACGCCGATGGTGGAGGGGAGCCTGGCCGCCATGCCGGACCCCGCGACCGCCGAGGCGACGATCCTGGCGCGCTACGCCCTGCGCCGCTTCGGCACGGCCGAGGAGGTGGCGAACCTGGTGCTGTTCCTGACGAGCGCCGAGGCAAGCTACGTCACCGGGGCGGCGTGGACGGTGGATGGAGGGTCGGTGTTCCACTGACCCACGGGTCGTTGACACCCCGCGGTGCCGCGTGGTCGCCTTCCCGCAACACCGGAGGAACCACCGCATGCCCGGCTCGCTGACCGCGTCCGACACCGCCGCCTATCACGAGCACGGCTACCGCTTCCCGCTCCGCGCCTTCTCGCCGGAGGAGGCCGCCGGCCTGCTCGAGCGCCTGGGCGCGACCGAGGCGACGCTCGGCGGCAAGGTCGAGGGGCGGATGAACCAGAAGCCGCACCTGCTCTTCCCCTGGATCCACGACATCGTGACCCACGCGGCCGTGCTCGATGCGGTCGAGAGCGTGCTCGGCCCCGACCTCCTCTGCTGGGGCTGCCAGTTCTTCACCAAGGGCGCGGGCGACGCGGCCTTCGTGTCCTGGCACCAGGACGGCACCTATTGGGGGCTGTCGAGCCCGGATGTCGTCACCGCCTGGATCGCCTTCACGCCGAGCGTCCCGGAATCGGGCTGCATGCGCGTCATCCCCGGCACGCATCGCGCGCCGGTCCCCCACGCCGACACCTTCGCCAAGGACAATTTGCTCTCCCGCGGGCAGGAGATCACCGTCGCGGTCGACGAGGCCGAGGCCGTCGACATCATCCTCCAGCCCGGCGAGTTCAGCCTGCACCACGTGCTGATCGTCCATGGCTCCGAGCCGAACCGGGCATCCTGGCCGCGCATCGGGCTGGCCGTGCGCTACGTGCCGACGCATGTCCACCAGGCCTCCGGCATGCGCGACAGCGCGACCCTGGTGCGCGGCACCGACCGCTTCGGGCATTTCGACCTGGAGCTTCCGCCGGAGGCCGAGCTGCACCCGGACGCGCTGGCGCGGCACAAGGCGGTGCTCGACCGGCAGCTGGCGATCCTCTACCGCGGCGCGGCCGATGCGGGGAAGCTCGGCGCGACCGTGCCGCGGGGCTGAGCCATGCCCCTCTCGATCGAGCCATCGGGCGCCGTCCTCGGCGCGACGGTCCGCGGCCTCGACCTGTCGCGGCCGCTCGCCGATGCCGAGTTCGCGGCGATCCTGCGCGCGCTCGGCGATCACGGCGTGCTGCGCTTTCCCGACCAGCGCCTCGATCCGCCGGCGCTGCGCGACCTCTCCGCGCGCTTCGGGCGCATCCAGGGCTCGGTCACCGGCCGCTTCCACCACCGCGACGCGCCCGAGGTCGGCATCCTGTCCAACATCGTCGAGAACGGGGAGCCGGTCGGCATCGCCGATGCGGGGCAGGACTGGCACACGGACATGTCCTACACCGCGACGCGCGGCTTCCTGAACGTGCTCTACGCCGTGCGCGTGCCGGTGCGGGACGGCGTGCCGCTCGGCGACACGCTCTTCGCCAACACCGTCGCGGCCGCCGCCGACCTGCCGGCGGAGGTGCGCGCGCGCCTTTCCGGCCTGACCGCGCGGCACGATTTCAACAAATTCTGGGAGCGCATGCGCCACCGTCCCGGCAGCCTCCGCGCGCCGCTGACGCCGGAGCAGCGCGCCAAGCGCCCGCCCGCGGTGCACCCCGTGCTGATGCGGCACCCGATCAGCGGGCGGACCATCCTCTATGCCAACCCGGGCTACACCGAGCGCATCCTGGAGCTGGAGGAGGACGAGAGCGCACGCCTGCTGGACTACCTCTTCGCCCATCAGCTCCAGGCACGGTACCGCTGGGCGCATCGCTGGACGGAGGGCGATCTGCTGGTCTGGGATCACCTGGGCACGATCCACAACGCCGTGCCCGACTACGATTCCGCGCGCGGCGAGCACCGGCTGATGTGGCGCTGCCAGGTGATGGCCGAGACCATCGCCGACCCCGTCTTCCGCGCCCGCTGGCTGGAGGCCGCCTGACGCCATGCGCATCGTCAGCTTCGAGACCCGCGACGGTCCCTCCTTCGGCCTGCTGGCGGAGGGCGACGGCATCGTCGATCTGCGCCGCCGCACGCCCTTCGCCGACATCTCCGGCGTGCTGCGCGCGGATGCGCTGCCCTCGCTGGCGGCGCACGCCGCGGCCGCGCCCGACCATGCGCTGTCGGACGTCACCCTGCTGCCCGCGGTGCCCGATCCGCTGCGCAAGGTGCTCTGCGTCGGGCTGAACTACCGCGCCCATGTCGCCGAGAGCGCGGGGCGCGAGGTGCCGGAGCAGCCGCGCATCTTCGCCCGCCTCGCCGACACCATCATCGCCCATGGCGCGCCGCTGTGGCGGCCGCGGAACTCGACGCATTTCGACTATGAGGGCGAGCTGGCGGTGGTCATCGGCCGCGCCGGCCGCCACATCCCGGCCGCGCGCGCGATGGCGCATGTCGCGGCCTACACCATCTTCAACGACGGCTCGGTGCGCGACTACCAGAAGCATTCGGTGACTGCAGGCAAGAACTTCCCCGCGACCGGCCCGCTCGGGCCCTGGCTGGTCACGGCCGACGCCATCCCCGACCCCGCCGCGCTGATCCTGGAGACGCGGGTGAACGGCGAGCGGCGGCAGCGCACCAGCACCGGGGACATGATCCTCTCCGTTGCGGCGCTGATCGAGTACATCTCCGCCTTCACGCCGCTCTCGCCCGGCGATGTCATCGCCACCGGCACGCCGGAGGGTGTCGCGCATGCACGCCGGCCGCCGCCCTGGCTGAAGCCCGGCGACGTGGTCGAGGTCGAGATCTCCGGCATCGGCACCTTGCGCAACCCGGTGGTGGCGGAGGAAGACATCGCCCCATGACCCGCCCCCTCCCGCGCCGCGCCCTGCTCGGCGCGACCCTCGCCCTGCCGGCGCTCTCCCCCGCCCGCGCCCAGGGCGCGCCCTGGCCGAGCCGCACGGTCCGCATCGTCGTGCCCTTCCCGCCGGGGGGATCGAACGACGTCATCGCCCGGCCGCTGGCGGACCGGCTGCAGGCGAAGACCGGACAGAGCTTCGTCATCGAGAACCGCGCCGGCGCCGGCGGGGCGATCGGCGCGGCGCAGGTCGCGCAGGCGGCCCCGGATGGCACGACCCTGATGGTGTCCTCCTCCTCCTTCGCCACCAGCTCCATCGTGCAGAAGACGCCCTGGGACGCGGAGGGGAGCTTCGATGCCATCGCCACGCTGGCGCGCGCGCCCTTCTTCATCCTGGTCAACCCGTCCCTGCCGGCGCGGACCCTGCCGGAGCTGGTCGCGCTGGCCAAGGCGAAGCCGGGCAGCATCGACTACGGCACCTCGGGCGCCGGCGGGATCAACCATTTCATCTCGGAGTATTTCTCGCAGGCCGCGGGCGTGCGGCTGAACCACATCCCCTATCGCGGCACGGCGCCGGCAGTGACCGATCTGATCGCGGGCAACATCCAGCTGATGATCACGACGGTGGCCAGCGCCAACGCCGCGATCCGCGAGGGCCGCGTGCGCGTGATCGCCGCCACGGCGCCGGGCGGCGGCCTGCCGGAGAACGTGGCCGAGCCGCCGACGGTGAAGTCCCAGGGCATCCCCTTCGAGGTCTCGATCTGGTGGGGCCTGTTCGCGCCGAAGGGCGTGCCGGCCGAGATCCGCGCGGCGATCCACGCGGCGGTCAACACCGCGCTCGCCGACCCGGCGCTGAAGCGCATCTACGCGGCCGAGGGGGCCGTGCCGTCGCAGGATCCGCCGGGCGCCTTCGCCGAGACGCTCCGCGCCGACCTCGTTCGCTACCGCGAGGTGGCGCGCGCCGCGGACATCAAGCCCGAATGACCGCGCCGCACCGCAAGGCGTTCGACCCCGCCGCGACCGGCGCGCTCTCCGGCCTGCGCGTGGTCGATCTCTCCCGCCTCGTCGCCGGCAACATCCTGACCAAGGTGCTGGCCGACCACGGCGCCGAGGTGATCAAGGTGGAGCCGCCGGAAGGCGACACGCTGCGCGCCTGGCGCGTCCAGGGCATCTCCGCGCATTGGAAGACGCTCAGCCGCAACAAGCTCTCGGTCTGCCTCGACCTCAGGAACCCGGAAGCGATCGCGGTGGTGAAGCGACTGGCCGCCGGCGCCGCGCTGTTCGTCGAGAGCTTCCGCCCCGGCGTGCTGGAGGCGATGGGCCTTGACCCGGCGGGTCTGCTCGCCGCCAATCCGCGCCTGGTCGTCGCGCGCATCAGCGGCTGGGGGCAGGACGGCCCCTACCGCCACAAGCCCGGCTTCGGCACGCTGGTCGAGGGCTATTCCGGCTTCGCCGCGCAGAACGGCTTCGCGGACCGCGAGCCGGTGCTGCCGCCGATGTACATGGCGGACGGCTATGCCGGCCTCTACGGCGCGGCGACGGCGATGATCGCGCTGCGCCACGCCGAGGCGACGGGGCAGGGCCAGGTGATCGACGTCTCGCTGTTCGAGCCGATGCACATGATGATGGAGCCGCAGCACGTGCAGTGGCGGCTGACCGGCCAGCTCAAGCCGCGGACGGGAAGCCGCAGCACCAACTCCGTCCCGCGCAACGCCTACCGCACGAAGGACGGCGGCTGGGTCTGCCTCTCGGCGTCCACGCAGGGGATGACGGAGAAGCTGCTGCGCTCCATCGGGCGGGAGGAGCTGATCGAGGATCCGCGCTTCCGCACCAACGCCGACCGCGTGCGGAACGTGGAGGAGCTGGATCCCATCATCGCCGGCTTCATCGCCGCCATGACGCTCGCGGAGACGCTGGCGCATTTCGACAAGGCCGGCGTCACCATCGGCCCCGTCATGGACGCCGCGATGCTGGAGCATGACCGCTACGTCGCCGAGCGCGAGGCGGTGATCGAGGTGCCGGACGACGAGATGCCGGGTGGCTGGCTGCCCATGCATGGGCTGCTGCCGCGCCTTTCCGGCACGCCGGGCGTGCTGGCCCGGCCGGCGCCCCGGCTCGGCGAGCACAACGAGGCGGTGCTGCGTCCGCTGCTCGGCGAGGGCGAGGTCCGGCGCCTGGCCGAGGCCGGCGTGCTGCGCGACGGCGGCTGAGGCCGGCCCCGCTTCGGGCGGGGCCGGCCGCCTTCTCAGTGGAAGACGTGGTCGCCGTGGCCGAGCCCCGCGCCGCCCGGCGTCACGCCGGTGTCGTCCCAGGCATAGGGGCCCTCGCCGAGATGGGCATAGGCGCCATAGGTCACGCCCGCATCCACGGTGATGTCGGCCTGCGTCACCTCGTCCCCGAAGACGCGGATGGTGCCGAGCGCGTCGCCATTGTGCGCGCCGCCATTCGCCCCCTGGTTGGAGGTGAGGGTGATCAGGCTGTAGTCCCGCGTGCCGTCTGCATTCGAATCGACCTGCGTCACCACGGCCTGCACGGTGTGCCCGGCGATCTGGATCGCGTCGCCCTCGGCCTTGCTGAAGCCGCGGATCACGTCCTGCCCGATGCCGTCCACCCAGTGGTCATGGGTGTTCGCATTCTCCCCGGCGACGCCCGCCCAGTCGATATGGCCGTTGGTGGCGTGCTGCGCCGCGATCTCGGGCCGGGCATTGATCAGCAGCTCGAAGCGGAAGGTGTCCGCGCCGGCGCCGCCGACCAGGAGGTCGTTGGGATTCTCCACCCGGATTCCCGCGAAGACGCGGGCGCTGCCATCGGCGGTCGCCGGCTCCCCGGCATCCGAACGGCTGAGCAGGGTGTCGTTGCCGTTGCCCCCATGCACGGTGTCCGCGCCGAAGCCGCCGACGACGAGATCGTGGCCGTCGCCGCCCATCATGTCGTCGCGCCCGGCGCCGCCCCACAGGCTGTCGGCGCCGTTGCCAGCATTGACCGCGTCATTGCCGAAATTCCCCGCCAGCGCGTCGTCGCCGATGCCGCCCGCCAGCAGGTCCGCGCCGTCGCCGCCCGTCAGCCTGTCGTTGCCGTCACCGCCCCGGAGCACGTCGTTGCCGGCACCGCCCGAGACGGTGTCGTCGCCCTCGCCGCCGGCGACCGAATCATTGCCCGCGCCGGCATCGATCGAATCGTTGCCGCCGTTCGCGTCGATGCGGTCGTTGCGCGAGAGTCCGGCGATCGTGTCGCCGTCATCCGAGCCGAACGCCCGAAGGGTGCCGTCGGACAGCAGGCGGAGGATGGGCGAGGAGAGGGTCGCGGGGTTGGTGGCCATCGGTGCGCATGCCTCCTGGCAGTCGGGGTTCAGCCCAGCGATGCAGCCGAAGGCCGCATCGCCACACCGGGGAGGTTAGCGATGGCCGATGAAAGGACGTCTAACTAAAACGACGAATCTCATACGAAGTCGCGCCGACGAAGGCCGGGTCCGTCATGCCGGGCTGCGCCCGGGTCGCCACGTCAACGCCTTCAAGCGCCGGCGCGGCCGCCCGGCCGGTTGCCGTGCGGCACGGGAGGCAGGTGGTGTTTCGGGGGCCATGGGCTTCGCCGCGCGAAGCGCAGGGGCACATGTTGTGGCCGCAAGCCAGGACGTCCGCTCGGCGGGATCAGATCACCTGGTAGCGCGCCTTCGCCGCGCGCTCGATCGCGCCGGCGATGAGGCGATCGAGGTCCATGGCGAGGCGGAAATCCTGGAGGAATTGCAGCTCCTCCTGCGACGCCTCGCCATCCGCCGCCGCGACCTCGCAGGCCAGCAGGTAGGCGGTCTCCCGCAGCCGCGGCGGCAATGCCTCGCGGATCAGCGAGCAGGCGCGGTCGAGCCCGTCGGTCCGCTCGAGCAGCGAGAGGCAGATATCGGTGACGGCGCCGATCTCGCTCGGCTGGAACTCCGCGAAGGCCGGAAGCTCGTGCACCATGCGCGCCATCATGGCGAGCTCGGCGTCCGACATCTGGCGGTCGGCCGCGCCCATCAGGACCATGGCGCAGATCAGCGCCTCCTGCGGATTGAAGCGTTCGATGGTCATCGCGGCTTGCCTCCTCGGCTGGGCCGGGTCGTCGCGTGCGGCGTGCGGCGCGTCAATGCCGCATCGCGTCATGGCTCCGCGAGGAACTCCCGCGTGCGCGCCACGGCCTCGGCCAGCCCCACCCGCTCCGCCACCACCCCCTCCGGCAGCCCGGCCAGCAGGCGGGACGGGCAGGAGCGGTCGAGCAGCACGAAGACGCCGCGGTCATCGGCCCGGCGGATCAGCCGCCCGAAGGCCTGGCGCAGCCGGTGCCGGGCCAGCGCGTCGTCATAGCCCTTGGGATCGCCGCCCGAGAGGTGGATCCGCCTCTCGCGATGCAGGATCGAGGGCCGCGGCCAGGGCACGCGGTCGAACACCAGCAGGCGCAGGGCACGGCCCGGGACATCGACGCCGTCCCGCATCGCGTCGGTCCCCAGCAGGCAGGCATCCTCCTCGGCGCGGAAGACATCGACCAGGGTCGCGTTGTCCATCGCATCCACATGCTGGGCATAGAGGGGGATGCCCCGGGCCTCGAGGGCGGGCGCCATCTGGCGGAAGCTCTCGCGCAGCCGGCGGATCGCCGTGAACAGGCCGAGCGCGCCCCCGCCCGCGGCCAGGAACAGCGCCTGCATCGCCGCCGCCACCTGCGGTGTGCGCGCCTTGTCGACATCCGTCACCACGAAGGCCCGCGTATTGGCCGCGTAGTCGAAGGGGGAGGGGAGGGCGGCGCGGATCGCGGGCAGGGCGAGGTGCGCCGTGCCGGTGCGCGCCTCGGCCGCCTCCCACGCCGCCTCGGGCGTCTCCGCCAGCCCGGCATCGCGCAGGGTGGCCGAGGTGATGACCATGCCATGCGCCGGGGCGGCGACCTGCAGCGCGAAGGGCTGGGTCGGGTCGAGGAAGTGGCGGTGCAGCCCGGCATCCAGCTCCCGCCCGTCCCGCCGGGCCAGCGCCAGCCAGTCGACATGGACCCGCCGCTCGGGCACCCATCGAAGCCGCCCCGCCGCGCCGATGGCCTCCCCGCCGGGGGTGGGCGGCGGCTCGCGCAAGGTGCGCAGCATGGCCTGCCAGGCGCCGAGCGGCATCAGCGCCCGGCGTTCGATCCCCTTGGCCGCGGTCTCGAGGCGGATGCGGTCGCCGGTCTCGAGCTCCGCCCCCTCCTCGTCCTCCAGCCGCGCGGTCAGCCGGTCGCGCAGCAGCGTCAGCGGCTCCTCGATGCGCTTCAGCGCGCGCTCGAGGGTCTCGGCGGCCTCCGCCAGCCCCTCGCCGAGCGGGTGGAGGTCGCATTCGGCGCCGTACTGGCCCTCATCGTCGCTGGTGGCGCGCGCCAGCACCTGGCGGCGGACGAGATGGAGGAAGGCCTCGGTCGGGTTGCGCGGCTCGGCGGCGTGGTCCTCGGGCATGCGGCCGATCCAGCCATGGCCCGCCAGGGTGCGCGCGGCCGAGAGCGCGGCCTCCATCGGCGCCAACAGGTCGGGAATGTCGCCGGCCAGCTCCTCGATCCGGCGCCGCAGGCCGCGCGCGCGGGACCGCCCGCCCTCGGCGCCGAGCAGCCAGCGGCGCAGCTCCGCGGTCTCCGCCCCCGTGAGCGCCGCCGAGAAGGCGCCGTCGGCGGCGTCGAACAGATGGTGCCCCTCGTCGAAGACGTAGCGGGTCGGGCGCCCGTCCTCGCCGCCGCCGAGCGCGGCCTGGACCATCACCAGCGCGTGGTTGGCGACGACGAGGGTGGCGCCGCGGGCACGGCGGATCGAATGCTCGACGAAGCATTGCCGGTAGCGGGTGCAGGCGGAGCGGATGCATTCCCCGCGCCGGTCGGCGAGCGGCCAGATGGCGGCGGGGCCGTAGAGCTCGGCGATCCAGCCCGGGAAGTCGCCGCCCATCAGGTCGCCGTCGCGCGTCGCCAGCGCCCAGCGCGCGACGAGGGCCAGGGGGATCGCCATGGCCGGGTGGGCGGCCTGGCCCGTCGCCTCCTCGAGGTTCAGCAGGCAGAGATAGTTCTCGCGGCCCTTGCGCAGCACCACGCGGCGGCGGCGCTCCTCCGGGTCCGGGTAGAGGCGGAACAGCTCCTGGTCGATCTGGCGCTGCAGGTTGCGGGTGTAGGTAGCGATCCAGACGGGTGCGCCGTTGCGCTCGGCCCAGAGGCTGGCGGGGGCGATGTAGCCCAGCGTCTTGCCGGTGCCCGTGCCGGCCTCGGCCAGCACGACATGGGGCGAGCCCTGCGCCTCGCGCGGGGCGAAGGCGGCGGAGGCGGCGGAGGCGTAGTCGGCCTGGCTGGGTCGCTGCTCGGCGCCCTGCCCGAGGATCTGGGCGAGGCGCGCGCGCGCCTCGTTGGGCGTGACCGCGTGGGAGGAGGGCGGCGGGGGCGGTCCCGGATCCTCCCATTCCGGCAGCCGGCGCCAGGCGCGGTAGCCGTCGAGCGAGGGGCGGGGGGTGGGCACGCCGAGCGCGGCGATCACGGCATCCGCCCAGGGCCAGGCGGCGGATTCGGCCATCTTGGCGGCGAGCGTCGCGGCGTCGCGGTTCAGCGCATCGGCGCGGTGCGTGGCCAGGTGGCGCAGCAGGATCGTCGCCATCTCCGGCAACAGGGCGGCGGCGGCGGCCTCGTCCTCGGGCGGGGTCAGGTCGAGCGCGACGGCGAGGCCGCGCGGGGTCGGGGCCGCGGGGGTGGCGGGGCGGCAGAAGGCGAAGAGCTCGAGCAGGTCGAAGGCGGCATCGAAGGGCGAGAGGTCGAGGCGGCGCGCGGTCGCGGGCGCGTGCACCAGGAAGGGTGGCGGCAGGTCCCGGAGCGCCCGGGCGATTCCGGCGGCGGGCAGATCGAGCAGCTCCCCGTCCGGGGTCAGCAGCACGCCGCGGCCATGGCGCGCGACGAGCGCCGGCGCCTGGGGCAGGAGCAGCCGGGGCGGGATGGGGGGGCCGCGGAGGGGGGCGGACATTCCCCGGACTTTAGGGTGCGATCGCCGCAGGCGGTATCGCCGGAGGCGTGAATCGCACGCCCCCGGGCGGTGGAGGGCGGCGGGCCGCGTCGAACGGTCCCGCCAGCCCTCCGGGTCAGCGCGGCAGGCGCATCCGCTCCGCGATCTGCACCGCGTTCAGCGCCGCCCCCTTCAGCAGCTGGTCGCCGCAGAGGAAGAGGTCGAGCCCCCGCTCCCCGAAGACCGGGTTCGCCCGGATGCGCCCCACCTCGACATCGTCCTGGCCGGTCGCGGTCAGCGGCATCGGGTAGAGCCGGTTGGCGAGGTCGTCGACCACCTTCACCCCCGGCGCGGCCGCGAGCACGGCGCGCGCCGCCTCCGGCGTCACCGGCGCCTCCGTCTCGATCGTCACGCTCTCGGCATGGACGCGGAAGGTCGGGATGCGGACGGCGGTGCAGGAGATCGCGAGGTCCGGCATCCCCATGATCTTCCGGCTCTCCCAGGCGACCTTCATCTCCTCCCGCGAGTAGCCGTTGGGCTGGAACGCATCGATGTGCGGGATGACGTTGAAGGGCAGCGGATGGGCGAAGACCTCATGCCCGGCCGGGCCGCCCTCCAGCAGCACGCGGCGCGTCTCGCGTTCGAGCTCCGCCATCCCCTCGGCGCCGGCGCCGCTGGCGGCCTGGTAGGTCGAGACGATGACGCGGCGGAGGCCGAAGGCCTGGCGCAGCGGCTCCAGCGCCACGACCAGGATCGCCGTGGTGC
>CAZMCV010000123.1:0-12494 GCA_964564645.1 uncultured Acetobacteraceae bacterium
GACACGCTGGAGGGCGGGGACGGGTCGGACACGCTGCGTGGCGGCGATGGCGATGACCTGATCGCCAACCGCTTCTGGCCGAGCTTCACCGAGGACAACAACGCCGACCAGCTGTTCGGCGAGGGCGGCAACGACACCCTCATCGCCGGCGCCCTCGACAGCGCCGATGGCGGCGCGGGGAATGACCGCCTGGAAGCCTTGGGTGCCGCCACCCTCACCGGCGCCACCGGCGGCGATACCCTCATCGGCAGCCTCGGCAACGACCATCTGGTCGGTGCCGACGGAATCGACACCGCAAGCTACGAGTCTTCCGCCAACGCCGTCACCGTCAGCCTGGCCGTCGCCGCCGCCCAGATCACCGGGGGCGGCGGCACCGACCTGCTGTCCGGAATCGAGAACCTGATCGGCGGCACCGGCAGTGACCGCCTGACGGGCAATGCCGGCCAGAACACCCTCCGCGGCCGTGCCGGCAACGATACGCTGGACGGCGCCGGCGGCAGCGACACCGCGAGCTACGAGGGTGGCGGGCCCGTCACCGTCGATCTGGGCATCGCCGCTCCCCAGGTCACCGGCGCCGGCACCGATCAGCTCATCAGCATCGAGAACCTGGTCGGCAGCAGCGGCAACGACGCATTGACCGGCAACGGCGCCGCGAACGTCATCGAGGGCGGGGCGGGCAACGACACGCTCGCGGCGCTTGGTGGGATCGACACGGCGAGCTACGCCGGCGCGGCATCGAGGGTCGTCGTCGACCTGGCCCTGGCCGCCACGCAGAACACGCAGGGCGCCGGCAGCGACCTCCTTTCCGGCTTCGAGAACCTGACCGGCTCGGCCTTCAACGACATTCTGCGGGGAAATGCCGGCAACAACGCGCTGACCGGTGGCGCCGGCAATGACGACCTCCTGGGCGGCGACGGATCCGATTCCCTCGATGGCGGGGCCGGCCGCGACACCGCGAACTATGCCGGGGCGGCCGGGAGCGTGACCGTGAGCCTGGCGGTGGCCGGGGCGCAGGCCACCGGCGGCGCGGGCGTCGATAGCCTGACCGCCATCGAGAACATCACAGGCTCGGGCTTCGCCGACCAGCTGACCGGCGACGGCGCCGCGAACCGGCTCCGTGGAGGTGCTCGCAACGACACGCTGCTTGGCAGCGGCGGAAACGATACCCTGCTGGGCGAGGCCGGCAACGACCTGCTGAACGGCGGGGACGCCGTCGATACCGCGAGCTATGCCGGCGGTGCCTCCGTCATGGTCGATCTCGGGAACGCCGCCTTCCAGGACACGGGCGGCTCGGGCCTCGATCGCCTGGTCGATGTCGAGAACCTGGAGGGTGGCGCCGGCAACGACACGCTGAGCGGGAACGCGGTCGGGAACAGGCTCGCCGGCGGCGGGGGTGATGACTGGCTGGCCGGCGGCGGGGGTGACGACGTCCTCGTGGGCGACGCCGGTGCCGACCGGTTCCTGTTCGCCCCGTCCGGCGGCAGCGACCTCGTCACCGATTTCAGCGAGAGCGAAGACCAGCTCGGCATCGCCGGCTTCGGCGCCGGCTTCGACACCGCGGCCGAGGTGATCGGCGCCGCCACGCAGGCAGGGGCCGATGTGGTCATCATCCTGCCCGATCCGGGCGACACGGCGACGAGCACGACGATCGTCCTGCAGGGCTTCCTGTTGACACAGCTCGACGCGGCGGATTTCGCCTTCGTCTCGCCATGACGGTGCGTTGGCCAGCGACACCGACCGTGCGAAGCCGATCGGCGGCCGCGCGCCGTCGCCCGCCGGCACAGGTCGAAGAGGTGCGGATCCATCCGCCGCCGCGCCGCCGACCACGGAAGACCCGAGGCCGCCGCGACCGCGACATAGCTGAGGAACCGCCGGCCGAGAGCCGCGGCGTGGATCGCCCCCAGGGTCGCCATCAGGCATAAGGCGCCCCCGGCCACCGGGCCAAGGTCGCACCGTTCCTGCCGGCGCCGACCGCTCCCTGCCGCGCCGGGATCGGTCGCAGGGGCGAAATCCGGGCCTGTCATCGAATTGTCAGGTAACCAGGCTGCCGGCTGCGACGCAGCGTTGGGACAACGAGCCGGGTCGTCCAGCCATGCCCTTCACCACCCTTTCGCGCGACATCTACAAGGTCGATGGTATCGCCATCGGCGCCGGCGGCACCATCCCGACCGGCACCACGCTGGAGGTCGTCACCCTCACCACCATCGACCGCGATGTCGGGCCCTACGGGCCGCTTGCCCTCGTCTACGATCCCTACAGCCTGACCACGCGCGAGGACGCCGCGATCCGGATCGACGGCATCGAGATCGCCGGCAGCGTTCCGGAATTCTTCCGGACGACGCTGGTCACCGATCGCGGCAGCCTCAATGTCCTCGCCTTCACGGACGGGACCGACACCTACCTGATCCCGAGAGCCACGAGCGTCGTGGCCGGCTCCACGACCCTGATCGGCGAGGCCACCCTGTCCGGCAGCGCCACCACGTCCCTCAGCATCGCCGAATATGGCCTGCTGCCCGAAGGCGCGGCCACGTATGGCGGGCAGATCTATGTCGAGCAGCGCTTCGGCCAGAGCCTGCTGTCGACGAGCATCCTGGATGTCCGCCTCTTCGACGCGGATGCGGTGCGGGGCAACGCCGACAGCTTCGGCGAGGAGTACGCGGTGCCGGCGACGCCGACCGGCCCCCTCCTGTTCCCGGTCGGCGAGGCACGCGAGGTGCTGGCGGTGGTGGAGTTCGATGACGGCGCCATCCTCGCGCTGTCGGCGATCCTCAACACCGCGGCCGGTAGCTACGGGGCGTTCACCGCGTACTATGCCTTCGACGACGCCGCCCTCGGCGCGGCGGGGCGCGAGCTTGGCGACATCGCGCGGGTCGTCTCGGCGACGGAGACCAGCCACGCGCTGAACTGGCAGGACCTCGGGTTCGATCTGCTGGCGCCGGGCGACGGCAGCGCGACACCGGACCCGGCGCTGCCGCCCCCCATCAACGAGATCCTCGGCACCGGACGGCGTGACGAGCTGACCGGTACGTCCGGCCGCGACGCGTTGTTCGGCGAGGGCGGCGCCGATAGCCTCGTCGGGGGGGCCGGCGCCGACGCCTTCGTCTTCGGCCTGGAGACGAGGAACGGGAAGCGCGAGACCGACCGGGTCCTCGACTACGAGGTGGGCCGTGACATCATCGCCTTCGAGGACGGCGTCACCGTGACGGATCTGCGCGACATCGATGGCGGCGTGCGGATCACCTTCGGCGGCGATGGCGACCGCGTGCTGGTCTTCGGCGCCGGCGTCGATGCGGGGACGGTGCGCATCTACGCGGACGATTTCATCCCGCAGCTGATCTGACGGCGCCGCGGGCGCGCCGGCGGCGACGGGACTCGCCGTCCGGCGCCGCCGGCGGACCGGCCCGGCGCCCTCAGCCGCCCCCATGGGCGCGGAAGAAGTAGATCGCGCTGAGGCAGAGGCCGAGCAGCACCACGCCGAAGCGCAGCGGCGCCTCCGGCACGTGCTGCACCCAGCGCGCGCCGAGCACGGCGCCGAGCACCGCCCCCGCGACGACGATCGCCGCCGCCGTCCCGTCGACGATGCCGGAGAACAGGAAGATCAGCAGGGCGACGCTGGTCGCGCAGGCCGCAAGCAGGTTCTTCAGCGCGTTCGCCCGCTGCAGGCCGGCATGGTCGAAGACGGTCGCGACCGCCAGCAGCAGCACGCCGAG
Organism: uncultured Acetobacteraceae bacterium; assembly: GCA_964564645.1. Classification (GTDB taxonomy): domain Bacteria; phylum Pseudomonadota; class Alphaproteobacteria; order Acetobacterales; family Acetobacteraceae; genus CAZMCV01. The sequence continues at coordinate 3,711 of CAZMCV010000123.1, forward strand.
CCCCGCGCCGAAGAAGCCGCCATAGACGCCGGCCAGGAACTCCATCGCCGGCCCGCCGCCCAGCAGCCGCGGCCCCCAGCGCCGGCTGCGCGACAAGGTCAGCCGCAGCCAGTCGCCACAGGCGAAGAGCAGGGTCGAGAGCAGGATCATCCAGGGCACGATGACCCCGAAGGCGCTCTCCCCGATCGAGATCAGCAGCACGGCGCCGAGGATCCCGCCCAGGACGACCAGGCCGCAGCGGCGCAGCAGCCAGGGCACGGCGGTCTCCCGCAAGGTCTCCCGATAGGCCGCCGCCGCCGCCGCATGGCCCGGCCATTCGGCGACGGCGGTCGTCGCGGCCGCGGTCACCAGCGGCAGCCCGACCGCATGCAGCGCGGGGAAGATGAAGAAGGTCCCGCCCCCCGCCGCGGCGTTCATGGCCCCGCCCAGCAGCCCGGCGCCGACCAGCAGCAGGACCTCGAGGAGGCTCATGGACGGGCCGAGCCGGCGCGCAGCCGGGGCAGCGCGCGGAAATCCGCCGCGTGCTCGATCGCGGCGCCCACCGCGAAGACCGTCTCCTCGTCGAAGGCCCGCCCGATCACCTGCAGGCCGAGCGGCAGCCCCTGATCGTCCAGCCCCGCCGGCACCGACAGCCCCGGCAGCCCGGCCAGGTTCGCCGTCACGGTGAAGACGTCGTTGAGGTACATCGTCACCGGATCGTCCTGCTTCTCGTCCATCCCGAAGGCGGCGGAGGGCGTGGCGGGCGTGACGATGGCGTCGACCTTCCCCCAGGCCTCCTCGAAGTCGCGGCGGATCAGCGCGCGGACCTTCTGCGCCTTCAGGTAGTAGGCATCGTAGTAGCCGGCGCTCAGCACATAGGTGCCGATCAGGATGCGCCGCCGGACCTCGGCGCCGAAGCCGGCGGCGCGCGTGCGCTCATAGAGGTCGCGCAGGTCGCCGCCCGGCTCCGCCACGCGCAGGCCGAAGCGCACGCCGTCATAGCGGGCGAGGTTGGACGAGGCCTCGGCGGGGGCGACGATGTAGTAGGTCGGCAGCGCGTATTTCGTGTGCGGTAGGCTGATCTCGACCGTCTCGGCGCCCTGCGCGCGCAGCCAGCCGAGGCCCTGCTGCCACAGCGCCTCGATCTCGGGCGGCATGCCGTCGAGGCGGTATTCCTTCGGGACGCCGATGCGCAGGCCCTTCACGCCGCGCGCGCAGGCGGCCTGGAAATCCGGCACAGGGACATCGGCGCTGGTGGCATCTCTGGGGTCGAACCCGGCCATGGAGCGCAGCAGGATCGCGCAATCCTCGACCGTGCGCGCCACCGGCCCGGCCTGGTCGAGCGAGGAGGCGAAGGCCACGATCCCGAAGCGGGAGCACCGCCCATAGGTCGGCTTGATCCCGGCGATGCCGCAGAAGGAGGCGGGCTGGCGGATGGAGCCACCCGTGTCGGTCGCCGTCGCGCCCAGCGCCAGCCGCGCCGCGACCGCCGCCGCCGACCCGCCCGAGGACCCGCCCGGGACCAGCCGCGCATCCGGGTCGTTCGCCCGGGACCACGGGTTCTCCACCGGCCCGTAGGCCGAGGTGGTGTTGGACGAGCCCATGGCGAACTCGTCCATGTTGACCTTGCCGAGGAACACCGCGCCGTCGCGCTTGAGGTTCGCCGTCACCGTGCTCTCGTAGGGCGGCACGAAATTGCCGAGGATCCGGCTGCCCGCGGTGGTGCGCACGCCTGCGGTGCAGAACAGGTCCTTGATCGCCAGCGGCAGCCCCTCGAGCGGCCCCGCCACCCCCTGCCGGCGCCGCTCGTCGGAGGCCCGGGCGGCCTCCAGCGCCGCCTCCGCCGTCACGGTCAGGTAGGCGTTGAGGCGCGGGTTCAGCGCCTCGATCGCCTCCAGATGCGCCCGGGTGAGTTCCTCGGCGCTGACGATGCCCTCGGCCAGCGCGTCGATCGCGCCGCGGAGCGAGAAATCGGTCGGGTGCATCACTCGACGACCTTGGGGACGCCGAAATGCGCGCCCATGCGGTCGGGCGCATTGGCCAGCACCGGCTCGGCGATGCCGCCATCGGTCACGGAATCCTCGCGCATGCGCATCCCCGCCGCGCTGTCGAGCGGCGCGCCGCCGGCCATCGGCTCGACCCCCTCGGTCGGGACGGCCTGCAGCTGCTCGATCCAGCCGAGGATGCCGTTCAGCTCCGCCTGCATGCGGCCGACCTCCTCCTCCTCCAGCCGGATGCGGGCGAGCGAGGCGATGCGCCTCACGGTGGCGGCGTCGAGCGACATGCGGAATTCCAGCGGCCTGCGTCGCCGGGGCTATAAGGCCCCCCATGGCGCGGTTCAACACGAGGCGGCGGCGCGGGCCATGCCGCTGATGCCCATGGCGGCCCTGCGCGCCGCCCTGCCCCGCTTCCAGCGCCTCATCGGGCTCGATCCGGGGGCGAAGACGATCGGCGTGGCGCTGACCGACGTGACCCTGATGCTCGCCTCCCCCTATGGCGCGCTGAAGCGGGGCAAGCTGCGGGCGAATGCCGAGGAGGTGGCGGCGATCGCGCGGCGCGAGGGCGCGGGGGGGATCGTGGTCGGCCTGCCGCTCGGCATGGATGGCTCCTTCGGCCCGGCCGCGCAGGCGGCGCGCGACTGGACCCTGGCGCTGTCCGAGGCGACGGGGCTGCCGGCCGCGCTCTGGGATGAGCGGCTGTCGAGCGCGGCGGTGAACCGGATGATGGTGGCGGAGGCCGACCTGACCCGGGCCAGGCGGGCGCGGGCGGTGGATGCGGCGGCGGCGGCCTACACCTTGCAGGCGGCGCTCGATGCGTCGCGCTGAGGATCCGCGTCCGGTCGGTTGGTCGCGGCCGCCGCCGGGCCTAAGGTCCCGCCTCGGCCTTGCGGAGGATGCCGCCCCGATGACCCTGTCGCGCCGCCCCTTCCTCGCCCTGGCGCTCGCGGCCACCCTGGCCGCCGCCACCGGCTGCATGGTCCCGGGCGATGCCCCGGATGGCCCCGGCTACGACGCGCAGATCGACGAGCAGATCACCGCGACCCAGACCCTGGCGAATGCGCTGGTCGAGCGGCTCATCGGCCTCGACGAGGAGCTCGCCGCCCTGCCGGCCCGCGCCACGCCCGCCCAGCGCCGCTTCCGCGAGGAGGCGCTGGACGCCGCCTCCTACCGCGAGAACCGGCCCGCCTATGAGGAGATCCGCGCCGCCCTGACCGGGCTCCAGACCCGGATCGCCGCCCGCGGCGGACCGGGCGCGCCCGACCAGGTCGCGACCCTCCGCCGGCTGCGGGCGGTCCTGGTCGGGCCGGGCGACAGCCTGCAGGCGCTGCATGCCCGCGCCGGGCGCCTGCCGGCCGCGACGCTCGAGGCCAAGCAGGGCGAGGCGAATGCCGTCTTCGAGACCCTGCTGGCGCGCGAGATGGCGCTGCGCTGACCGCGCCGCCGGCCGCGCTTCGGGCCGGCGCGGTTTTCCGCTACCTCCCTCCCCGGCGCTCGCGCCGCCGACTCGCCACCGCTTCGCCGGCGCCGGGGGGCGCGATCGGCCAGGCACGATCCGCCCGGAGGCTCCGGCCCGCCCATGTCCTTCTCCTTCCCCATCCTCCCCGGCGGCCACCTGCTCGCGATCGAGGGGCTGGAGCCGCCGCACATCCACGCCCTGCTCGAGCTCTCGGAGAGCTACGCGCTGCTGAACCGCCAGGGGAAGACGCAGCGCGACCTGCTCAAGGGCCGCACGCTGATCAACCTGTTCTTCGAGGACAGCACCCGCACCCGCACCAGCTTCGAGCTGGCCGGCAAGCGGCTCGGCGCCGATGTGCTGAACATGTCCGTCTCGACCAGCAGCGTGAACAAGGGGGAGACGCTGCTGGACACCGCGCAGACCCTGAACGCCATGAATTGCGACCTGCTGGTGGTCCGCCACGGCCAGTCGGGCGCGCCGGCGCTGCTCAGCCAGAAGGTCACGGCGAGCGTCATCAACGCCGGCGACGGCACGCATGAGCACCCGACCCAGGCGCTGCTCGACGCGCTGACCATCCGCCGCCGCAAGGGTAGGCTGGAGGGGCTGACGGTCGCGATCTGCGGCGACGTGCTGCACAGCCGCGTCGCGCGCTCGAACATCCACCTGCTGACGACGATGAACGCCCGCGTCCGCATCGTCGGGCCGCCGACCCTGATCCCGGCCGAGGCGCCGCGCCTCGGGGTCGAGGTGCACCACGACATGCGCCAGGGGCTCGACGGCGCCGACGTCGTGATGATGCTGCGCCTGCAGCGGGAGCGGATGAATGCCGGCCTCGTGCCCTCCTCGCGCGAGTTCTTCCAGTATTACGGCCTCGATCGCGCCAAGCTCGCCTGGGCGCGGCCCGACGCGATCGTCATGCATCCCGGCCCGATGAACCGCGGCATCGAGATCGACAGCGCCATCGCCGACGACCCCGAGCGCAGCGTGATCGGCGAGCAGGTGGAGATGGGCGTGGCGGTGCGCATGGCCGTGCTCGACGTCCTCGCCCGCGACCTCCGCCGGAACGCCTGACCGCGCGCGCCGCCGCCCCGGGCGGCCGGTCAGGCCGCGCGCAGCGCCGCCACGCTCTGGCGCATGACCTGCTCGAGCTCCGCGCTCAGGTGGGACATCTCCCGCGTCGCCTCGCGCAGGCCCCGCACCACGCCGGAGCTGGTCTCCACCCCCGCGGAGACGCGGTCGATGCGGCCCGACACCTCGTTCGCGCCCTGCGCCGCCTCCGCCACGCCGCGCGCGATCTCGCGCGCCGCCGCGCCCTGCTCCTCGACCGCGCCGGCGATCGCGCCGGAGATCCGGTCGATGCTCTCGACCTGGACGGCGATGGCGCGGATCGCGCCGACCGCCTCCCCCGTCGCGCCCTGGATCGCGCCGATCTGCCCGCCGATCGCCTCGGTCGCCCTGGCGGTCTGCGCGGCCAGCGCCTTCACCTCGCCGGCGACGACGGCGAAGCCCCGCCCCGCCTCGCCGGCCCGCGCGGCCTCGATCGTGGCGTTCAGCGCCAGCAGGTTGGTCTGCTCGGCGACCGCGGCGATCAGCCGCACCACGTCGCCGATGCGCGACGCCGCCTCGGCCAGGCCCTGCACGACCCGGTCGGTGCGCTGGCTCTCCGCGAGGGTGCGGTTCGCCATCTCGGAGGCCTCGGAGACCTGGCGCGCGATCTCGGCGATGGAGGCGGTGAGCTGCTCGGTCGCGGCCGAGATGGACTGGACATTGCCGCTGGCCTGGCTGGCCCCCTCGCTGGCGGCGGTGGCCTCCCCGGCGGTGCCCTGGGCGGCGATGTCGAGCTCCCCGGCCGCGGCGTGCAATTGCTCGGCCGCGGCGTTCACCCGCGCGATCGTGCTGGACAGCCCGGCCTCGAACCGCGCCGCGGCGTCGTTCAGCGCCTTGCGCCGCTCGGCCTCGGTCTGCTGGCGGGCCGCCGCCGCTTCCTCGCCCAGGCGCCGGTTCTCCTCCAGCCGGTCGCGGAAGGCGGCGGTCGCGGCGGCGATGGAAGCGACCTCGTCCCTTCCCCGGACCGGCGGCAGCACCACCGACTCGGTGCGGCCCTCGGTGAGGTCGGTCAGGGCGGTGGCGAGCTGGCGGAGCGGCCGCGCCACGCGCCGCTGCGCCGACCAGAGTGCGACCCCCGAGACCAGCACCACCGCGAGGATGGAGAAGAGCACGGTCAGGTTGGCGAACCGCTCCGCCTCGGCCTCGGCCGCCACGCGGCGCTGCGCCAGCTCGACCCCGACATCGGCGGCGACCTTGTCCAGCGCGTTGCTGAAGGCGGTGCGGTTGGCGCGGTTCGCGTCATTGTTGCCGAGGCGGTCGGCAGCCTCCCGCCCCTCTGCGACGCCGATGCGCGCCAGCTCGGTGCGCAGGGCGATGAACTCGCGGAAGGGCGTGTCGAGCTGGCGGATGCGCGCGGCATGCTCCTCGGGCAGCCCGTCCCGCGCCGCGTCGAGCGCGCGCTGCATGTCGTCGAGATGGCGGCGCAGCCCCTTGGCGAAGTTTTCCGCCTGGCGCGTGTCGCGCGCCAGGTAGAGCCCGCGGCTCTCCATGACGACCGCGTAGATGCCCACGCGCACGCGCTCGAGCTGCGCCTGCGCCACGGCCAGGTGCTGCAGCTCCGCCATGTGCCGAAGCTGGGCGTGGGCCCCGATCCAGGCGGCGCCACTCGTGCCGAGCGCGACCGCCCCGAGGAGAAGCAGGCCGGCCGCAAGCCGCGCCGCGACCGAGGCGCGAAGAGAAAGCATGAGACGCCCCTTGGAAAGCTTGATCTGGGGCAAGATTCCATGCATCGGTTAAACCCGCGTTGCAGCGCGTCACCGACATCCCTCCGGCCAGCACCCGCCAAGGGGCCACCGCCGCCCGCCGATCCGCGCGGGGATGCCATCCGCCACCGCGCCGACCATGCCGATGCCACCGCCCGCCGCCGACCCACCCGCCCCGCGCCCGGCCCGCCCCGACGAGGCGGATTCCCTCCGCGCCCTGGTGCGCGCCGCCTATGCCGGCTGGGTGCCCGTGATCGGGCGGGAGCCCGCGCCGATGGGCGACGACTACGCCGCGCGCATCGCGGCGGGCCAGGCCTGGGTGCTGGAGGGGGCGGGCGGCGCGCTGCTCGGCGCCCTCATCCTCGAGCCCGCCGCGGATGGCGCGCTGCTGCTCGACAATGTCGCGGTCCGGCCGGACCGGCATGGACAGGGAATCGGGCGGCTCCTGATGGGCTTCGCCGAGGCCGAGGCGCGCCGCCGCGGCGCCGCGCGGATCCGCCTCTACACCCATGAGCGGATGGCCGCGAACATCGCCCTCTACCGGCGCCTCGGCTATGCCGAGACGCACCGGGCGGAGCAGGCCGGGTTCCGCCGCGTGTTCCTGGAGAAGATCCTGGACCCGGCCGGGCCCTGAGGGTTTGCGAAAGACTGCCCGCCAGCCCCGATCCTGGCGGGAATTTCCCAATGATTTCATAGGGCGGTCTTTCGCAGGTTCGATGTCCTCACGAACTTTGAGGACCGCCCGGGCGGCGCGCGGCGGCGCCCGGCCTGTCCGTCGCCCCCTTCCCCTCTCCGCCGCCGGCCCGGCTGGCGGGCGCCGCGCTTGCATCTATAACCAGGGCCGATGCGTGACCTCCTCCTGACCGGCGCCCGACTGCTCGATCCCGCGACGGGCCTCGACGCTCTGGGCGACCTGCTGGTGCGGGACGGCACCATCGCGGATCTCGGCGCCGGCATCGGCCGCCCCGAAGGCGCCGCCATCGTCGAGGCCGGCGGCCACTGCCTCGCCCCCGGCCTCGTCGACCTCCGCGCCGCGACCGGGGAGCCGGGCGCCGAGTACCGCGAGACCATCGCCTCGCTCGCCGAGGCGGCGGTGGCGGGCGGCATCACCACCCTCTGCGCCCTGCCCGACACCGACCCGCCGCTCGACGACCCGGCGCTGGTGCAGTTCGTGCTCCGCCGCGGCGAGGCGACGGGCTGCGTCACCCTGCTGCCCTATGGCGCCGCCACCAAGGGCTGCGAGGGCAAGGAGATCGCCGAATACGGCCTGCTGCGGGAGGCCGGGGCCATCGCCTTCACCGATGGGCGCCGCGCCATCGCCCCGGCGCGCACCATGCGCCTGGCGCTGTCCTATGCCCGCGGCTTCGGCGCCTTCGTCGTGCAGCACCCGGAGGAGCCGACCCTGGCCGCCGGCGGCGCGGCGACGGAGGGCGAGCTGGCGACCCGCCTCGGCCTGCCCGGCATCCCGGCCGCGGCCGAGGCGATCATGGTCCGCCGCGACGTCGCGCTGGCCCGCCTCACCGGGGGGCATGTGCATTTCGCCCATGTCTCGACCGCGGCCGCGCTGGCCGAGATCCGCGCCGCCCGGGCCGAGGGGCTGCGCGTGACCTGCGACACCGCGCCGCCCTATTTCGACCTGAACGAGACGGCCATCGGCGACTGGCGGACCTATGCCAAGCTCTCGCCGCCGCTGCGGCCGGAGGCCGACCGGCTTGCGGTCGTCGCGGCGCTGGCCGACGGCACGATCGACGCCATCGCCTCCGACCACCAGCCGCGGGATGCCGATGACAAGCGGCTGCCCTTCGCCCAGGCCGAGGCCGGCGGCGCCGGGCTGGCGACCCTGCTCGGCGTCACCCTCGCCCGCTTCCATGCCGGGGACCTGACCCTGCTCCAGGCGCTCGACCTGCTCACCGCGCGGCCGGCGCGGCTGCTCGGGCTGCCCTGCGGGCGGCTCGCCCGGGGGGCGCCGGCCGACCTGATCCTGTTCGACCCGGAGCGCGCCTGGCAGGTCAAGGCCGGCGCGCTGCCGGGCAAGGCGCAGAACTCCCCCTTCGATGGCCGCGCGCTGGAGGGCCGGGTGCTCGGCACCTGGAAGGCCGGGCGGAGGGTCTTCGGATGATGCTCGTGCCGCACCCCCTCCCCCGCGGGCGGGAGAGGGCCGGGGCGGGGGCCTGCGGGCCTGCCCCGCCGGCCGGGAGGCGGAGCCCGTGACGCTCCTCCTCGCCCTGGCCCTCGGCTACGGGCTCGGCTCCGTGCCCTGGGGGCTGCTGCTGACCCGCGCGGCCGGGCTCGGCGACATCCGCGCCATCGGCTCGGGCAATATCGGCGCGACCAATGTGCTGCGCACCGGCAACAAGGGCCTGGCGGCGGCGACGCTCGCGCTCGACCTCGGCAAGGGGGTGGCGGCGCTGCTGCTGGCGCGCTGGCTCTGGGGCGAGACGGCGGGGCTGGTCGCCGGCTTCGGGGCCATGCTCGGCCATGCCTTCCCGGTCTGGCTCGGCTTCAAGGGCGGCAAGGGCGTGGCGACCGGCGGCGGCGT
>CAZMCV010000124.1:0-12417 GCA_964564645.1 uncultured Acetobacteraceae bacterium
CGCCGATCTCCACCATCTCGATGACGGGGATGCGCAGCGGCAGGCCGGAGCCCTTCTTGAACCGCCCGACGCGCGCGACCTCGAAGGTGCGCGAGGCCTGCGGCCTGTAGTCGTCGATCAGGCAGACCTTGGCCGTGGTGCCGCCCATGTCGAAGGAGAGCACCTTCGCGAGGCCCCGCTGCCGCGCGACATGGGCGGAGAAGATGGCGCCGCCCGCGGGCCCGCTCTCGACCAGCCGGATCGGGAAGCGTGCCGCGGTCTCGAGCGTCGTCAGGCCCCCGCCCGACAGCATCAGGAACAGCGGCCCGCCGAGCCCCATCTCCTGCAGCCCCGCCTCCAGCCGCCGCAGGTAGCGCGCCATCAGCGGCTGCACATAGGCGTTGGCGACGGTCGTGCTGAACCGCTCCCACTCGCGCATCTCGGGCGAGACCTCGCTCGACAGCGAGATCGGCACCTCCGGCCAGAGGCGGCGGACGATCGCCGCGGCCAGCTTCTCATGCGCCGGGTTCACGAAGGCATGCAGGAAGCCGATGGCCAGGCTCTCGATGCCCTCGTTGCGCAGGAAGGCGACCTGGCGCGCGACCGCATCCTCGTCCAGCGGCAGCAGGACCTTGCCGGTGTTGTCCAGGCGCTCCGTCACCGGCAGGCGCCAGCGACGCGGCACCAGCGGCTCGGCCAGGTCGATGTTGAGGTCGTACTGGTCGTAGCGGCTCTCATTGCCGAGGGCGAGGACGTCGCGGAAGCCCTCGGTGGTCAGCAGCGCCGTCTTCGCGCCCTTGCGCTCGATGACGGCGTTGGTGGCGAGCGTCGTGCCGTGGATCACCAGCGCGATGTCGGCGGGCGTCAGGCCGGCGGTCGCCAGCACCTGGCGCACGCCCTCCAGCACCCCTTGCTCGGGCGCGGCGGGGGTGGTCAGCACCTTGCCGGTCCAGCGGCGCCCGTCGCGCTCGACGGCGACGTCGGTGAAGGTGCCGCCGATGTCGACGGCGAGGCGTGCCGTCATTGCGCCATCTCCGCCACGCAGCGCGTCAGCACCGCACAGGCCGCGGCGAAATCCTCCATCCGCATCTCTTCCTTCGGGTTGTGGCTGCCGTTCTGGTTGCGCACGAACAGCATCCCCGAAGGGATCCCCGCCTGCGCGAAGGCCGCCGCGTCATGCCCCGCGCCCGAGGCCATGGACAGATGCGACACGCCGAGCGATTCCGCCGCCCGCACCAGGCCGCGCTGCACGCCCGCATCCATCAGGCTCGGCCGGCTGCCGCTCTCGGGGCCAAGCTCGAAGCGCACGCCGCGGCGCGCCTCGATCTCGGCGATCTTGGCGTAGAGCACCTCGAACAGCCGGTCGACGCAGCGCAGGTCGATGCTGCGCACATCGAGGCTGAACCGCGCCTCTCCGGCGATCTTGGTGAAGCCCGCCTCCGCCGTCGTCGCCATCTCGCAGACCGTGCAGACCATGCGGTGGCCGGCGGCCTCCATCCGGCACCAGGCCTCGTCGAGCGCGACGGCGAGGTCCGCCACCGCGATCGCCGCGTCGCGCCGGTACTTCCGCGGCGTCGCGCCGGAATGGTTGTACTCGCCGGTCACCCGCGCCGCGCGCAGGCGCCGGCTGCCGGGGATGCCGGTGACGATGCCGACCGAGACGCCCTCGGCCTCCAGCACCGGCCCCTGCTCGATATGCACCTCGAGGAAGGCGGCGACGTTCTCGGCGCCCAGCACCTTCTCCCCGCGCCGGACGAAATCCGGCTCGAAGCCTTCCTCGCGCATGTGTTCGGCCAGGGTCCGGCCGCTGTCGGTGCGCTTCACCTCCAGATCCGCGGGCTTCATCAGCCCGAGCGCGCCGCGGCTGCCGGGGTAGGAGGTCGGGAACCAGGCGCCGGCCTCCTCCGCGCGGATCGCCATCACCGTCACGTCGCGCGCCGGGGTGAAGCCCGCCTGCGCCATGCCGGCGACGACCGAGAGCCCGGCCAGCACGCCCGCCGCGCCATCGAAATTCCCGCCCTGCGGCACGCTGTCGAGATGGCTGCCGAGCACGATCCGCTTGGCCGCCCGGTCGGCGCCGGGGAGCGTCATGTGCAGGTTGCCGACCGGGTCGGCATGCACCGAAAGGCCGAGCTCGCGCGCCGCCTCGCCGACCAGCGCATGGGCCATGCGCTCGCCCGCGCCATAGGCCTCGCGCGTGATGCCGACGCCGTCGAAGCTGCGCTCCCGCAGCGCGTCGAACAGCCGCGCGGTCAGCTCGACATCCGGGGTGAGGTTCGGGATCATGCGCGGGGCCCTCGTCCAGCCGGCGCGGAGACTAGCACCGCCGCGCCGGCGCGACAGGCGCCCAGGGGTGGGGGGCGGCGCGCGCGCCGCCCGGTTCTGCCTCGATCCGCCGCGCGCGGCGCCGCCCTGCCGCGAAAGGCGGCAGTGTCAGAGCATGCTGCGGATCCGCCCGCCATCGACGCGGATCATGCTGCCGGTGATGTAGCCGCCCTTCTCGCTGGCGAGGAACGCGCCCATCGGCCCGTATTCGGCGGGCGTGCCGAGACGCCCGGCCGGGATCTCGTCCGCCGCCTTGGCCAGCGCCTCGTCGAAGCTGACGTTCATCTGCCGCGCGCGGACGGTGGTCGTCTGCGTCACCCGGTCGGTCAGGATCGTCCCCGGCGCGAGCACGTTCATCGTCACCCCGTCCTTCGCCACCTCCCCGCTCAGGGTCTTCAGCCAGCCCCAGATCGAGGCGCGCAAGGTGTTCGACAGCGCCAGGGTCGGGATCGGCGTCTGCATGCCCGTGCTGCCGACGACGATCACCCGCCCCCAGCCACGGCTCCGCATCGGCGGGATCAGCCGGTTGGCGATCCGGATCGGGGAGGCGACGATGTGCTGGAACCATTCGTGCAGCGCGGCGTCGGTGATCTCGCTCGCGGTGCAGGGTGGCGGGCCGCCATGGTTCAGCACCAGGATGTCGACGCCGCCGAGCGCGGCGACCGCGGCGTCCGCCAGCCGGTCCATGTCCTCGCCCCGCGCCACATCGGCGACCACGCCGGAGGCGGCCGGCGCGCCCTTGGCCCGCAGCGCCGCGGCCGCCTCGTCGAGCCGCCCCTGGTCGCGCCCGCTGATGACGATCGACGCCCCTTCCTCGGCCAGCGCATCGGCGATCGAACGGCCGAGGCCCTTCGTGCCCCCCATCACCAGCGCGCGGCGCCCCTTCAGACCGAGGTCCATCTCCACCCTCCCGGAAGCAGGAAAGCAGGGACCGTGGCGCCCCCGGGGCCGGCTGGCAAGCCGACCCACCCCCCGGTAAAGGACCCGCACGAGGGAGAGCCCGATCCGATGACCAAGCCCGTGCTGCTCGTCACCCGCAAGCTGCCGCCGGCGATCGAGGCGCGCGCCGCGCGCGACTACGATGCCCGCCTGAACCCGCAGGACGAGCCCTGGGCGCGGGACGGGGCGGAGATCGCGCGCCGCGCGACGGAGGCCGGCGCCGCCGGCGTGCTCGGCGCCGCCGGCGACCGGCTGGACGCGGCCTGCATCGGCGCCCTGCCGGACAGCGTGAAGATCGTGACGACCTTCAGCGTCGGCACCGACCATATCGCGCTCGACGCCGCGAAGGCGCGCGGCATCGTCGTGACCAACACGCCGGAGGTCCTGTCCTTCGCCACCGCGGAGACCGCCTTCACGCTCATGCTCATGGCCGCCCGCCGCGCCGGCGAGGGCGAGCGGATGGTCCGCGCCGGGAAATGGGAGGGATGGGGGCCGACCCAGCTGCTCGGCGTCACCTTGCAGGGCAAGGCGCTCGGCATCCTCGGCTTCGGGCGCATCGGGCGCGAGCTCGCCGCGATGGCCAGGGGGATGCAGATGCGGATCCACTACCGCGACATCGCCCGCCTGCCGCCCGAGCGCGAGGAGGGCGCGATCTGGCATGCGACGGATGAGGAGTTCCTCGGCGCGATCGACGTGCTGTCGATGCATGTCCCGGGCGGCGAGGGGACGCGGCGGTGGCTGAACGCCGAGCGCCTCGGCCGGATGAAGCCGGGGGCCATCGTGGTGAACAGCGGCCGCGGCCCCTCGGTCGACGACGAGGCGCTGATCGCCGCGCTGCGCTCCGGCCACATCCGCGCCGCCGGCCTCGATGTCTACACCGAGGAGCCGAAGGTGCATCCGGGCTATCTCGGCCTCGAGAACGTCGCCCTGCTGCCGCATCTCGGCAGCGCGACGGAGGAGACGCGCCAGGCCATGGGGGATCGCTGCCTGGAGAATCTCGACGCCGTGCTGCGTCTTGGCAGGCCGGCGCCGCACCGGGTGGTCTGAGAGTTTGTGAAGGAATGCCCGCCCGCCCCGGTTTCGGAGGGAATCCCCCAATGATTCCAGAGGGCGTGCTTCCGCAGGTGCGATTGGTTCACACACTCTGAGCCCCGCGGGCCGGGCCCCGTCGGCGCCGCTTCGGGCCGGGGCCGATGCCGGCCCGCCGCCTAGCCGGAGGCGGCGCGGGGCAGCGGCCCGGGCCGGCCGAAGAGCCAGCCCTGCCCGTAGCCGATGCCGAGCGCCAGCATCGCCGCGGCCTCCTCCTCGGTCTCGATCCGCTCGGCGACCACGGCGGCGCCGACATTGCGCGAGAGGTCGACCATGGCGGCGACGAAGCCGCGATCCTGCTCGCTCCGCAGCGCGGCCTGCACGTACTGCCCGTCGATCTTCACGTAGTCGACGCGGAAGGCGCGCAGGTAGCGGAAGGCCGCCGCGCCCGCGCCGAAATCGTCGATGCAGAGCGGCAGGCCGAGCGAGCGGAGCGCGTCGACGGTGCGCACCGCCTCGGCCTCGTCGGCGATCTCGGCGGTCTCGGTGATCTCGATCAGCAGGCGCGAGACGAGGTCGGGCTCCGCGCGCAGCAGCGCCAGCAGGCGCCGCCGGAAGGCCGGGCTCTGCAGCGACAGGCCCGAGAGGTTGCAGGCGATGCGGGTTCCCGCCGCGTCCCGCGCCGCCTCGGCGCAGGTCTCGACCACCGCCCAGTCCAGCTCGCCCGAAAGGCCGACCGCCTCGGCGAAGGTCACGAAATCCTGCGGCGCGGAGGGGGTGTCGACGCCCGGCATCGCGATCGGCCGCAGCAGCGCCTCGTAATGGTGGACGCGCCGCTCGGCCAGGGAGACGATGGGCTGGAAGGCGAGGCGGAACCGGTGCGCGGCGATGGCCTGGCGCAGGGTCTCGGCCCGGTCATAGGCCTGCGCGACGAAGCCGGCGAGGCCGCCGGAGAACCCCTCCTCCTGCAGCGCGCGCGGCCCGCCGCGGGCGAAGACGCCGAGGGCGTAGCGCAGCGCCCGCGTCGCCTGCAGCTGGGTGAGCTCCTCCGTGTCGAGCGAGAGCGTGGTCGCCGAGACCTCGGCATCGACGCCGCCGAGCCGCGCGGCCTCCTCGATCGCGGCGGCGATGCGGGTGAAGTCATCGCCCTTGCGCGAGACCACGCTGTAGCGGCCACCGGCGAGCTCCCCGACCAGGCTGCCCTCCGTCACCGAGGTCGCGAGGGTGCTGGCGATGCGGCCGGCGACCTCGGGGCCGGGCGAGACCGGGCCGTTCGCGCCCGTCAGCTCGAACAGCCCGACATCGCCCGGCGCGTCGGATCCGCGCAGCCCGGCCTCGATCGCGTTGCGCAGCGCCTCCCCCTGCGGCAGCAGGCCCTCGGCCCCATCGGGCGCGCCGCCCTGGGGGATGGCGGAAAAGGTGAGGCAGAGATGGTCGCTGCTGCCCGGCAGGTCGGCCAGGCGGAGGCCCGCCACGCCCATCGCGGTGGCGGAACCGTTGTGCAGCCTGAAGCAGGTCGGCGGCAGGCGGTCGCGCGCGCCGAGCAGGTCGAGGGCGCGCAGGAAGCCGGGCCGGCCGGCGGGCGCGATGAGGTCGGCGACCGGCCGGCCGACCCAGCGCTCCGGCGGCGTGCCGAGCCGCCGCTCGAAGGCGCCGGCGGCGAAGGCGATGCGACCGGCCGGCGTGATCTCGACGAGGAGGTCGGCGGCGGTCAGCGCGAAGACGAGAAACCGCTCCCGCTCGATCAACGCGCGCTGAAGCGGCGAGGTCGTGCCCGTGGCTCCCGCACAGAAAGGGCCGGCATCCATACCTCGGCTTCGCTCCGACCGCGCCGGGGACAGGGGATAGGGTCGCCGCGGTGAAGGAAGCCTTACCGGGAAGCGCCCGGGCCGCATCCGACCCGGCCGGCGGGCCGGATCGGGCCGACCGATCGCACGGGCATCGCCGGCCGGGCGGCCGCCAGGCCCGGCGGATCAGGCCGCGGCCGCCAGCCCGCCGCTCGCGTCGTCGCCGGCCAGCGCGGCCTCGGCCTCGAGGGTGACGGCCACCGCGTGGACGACGGAGGCGATGCGCACGGCGGCCTGCACGGCGTCCTTGCCGACCCCGTGCTGGAGCAGGGCCTTCTCATGGCTCTCCATGCACATGCCGCAGCCATTGATCGCCGAGACGGCGAGCGACCAGAGCTCGAAATCCGCCTTGTCGACGCCCGGCTTCGCCATGACGTTCATGCGCAGCTTCGCCGGCATCCGCGCGTAGTCGCCGCTCACCAGATGG
Source organism: uncultured Acetobacteraceae bacterium (assembly GCA_964564645.1). GTDB lineage: Bacteria > Pseudomonadota > Alphaproteobacteria > Acetobacterales > Acetobacteraceae > CAZMCV01. The sequence continues at coordinate 6,547 of CAZMCV010000124.1, forward strand.
GTGAAGCGGTAATAGAGGTTGTTCATGCCCATGATGGAGGCCGCGGCCTTGGCCGCGGTCATCGCCTCCGGGCCGAGCTTCGGCGCGAATTCGGCGACCAGGGCCCGGGTCACCTCGGCGTTGCGGGAGGCGAGGGCGGCGACGATGAAGGTGCCGGCGCGCTGCTGCTCGGTCAGCGCCGGCTCGGTGGCGAGGCTGCCGAGGTTGAGCTTCTGGTCCTTGGCGTAGTCGGGCAGGCGGTTGCGGAGCGCGTCGAGGGACATGGCGTTGGGTCCTTGGTGCGATGGGGCGGGGCGATGGGGCGGGGTGCGCGCCCCCGGCCAGGGGGCGACGGCGGCCTATCGACGCCCAGGCCCTCCCCGGCGGGTCGGGGAGGGGGGCCGCGTCGGCCCCGAAGCGCGTTCGGTTCACACGCTCCCGGGCGGTCGCAAACCCTCAGGCCGCCTTCTCGAACAGCGCCGCCGGGTCCAGCGTGTCCTTGCCCTTCTCCCAGTTGCAGGGGCAGAGCTCGTCGGTCTGCAGCGCGTCGAGCACGCGCAGCACCTCGGCCGGGTTGCGCCCGACATTCAGGCCGTTCACCGCCGCCCACTGGATGGTGCCGTCCGGGTCGACGATGAAGGTCGCGCGCAGCGGGACGCCGGCCGCCTTGTCGAGGATGCCGAGGGCCGAGGACAGCTCGCGCTTGATGTCGGCCAGCATCGGGATCGGCAGGTCGCGGATGTCGTCATTGTGCACGCGCCAGTTCAGGTGCACGAACTCGCTGTCCGTGGACACGCCCCAGACCACCGCGTCGCGGTCGGCGAACTCGCCGGCCAGCTTGCCGAAGGCGGCGATCTCGGTCGGACAGACGAAGGTGAAGTCCTTCGGCCAGAAGAAGACGACCTTCCACTTGCCCGGGTCGGATTCGCTGGTGATCTCGGTGAAGGACTGGCCGGGGCCGCCGAGACCCTCGGGGCCCGCCTTGACCGCGGTCAGGGCGAAGGTGGGAAACTTGTCACCGACGGTGAGCATATGGGCACAATCCTTTGCTATCGAACGCAAGGTTCGGGCGAGCGGAAAAGGCTCGTCGCGGTGCAACATGGCTTGCTGCGCTGCAGCGGGCCAATGATGAGTTTTCGAAAATCCCATCGATTCCATCGATCATGCCGCCCCGCGGGCGCGCCGGGCGCCTGCCCGGCCGGGCGCGCGGGGGGCGGGGCGAGGTCGCCACGGCGCGATCGATGTGCTACCGGCGGGAACGCCGCTGCCATCGAAATCCTGAATGATCCACCTGCCCAGCCCCCAGCAGCTCCGCTACCTGCTCGCGCTGGCGGATCACGGGCATTTCGGGCGCGCGGCCGCCGCCTGCGCGGTCACCCAATCGACCCTCTCCGCCGGCGTCATCGCGCTCGAGCGGCAGCTCGACGCCGCGCTGCTGGAACGCGGCCACTCCAAGCGTCCGGTCTTCACCCCGCTCGGGCTCGAGGTCGTCGCCCGGGCGCGCGCCGCGCTGGCGGCGCTGGAGGCGGTGACGGAGACCGTGGCGACCGCGCGCGACCCGCTTGCGGGCCCGCTTCGCCTGGGCGTGATCCCGACCATCGGGCCCTTCCTGTTGCCGCGGCTGATGCCGGTGCTGCGCCGGGCCTTCCCCCGGCTGCGCCTCTGGATCCGCGAGGACCAGACGGAGCGGCTGGTCGCCCAGCTCGAGGCCGGGCGCCTCGACCTCCTGCTGCTGGCCCTGCCCTGCCCCTGCGGGGAGGCCGAGACCCTGGCCATCGCCCCCGATCCCTTCCTGGTGGCGCTTCCCGCCGGGCACCGCCTCGCCGCCCGCGAGCGCGTGCCGGTCGCGGCGCTGTCCGGCGAGCAGCTGCTGCTGCTGGAGGATGGCCACTGCCTGCGCGGGCACGCGCTGGAGGCCTGCGGCCTGCCCCCGGCCGTCGCCTCCGCCTCGCCCGACGGCTTCGCGGCGACCTCGCTGCACACCTTGGTGCAGATGGTCGCCGGCGGCCTCGGCGTGACCCTGCTGCCGCGGCTGGCGGTCGAGGGCGGGGTGATGGCCGGGGCGGGGATCGAGATCCGTCCGCTCGAGCCCGCCAACCCGGCCGAGCCGCCGCCGGGCCGCAGCCTGGCGCTGGCCTGGCGGGCGCGCTGCCCGCGGGCGGCGGAGTTCCGCGGCCTGGCCCCGGCGGTCGCGGCGTCGATGCGGGCCGACCCCCCGATCGCCGGGCAAGGGGCGGCGGGCTGGCCGGCGGGGCCACCGGCCATTGCCGAGGGGTAGCGTCCCCGGTAACCAAGCGAAGGCGTCGAAAGGGGGAGGCAGGTCCATGGACGGTCTGACCGTGGAGCAGCGCCGGCTGCAATCGCGGGCGCGCGAGCTGGCGCAGGAAGCCGCCGCCCAGGCCGCCGAGACGGACCGGACCGAGCAATACCCCTGGCCCATGGTTCGCCGGATGACCGAGGCCGGTTTCATGGGCCTGACCATTCCGAAGGACCAGGGCGGCCCCGGCGGCTCCTATTTCGACGCGGCGCTGGTCATCGAGGAATTCGCCAAGGCCTGCGCCGTCTGCGGCCGCATCGCGGTCGAGGCCAATATGGGCGCGGTCGGCGCGGTCATGGCCTACGGCACGCCCGAGCAGAAGCGGATCGCCGCCGGGCTGGTGCTGGCGGGCGACAAGCCCGCCATCTGCATCACCGAGCCCGAGGCGGGCTCGGCGGCCTCCGACATGACCACCCGCGCGGTCCGCCGCGGCGACACCTGGGTGATCGACGGGGTCAAGCACTGGATCACCGGCGGCGGCGTGTCCCGCCTGCATCTCATCTTCGCCCGCGCCATCGAGGACGGGCAGGAGCTCGGCATCGGCGGCTTCCTGGTCGTGCGCAACGGGGAGGGCGATCCGGCCGGGCTGGTCGTCGAGCGCCGCATCCCGTCGATGGGCCTCAAGGGCATGCCGGAGGCGGTGCTGCGCTTCGAGGGGCTGGAGGTGCCGGATTCCATGGTGCTGCGCGCCCCGGGTGGCTTCGCCCGCGGCTTCGGGCGACTGATGGATGCCTATAACGGGCAGCGCGTGGGGGCGGGGACGGTGGCGCTCGGCCTTGCCGCCGGGTCCTATGAGCATGCGCTGGCCTTCGCCCAGCAGCGCCGGCAATTCGGCCGGCCGATCGCCGAATTCCAGGGCCTGTCCTGGATGCTGGCCGACATGTCGATCAAGCTCGAGGCGTCGCGCGCGCTGATCTGGCGCGCTGCCCGCAGCGCCGGCCCCGCCGGCTTCCCCGACCGGCTTGCCGCCGCCCAGGCCAAGGTCATGGCGGCCGACATGGCGATCGAGGTCACCAATGCCGCGCTGCAGGTCTGGGGCGCCGCCGGCTACAGCCGCGAGAACCCGATGGAGCGCTATGTCCGCGACGCGCGGATGTTCGCGATCGCCGGCGGCACGGCGCAGGTGCTGCGCAACCAGGTGGCCGAGCAGATCCTCGGCCGCAAGCTGCCGCAGACCCGGGACGGCTTCCTGCGGATCGCGGCGGAGGAAGCGGCGCGGCTCGCGGCGGAGTAGCGCCGCGCGGGGCCGGGCGATCCGGGCCGCCGGGGTTCGTGGAGGGAGAAGGCTCCGGTGCCACCTGGCCAGCCCACTGGCGCGCTCGATCGCCGGGCGGGCCCGCGCGCTGCCCGATCCGGCATCCGGGACCCCGGCGCATGACTGGGATGACGGGAATGATTGACCGGGCGCCGGCTGCTCCGACATGGTCCGGCATGCTCCGCCGCCGTCACTTCCACCGATCCTCGACCCTGTTCCCGGCCACTCTGGCGGTGCTGGCCCTGCTTGGCCTCGGCGCCTGCGCGCCCGGTCCCGCGCTGGCCCAGTCAGGCAAGCCGCCGCCCCTGGAGACGGGGCCTCCGGGCAGCGAGTCCTGGGCCGCGCCGCGCGGCGCCGCGGCTTCCTCCGGCAAGCCGCCGCCGCTGCCGCCCGGCGCGGACCAGGCGCCGCCCGGCCTCGATGGCGGTCCTTCGCCGCGGCGCGGCGGGACGACCTCGACCGGGACGGGCTTCGTCGTCGCGCCGGGGCGGGTGATGACCAACGCCCATGTGGTGGCGGGCTGCGCCGAGGTGCGGCTGCGCTCGGCCGAAGGGCGCGAGGCCACGGCCCGCATCGCCGCCGCCGATGCGGAGCGCGACCTGGCGCTGCTGAGCGTCCAGGGCGGCGGGGAGATCGGCCCCCCCTTGCGCTTCCGCAGCGGGCCCGCGGTGCGCCGGGGGGAGGGCGTGGTGACCTATGGGTTTCCGCTGGCGACGATCCTCTCCTCCGGCCCGACGCTGACCACGGGGGATGTCTCGGCCCTGTCCGGGCTGCGCGACAACCAGGCGCAGTTCCAGATCAGCGCGCCGGTGCAGCAGGGAAATTCCGGCGGGCCGCTGTTCGACCTGACCGGCAACGTCATCGGCGTCGTCACCTCGAAGCTCAATGCGCAGCGCATCGCGCAGAGCACCGGGGACATCCCGCAGAACGTGAATTTCGCGGTGAAGGCGACGGAGGCGCTGGAGTTCCTGCGCCGCCAGGGCGTGCGGCCGGTGCTGGCGACGAGCGACGCACCGTTGCGGAGCGCCGCCGAGGTGGGCGAGGTCGCCCATGCCTCGACTCTCTTCCTGCGCTGCGCGTCGCGCTAGCCAAGTTCCCCATCAGGCCCGTTCGCGCGCTTCCCACCACGAATCCTGCACCCCGAAGGACAGGTGCCAGAAGACGATGATGGGGGGCGTGGGGGGAAGAAGCGTCTTCTTCCCCCCACCCATCCCCGGCCTGACCAGGACGTCCTACCCGCCCCGGCGCGGCGCCTCGGGTTGGCGTTCGCCCGTCCCCGGTTTCAGGCCATAGGGCGCGACCAGCGCCCAGACATGCGCCGGCACCATGGATTTCAGCCGGCGCGGCGCCTGCTGGCGGAGATGCAGGATCGTCTCGACCGCCTTCATCTCGACGCGGGCGCGGGCGAATTCGAGGCCGCGCGGGCCGATGCGCGGCATCAGCCAGCCGACGATCGGACGCGCCCAGCCCGGCATGCGGCGCAGCGGCAGCCCGCCCGCGGCGCGTTCGGTGTTGGCGAGGAACCCCTTCACCGGCCCCGCGCGCTTGCCGGCGCTGCCGGGGGCGGACAGGTGGACCTCCTCGCCCAGCAGCGCCAGCAGCTCCTCGCCGCGCGGGTTGCGCACGATCAGCCATTGCTGGCCCTCGCCGCCCATGTAGCCGACGGTGATGTCGGACAGCACGTTGGTGTAGTCGACGCAGGTGCGGCAGGTCAGCGGGAAGAAGTCGGGCGGCAGCTGGCTGATCGGGAGCCGCAGGAAGGGGATGGTGCGGGGCTTGCGGCCATCGTCGTAGCGCAGCTCCACATGGTAGTCGGCGCGGAATTCGAGGTAGGTGATGCGCGCCGGGTCGTCCTCGAGCAGGTCGAGGAAGCGGTGGAAATTCTCGGTCGTCGTGTTGTCGGAACACGGCGTGCCGATGACGTAGAGGCGTTCGAGCCCGAGCTCGGCCTCGAGCGCGCGCAGCGCATAGACCTGGCAGGGGATACCGAGCACGGCGAGGCGCCGGTGGCCGGCCGCCCGCGCGGGCTCCAGCAAGGCGAGCAGCGGGGCGTAGCCCATGCGCATGCCGCGGCACTGCGCCATGCCGGCGGGATCGGTGACGAGGACGGGGACGGGGCGCCAGCGATCCTCCGGGTCCGGGGCCATGGCGAGCACGGCATCGACGGCGCCGGTTTCGAGCAGCCGCTCGGCGAGGCGGGTGGCGATGCCGGTCCACTGCGCGCCGGGGCGCGGCGGGTGGAGGGCGGCGCGGAGCATCCGCAGATGCGGGCCGAAATGCAGCTCGTCCGGGTTGGCGGCGGGGTCGCGGGCGCGGCCAT
>CAZMCV010000125.1:0-12306 GCA_964564645.1 uncultured Acetobacteraceae bacterium
GGCTGAGCGGGGCCCGCGCCGGCCGGCCCGGTGGCGCGTGCCGGCCGGCGCCGCCTGGCTGTTCCTGCTCGGCGCCTGCGCCGGACCGGAGCCGCCGGCGGATTACGGCTCGCCCGGGGCGCTGGCGCGCCGGCTGCCGGCCAGCGTCGCGGGGTTCGAGCGACGCGAGGAATTGCCGCAGGCCGCCGCGGCCGAGGCCCGTACCGTCTCCTACGCCACGCGCGGCCGGCTGGCCGCCGGTGCCCTGGTCGATCTCGCCCTGCCCGCCGGCGGCGGGGCGGCCGCGCAGGACGGGCCCGAGGCGCCGGCCGCGCAGGCCGCGCTCGCCGCGATGATCGAGGAGGCGACCGGGGCCGCCGCCGCGCCGCGCCGGGTCCAGGTCACGGGACGGGTGGTCCTGCCGGCCGATGGCCCCACCCCGGCGGCGCTCTCCTGCGCGGAGACCGCCGGGCGCTATGGGCGGGAGCGCGTGCAGGGGCTGCTCTGTGCCGGCGTGTTGCACGGGGTGCTGGTGCGGCTGCGGGTGACCATGCCGCAGGCGAGCCCGCCGCCCGCCGATGCGCGCGCCTTCGCCACCGGCATCGTGGCGGGCCTGCGCACCACCGGGCCCTGACCGCGCGGACACGGCCCCCCGGCCCCGCCGCGCTTTTCCGCTTCCGGGCCCGTGGCAGGGCTGCATTCCGCCGCGCCCCCGCCCCACATCGGACCCATGCCGCCCGCCCCCGCCCCCGACCCGATCCGGATCTTCGATCGCCGCCTGGTCCGGCTGCGGCGGGACCGCGCCGCCACCGGCCCGGGCCTCGCCTCGGTCGCGCCAGTGCTCGAGGCGGCGTCCGACCTGCTGCTCGACCGGCTCGACGACACCACGCGGCGCTTCGGACGCGCGCTCGACCTCGGCGGCCGCGGGGCGGTGGCGCCGGGGCTGCGCGCCCGCGGCATCGGCTTGGTGGTGTCGATGGACCTCTCGCCCCGCATGGCCCTGCGTTCGGCCGGGGCGGGCGGGCGCGCGGTCGCCGGCGACGAGGAGTGGCTGCCCTTCGCGGAGGGGGCCTTCGACCTGGTGGTGGCGAGCCTTTCCCTCCACTGGGTCAACGACCTGCCCGGGGCGCTGGTGCAGATCCGGCGCGTGCTGCGCCCGGACGGGCTGTTCCTCGCCTCGCTGCCGGGCCTCGGCACCCTGCAGCCCCTGCGCGAGGCGCTGGCGGCGGCCGAGGCCGAGCTGCGCGGCGGCGTCTCGCCGCGCATCTCGCCCTTCCCGGAGCTGCGGGACCTGGCGGGGCTGTTGCAGCGCGCGGGCTTCGCCCTGCCGGTCGCGGACCAGGAGGTGCTGCCGCTCGCCTACCGGACGCCGATGGCGCTGCTGTCCGATCTGCGCGCGGCGGGCGAGGCGAACGCGGTCGCGGCGCGCGATCCCCGCATCCCGCCGCGCGCGCTGCTGCCGCTGGCGCTGGCCCGCCTCGCCGATGCGACGGGCGGGTTCACGATGCCGCTCCGGCTTCTCACGATGACGGGATGGGCACCGCATGAGAGCCAGTCGCGCCCGGCACGGCCCGGCAGCGCCGGGGTGCGCCTGGCCGACGCGCTCGGCGTCGAGGAGCGCAAGGCGGGCGAGCGGGCCGGCCCGGGCTGACCGGTGCCGGGCCGGCGGCGGGTTGCAAGGCGAAACTTGCACCTTGCCCCCGCCACGCGCATCTTCCGCCCTGACCCCTTCCCTTGGACAACCCGCCGAACCCATGGACCAGCAGGGCACCGAAGCGCGCCGGATCACCATCCACCGGCCCGAGGATTTCGAGGGCATGCGCTGCGCCGGCCGGCTGGCGGCGCAGACCCTCGACATGATCGTGCCGCATGTGCGCCCGGGCGTGACGACGGCCGAGCTCGACCGGCTCTGCCACGACTTCATCCTCGCCCATGGCGCGACGCCGGCGCCGCTCGGCTATCGCGGCTTCCCGAAATCCATCTGCACCTCGATCAACCATGTCGTCTGCCACGGCATCCCCGGCGAGCGGGTGCTGGCCGAGGGCGACGTGATCAACATCGACGTCACCGTCATCCTCGATGGCTGGCATGGCGACACCAGCCGGATGTTCGTCGCGGGCAACCCCTCGACGCGGGCGCGGCTGCTGCTGGACGTCACCTACGAGGCCATGCTGCGCGGGGTGGACGCGGTCCGGCCCGGCGCGACGCTCGGCGATGTCGGGCATGCCATCCAGAGCTTCGTCGAGCGGCACCGTTTCTCCGTGGTGCGCGATTTCTGCGGCCATGGCATCGGGCGGCGCTTCCACGAGCCGCCGAACATCCTGCATTTCGGCCGCCCCGGAGAGGGGCCCGTTCTCAAGCCGGGGATGTTCTTCACCGTCGAGCCGATGGTGAATGCCGGGCGGCCGGAGGTGAAGATCCTCGAGGATGGCTGGACCGCGGTGACCCGCGACCGCAGCCTCTCGGCGCAGTTCGAGCACATGGTGGGGGTCACCGAGACGGGGGTGGAGATCTTCACCCTCTCGCCCGCCGGGCTGCACCGGCCGCCCTACCAGGGCTGACCGCGGCGGGGCAGGGGGCCCGGCCGGCTCCCGCCCTCGGCATCGCGCGGGGGGGTGCAATTCGTTCGGTCCCGGATTAACCTGCGTCGGTTGTCCGAGGGCGGCGATGCTCAACCCTTCCAGGCGGAAGCGTCACAGCGTTGGCATGGAGGAGGCCGGGGCCGGCGGCCTGCTGCGCCTCGAGCCGGGCGCGGCGCCGCTCTCCACGCGCCTCCGCGCGCCGCGCATCGTGCCCCCGCCGCCGGAGCTTCCGGGTATCGCCGCCACCCGCGGCACCACACCGCCCGCCCCGCCCGGCCCCGAGGGGCACCGGGCGCGCATGCGCCGGAAGCTGCTGACGGCGGGCCCCGACGCGCTGCTCGACCACGAGCTGCTCGAGATGATGCTGTTTCTCGCCCTGCCGCGGCGCGACACCAAGCCGCTCGCGCGCGCCCTGCTCGCGCGCTTCGGCAGCTTCGCCAGCGCCATCGCCGCGCCCAACCACGAGCTGCTCCAGGTCGAGGGGCTCGGCGAGGCGGGGCTGGCGGCGCTGAAATCCATCCAGGCCGCGGCGCTGCGCCTGGCGCGCGCCGAGATCCGCGAGCAGCCGGTGCTGAACAATTGGGACCGGCTGATGGACTACCTGAACGCCGTGCTGTCGCGCGAGCGGATCGAGCAATTCCGCGTGCTGTTCCTCGATGCCAAGAACCGGCTGATCGCCGACGAGGCGCAGGCGCGCGGCACGGTGAACCACACGCCGGTCTACCCGCGGGAGGTGGTCAAGCGCGCGCTCGAGCTGCAGGCGACGGCGCTGATCATGGTGCACAACCACCCGAGCGGCGATCCGACGCCGTCGCGCGCCGACATCGAGATGACGGCGGAGGTGAAGGCGGCCGCCGCGATGCTCGGCATCGTGCTGCACGACCACCTGGTGATCGGCAACGGCCGGCACGTCTCCTTCCGGCGCGAGGGGCTGCTGTAGCGCCGGGATCGCCCCTCTGCCCCGGCACTCCCCATGGCCCGCGAAGGACCGGTGCCAGAAGACGATGAGGGGGGGCTCGCGGGGGGAAGACGTGTCTTCTTCCCCCCGCCACGTCGTCGCTATCAGACGAGCGCGAGGTCGAAGGGCAGCAGCACCCCGTCGATCGCGTGCACCGCGCCGTTCGCCGCCTCGATGTTCTGCGCCTCGCGCAGGAAGCGGATGTCGGTCTGGTCCTCCGCATCGACCACCTGCAGCCCCGGCGCGAAGTCCAGCTCGTAGCCCGACAGCGTGGCGACATCGTCCTCGGCCGACAGCTCCTGCCGGCTCGAACGGCCCTCGATGACGTGGGTCAGCAGGATCTCGCTCAGCAGCGGGATCGGGTCGCCGCCGCCGAGGCCGGTCAGCGCCGCGACGATCGCGCCGAACGCCCCCGCCTCGTCCGTGCCCGCATAGCCGAGCCCATGGGCGAGGGCGACGAAGCCCGCATCGGTCGGCGCCAGCACCGTCAGGCTCGCCGCCGGATCGTCGAGGGTCGCGGTCAGGCCCGCGGCGTCGAGCGCGGCCTTCAGCATGTCGAAATCCGCCGTGTCCGCGTCGAATCCGTCGCCCGAGGCGGCGACGATGCCGGTGATGGTCGGCGGCGGCGCCTCGGTGCCCGTCGCCTCCGCGACGTCGATCGGCAGGATCACGCCGTCGATCGCATGGATGACGCCGTTGGTGGCGGGCAGGTCGACGCGGCGCCCGAGCAGCGCCGGATCGGCCAGCGTGGGATCGCCATCCTCGAGCTGCTGGCCGAAGGGATCGATCTCGAAGCCGCCGAGGGTGGCGACGGGATCGCCGGCGATCACCTCCGCCGCCGACAGCGCCTCCGGCGCGACATGGGCGAGCAGGATGTCGGTCAGCAGCGGGATCGGATCGCCGCCGCCGAGGTCGGTCAGCGCCGCGACGATCGCGTCGAACGCCCCTGCCTCGCCGCGTCCTTCCCAGCCGAGGGCGCGGGCGAGGTCGACGAAGGCGGCATCGGTCGGCGCGAACAGCGTGAGCGCGGCGTCCGGGTCGTCGAGCGCCGCGGTCAGCCCGGCCGCGCCGAGGGCCGCGTTCAGGATGTCGAAATCCTGGAGGTTGTTGTCGAAGCCGACGCCGCTCTCGGACAGCTCGTCGGCGATCGTCCGGGCGGTGTCGTCGGCGCCGGTGTCGAGGTCGAGCGGCAGGATCACGCGGTCGATGGTCTGCACCGCGCCGTTCGAGGCCTCGATGTTGGTCGCGCCCGGCGCGAAGCGCGCGTCGCGCAGCTCGGGGTCGGCGTCGCCGATCACGCTTCGCTCGATGGTGATGGTGGTGCCGCCGAGCGTCTCGAGGCTGCCGGCGCCCTCGGCCTGCTGGCGGCTCACCGTGCCCTCGACGACATGGCCGAGCAGGATGTCGGTCAGCAGCGGGATCGGGTCGCCGCCGCCGAGCTGGCCGAGCGTGTCGAGGATGGCGGTCAGCGCCTCGCCCTCGTCCCCGCCCTGGTAGCCGAGCTCGCGGGCCAGCGCGAGGAAGGCGGCGTCGGTCGGCGCGAACAGGGTGAGATCGGCGTCCGGGTCGTCGAGCGCCGCGGTCAGGCTGGCGGCGCCAAGGGCTTCGCGAAGCATGTCGAAATCGGAGGCATCGCCATCGTAGCCGGTGCCGGAGGCGGCGATCAGCGCCGCGATGCTCGGCGGCGCGGCCTCGACATTGCCCTGGTTGGGGATGTCGACCGGCAGCCGGACGGCGTCGATCGGCAGCAGCACGCCATTGCCGGCCGCCTGCTCCGCGCCCGGGACCAGGCGCGCATCGGGGGCATCGGGGTCGGCGTCCGGCAGGGCGCGGCCGAAGGCGCTGAGCGGCGCATCGGTCAGCAAGGTGTCGAGGCTGACGGCGCGCAGCACCTCGGTCTCGGTGTAGGCGCCGCCGAGCACGTGGTAGCGCAGGATGTCGGCGAGAAGCGGGATCGGGTCGCCGTCGGGGGCGAGGGTCGCCAGCGCGTCGGCGATCGCCTGGAAGGCCTCTTCCTCGTCGGTGCCGGCGTAGCCGAGGCTGCGGGCGAGGTCGAGGAAGGCGGCGTCGGTCGGTGCGAGGAGGGTGAGGCTCGTGTCCGGGTCGGCGAGGGCCGCGTCGAGGCCGGTCGCCGCGAGGGCGGCCTGGAGGATGGAATAGTTGCCGGGATCGCTGTCGAAGCCCGTGCCGCCCGCGGCGAGGAGGCCGAGGAGGGTCGGTGCGTCGCCAGGGGGAGTTGGCGTGGTGGACATGCGGGAGGTCTCCCAAGGGTGGCCGGGATGGCCGTCGCCAAGATTGTGGGTAAAAATCCCACGGTCAAGCATCCTGGCCGCAACGAACTCCGAATCCATGTCCTGCGCGTCAGATCGTGCGGCAGGACGCGGCGTCCATAGGCATCGCAGGGACTTGATGCGTGGGACGTTATCCCGCATATCCCGCTCGGGACGATCAGGCCGCACCGGAACCCACCGAGGCGCCAGGCCGCCCCCGACGGATCACGGCGATCCCCGAGCCCCGACGGCCATGACCGCAGAGTCCCCCTCCGGCGCCTCGTCGCGCCTGCTTGACGCCGCGAAGGCGATCCTGCGGCCCCTCGTCCGGTTGCTCATCGCCCATGGCGTGACGCTGCCCGCCATCGTCGCCGCCCTGAAGGAGGTCTTCGTGGACGTCGCCCGCAGCGACTTCCGGCTCGACGGAAAGGACCCATCGGACAGCCGCATCAGCCTGCTGACCGGCGTGCACCGCAAGGATGTCCGCGCGATCCGCGAGGCCGCGCATCCGCTCTCCACCCCGCGCGGCGGCGCGCTGCCGGCGACCGTCCTCGGCCGCTGGCTGGGCGGGGCGGAGACGACCGGTCCCGATGGCGCGCCCCGCCCCCTGCCGCGCCACGCCCCGCCGGGCACGCCGAGCTTCGAGGCGCTGGTCGAGGGCGTCAGCAAGGACGTCCGCCCGCGCACCGTGCTGGATGAGCTGGTCCGCCTCGGCCTGGTCGCGCATGACGAGGCGACGGATGAGGTGCGGCTGCTGGCCGAGGCCTTCGTGCCGGGCGATGCCGGGCCGGAGATGCTGGCCTTCTTCCGGGCGAACCTGCACGACCACCTGGCCGCGGCGGCGGCGAACCTGATGGCCGGGCCCGGCGAGCCGCGCTTCCTCGAGCGCGCGGTCTTCTACAACAACCTCTCCCCCGATCAGGTGGGCCGCATCGAGGCCGAGGCGCGCACCCTGGCGCTGGCCAGCCTCCGGCACCTCAACACCATGGCGCTCGAGCAGCAGCAGGCGCCGGAGCCGGGGCCGCGCCAGCGCTTCCGCTTCGGGATCTTCTTCTACCGCGCCCCGGACGAGCCGGGGGAGGCTGCGCCGGGGGACCGCCCGTGACCTCCCCGCCCGTCCCGCGCCGGCTGGCCATTCCCGGCATCGGCGCCCTGCTGCTAGCCGCCTGCCAGGGCAACGAGGCGGGATCGCCGCGCGCTGGCCAGCAGGCCAGCGGCGAGGATGGCGGCGGCATCGGCGGGACCGGCATCCGCCGCGCCGGCCTGCCGGGCCCGGGCGACGAGGGCGGGATCGGCGGCACCGGCATCTTCGGCACCGTGACCGCCCTCGGCTCGCTGCTGGTCAACGGCCTCGGCGTCGAGACCTCCGCGGCGACGGTGATCGAGACCCTGGCCGGGCGCGGGGGGCGGATCGACCCCGGCGACACCGTCGCGATCGAAGCCGTGCGCCTCGGCGGCGGGCGCCTGGTCGCGCGCCGCGTCGCGGTCTTCCACCCGCTGATCGGGCCGCTCCAGGCGGTCGAGGGCGAGGCGGGCGCGCCCCGCCTGGCCGTGCTCGGCACCCGGCTGTGGCTGCCGCCCGACGCGGCGATCCGCGATCTCGCCGGCGCCCCGGCGCGGCTCGTCCCCGGCGCGCCGGTCGCGGTCAGCGGCCTCTGGCGCGGGCAGGAGGTCGTGGCGACCGGGCTGACCCTGCTCGACGCGCCGCCGCCCCAGGCGACCGTGCGCGGACTGGTCCGCCGCAGCGAGCCCCGGCCCCGCATCGGCGGCACCCGCATCGCGGAGCAGGCCCTGCGCGCCCCGCTGCCGGCGGGCTCCTTCGCCACCGTCGCCGGCGACCCGGCGCCCGACGGCGACCTGCTGGCCCGAACCGCCGTGCTCGAGCCGCTCGCGGTCTTCTCGGGCGAGGTCGGCGCGCTCTCGGTCGAGGGGTTCCTCGCACCCGACGAGGACGGGCCCGGGGTGCATCTCTCGGGCTTCGGGCTGCCGCTCGACCCCTCCGGGCCCGTCGCCTCGCCGATCGGCGAGCGGCGGCTCTTCCTCGGCCAGCTCGGGACCCGGTTCCGGGTCGTCGACAGCCTGGCCCTCCCGATGGCGGCGGAGGCGCGGCGTGCGGCGCTGGCGGCCGGCGAGCCGGCGATCCGCCGCTGGCTGGGGGCGAGTGCGGGGGGCTGAGGCCCGGACCGGCCGTACGCGCCGCCGGCACCGCGCCGGGCAGGGGGTTGCGGCGTCGGGCGCCCGGCGCGACGAGGGGCCGGGGCGCCGCCGCGAGAACGCGCCATCGCCCCCTGTCCCGCCCACGCCGCCCGCGCTATGCCCGGCGGAGGAGCAACGTCCACCGCAAGGCCTGCCATGCAGATCGGCGACTTCCCCATCACCCGCACCACCGCGCCCAAGGCGAAGCCGGCCGATGACAGCCTCGCCTTCGGGAAGGTCCTGACGGACCACATGTTCCTGATGGACTACACCGCGGGGAGGGGCTGGCATTCCCCGCGGATCGAGCCCTACGGGCCGCTCTCGCTCGACCCCGCGACCTCGGTCCTGCATTACGGCCAGGCGATCTTCGACGGGCTGAAGGCGTTCCGCGGCCCCGACAAGCGCATCCGGCTGTTCCGCGCCGACCGCCACGCCGAGCGCTTCAACCGCTCCGCGAAGATCATGTGCATGCCGGAACTGCCGGTCGACCTGATCCGCGCCAGCTTCGACGCGCTGGTCGGGCTGGAGCATGAATGGGTGCCGCACAAGCCGGGCACCTCGCTCTACATCCGCCCGACCATCATCGCGACCGACGTCTTCCTCGGCGTCCACCCGGCGGACAGCTACCTCTATTTCCTGATCCTCTCGCCCGTCGGCAGCTACTACAAGGAAGGGGTGAAGCCGGTGCGGATCCTGGCGACCGACAGCCATGTCCGCGCCGTGAAGGGCGGCACCGGCGAGGCCAAGACGGCCGCGAACTATGCGCAGTCGCTGTCGGGCCAGCGCGACGCGGCGGCGGCGGGCTACACCCAGGTGCTCTACCTCGACGGCGTGCACCGGAAGTACCTGGACGAGGTCGGCACCATGAACATCATGGTCCGCATCGGGGACGAGGTGATCACCCCGCCGCTCGCCGGCACCATCCTCGATGGCGTCACCCGCGCCTCGGCACTGCAATTGATGCGCGACTGGGGGCTGACGGTCAGCGAGCGGCCGATCACCATCGACGAGGTGATGCAGGCCGGGCGCGACGGCACCCTGCGGGAGATGTGGGGGACGGGGACGGCCGCCGTCGTCTCGCCGGTCGGCACGCTCGGCTACAAGGGCGAGGACGTGCTGATCAATGGCGGGCAGACGGGTGAGCTGACGCAGAAGCTCTATGACACCATCACGGGAATCCAGTACGGGCGGTCGAACGATCCGCACGGGTGGGTGTCGGAGGTGAAGATCCCGGCCGAGGTCTGAGGCGCTTCGTGGGAGGGAAGAAGACACTTCTTCCCTCCCACACCCTCCCATCATCGTCTTCTGGCACTTGTCCTTGGACAGGGCCTCTCCGTCCCCCCGGCAGCCACGCCGATGCCCGCGTACACCTACATCATAATTGGCGCCGGCTCCGCCGGCTGCACCCTCGCCGCCCGGCTGACCGAGGACCCCGGCACCCGCGTGCTGCTGCTCGAGGCCGGGCCCTGGGACCGCGACCCGCGCTTCCGCATCCCGCTCGCCTGGCCGCACATCTTCCTCCGCCAGGTCGGCGACTGGGGCTACCGGACGGAGCCCGAGCCCGCCATGGGCGGCCGCCCCATCGAGTTCGCCCGCGGCAAGGTCGTCGGCGGGTCGTCCACCACCAATGCGATGGCCTATGTGCGCGGCGCGGCGGCGGACTATGACCGCTGGGCCGCCATGGGGCTGCCCGGCTGGTCCTTCCCGGAGGTCCTGCCCTATTTCCGACGGCAGGAAGCCTGGGAAGGCGGGGCGGATCCGCATCGCGGCGGCGACGGCCCGCTGGCGACCCGCTTCTGCCGCCTGCCCGACCCGCTGGGCGAGGCCTTCCTCGAGGCGGCCAGCGCGGCCGGCCACCCGATCACCCCGGACTACAACGGCCCCATCCACGAGGGCTTCGGGCGCTGGCAGATGACCGTGCGGAACGGGCGGCGCTGCAGCGCGGCGGATGCCTATCTGCGGCCGGCGATCGCCCGCGCCGCCGGGCGGCTGACGGTCGCGACCCGCGCCCTCGCCGGCCGGATCCTGTTCGACGGCGCCCGCGCGGTCGGTGTGGAGTACCGCCAGGGCGGCGTCACCCGCCGCGCGCGGGCGGAGGGGGAGGTGATCCTGGCCGGCGGTTCCGTGAACTCGCCGCAGCTTCTCATGCTCTCGGGCATCGGCGACCCGGAGCACCTGGCGCGGCACGGCATCGCCTGCCGCGTGAAGCTGCCGGGCGTGGGGCGGAACCTGCAGGACCACATCTCGGCAGCCGTCGTCCACCGCCGCCGCGCGCCCGGGCCGGTGCGGGAGGGGCTGCGCGCGGACCGCATCGCGCGCGACCTGCTGCGCTGCTGGTGGTCCGGCACCGGCCTCGCCAGCGAGTTCGTCGCCCCCGTCATGGGGTTCGTGCGCACCGGTGAGACCCCGGCGCTCGACCAGCCCGACATCCAGTATTTCCTGGTGGCCGCGCCGATGACCGCCGGGCCCTGGCTGCGGCCCTTCGTGCCGCCCTACCCGGACGGCTTCGCCACCCGCGCCGTGCTGCTGCACCCGGAGAGCCGGGGATCGGTGACGCTGGCCTCGGCCGACCCGGGCCGGGCCCCGCGGCTGGTGCAGAATTTCCTCTCGACCGACCAGGACCGCCGCGCGCTGCGGGCCGGGCTGCGCCTGGCGCGCGAGATCGGCGCCCAGGCGCCGCTCGCGCCCTTCGTCGCGGCCGAGGCAGCCCCCGGCGACTGGTCCGATGCCGGGCTGGATGCCCATATCGCGGCGACCGGGATCACCGCCCACCACCCCATCGGCACCTGCCGGATGGGGGTGGACGAGGACGCCGTGGTGGACGCGGCGCTGCGGGTGCGGGGCGTCGAGGGGCTGCGGGTCGTCGACGCCTCCGTGATGCCCGACCTGCCGGGGGGCAACACCAACGGGCCGGTGATCATGATCGCGGAGAAGGTGGCGGACCTGATCCGAGGCCGGCCGCCCCTTCGGACCGTCGCCTGATCAGCCCGCGCCCGGCGCCTTGTGGATCGGGTCCACCCACAGGACCTCCTCCACCTGCTCCGCCGGCTCGATGTCGAGGTTGACCACCACCGCCTCGTTGTCGCTCCGCACCAGCACGCAGCGCAGCGTCTCCTCCGTGCTGGCGTTGATCTCCTGGTGCGGCACGTAGGGCGGGATGAAGATGAAGTCGCCGGGGCCGGCCTCGGCGACGTATTCCAGCCGCTCGCCCCAGCGCATCCGGGCGCGGCCGGAGACGATGTAGATCACGCTCTCGAGCGCGCCGTGATGGTGCGCGCCGGTCTTGGCGTTGGGGTGGATGTGCACCGTCCCGGCCCAGATCTTCTGCGCGCCGACGCGGGCGGCGTTGATCGCGGCGGCGCGGTTCATGCCGGGCGTCTGGGCGGTGTTGGTGTCGAGCTGGTCGCCCGGGATCACCTTGACGCCGCTATGCTTCCAGCCGTCGGGCGGGATCTCGTGCCCAGGGGTGTGCGTGTGGTCGTGGCCGTCATGCGGCATGTCCGGGTCTCTCCTCTCGACAGGTGGCCTCGCGCGGGGGCGATGCTGCTGCGCAGCACGGCCCCGGCGCAACCACCTGGAGCAGGGAACGATGGGGTCGAACCGCCGGCGGTTCCACCCCGTCGCGCGCATCCCGCTCCGCGGAGGGGGTGGTCGGCGCAGCGCAGGCACCCGGCCAATCCCATCCGGACGCGGCCCGCGCCGGCAGCCGGACCCGCCGCCCATGGGACCGGCCGGACCGTGACGCCTGCCGGTCGGGCAAGGCCCGATTCCGCCGCCGGCGTCCCGGCCCGCAGGGTCCCGGCGGTCGTTGACTTCGCCCCCCGCGCGGCCTAAGCGCGCCGTCCCCGGTGCGTCGCCCACGCCGCGCCGACCGAGCATGTGTGCCATAGGGTTCGTGTCATGAAGATCCGCAACAGCCTGAAGACCGCCAAGACGCGGGACAAGAACTGCTTCCTCGTCCGTCGCCGCGGCCGGCTCTATGTGCTGAACAAGAAGAATCCCCGGCTGAAGGCCCGCCAGGGCTGATCCCGGAGCCGGCCCGCCTCCCGGGCCGGCGCACGATTCAGCGGGGGGTCAGGATCTCCGTCCCGATGCCCCCGCCCGTGGTCCAGGTGCCGGCCAGCTTGCCATCCGGCAGCACCTCATACGCGGCGACGCCCGGCCGCCCCTCGATCACGAAGGAAATCGCCAGCACCCCGGCCTGGATCAGGCCGAGCCCGGCGACCTGCTCCCCCCCGACCTGCCAGACCGCCAGCCAGCTCGCCCCCGGCGCGGGGCGCAGGGCAAGCTGCCCGCTATAGGTCGTGCCGTCGGGATTCTG
>CAZMCV010000126.1:0-12270 GCA_964564645.1 uncultured Acetobacteraceae bacterium
GATTCAGACTTCAGGCGGGACGGGAATCCCGACGACCTTCAAGCGATTGCCCTGAGACGTGCTTGACTACCCATTATCAATCGGCGCATTATTCCGTTGTGGTCACATTCGCAACAGAATTCCCTGTTAGATCCTCGTTCAATCGCGCAAAACTAATCCAATTGATGGTGGGTTGGTTGCGCGGGACGAAATATAGTAGGGTTCTGGATGCAGCAGATGCGGGGATCTTCGAGAAAGAAGCGCCGCAGATCTGCTCTGCCAGTGGCGAAGAGATTCGGATTAGGGAGCTAGAAGCTGATAGAGATCGCCGAATTACGGGATTCCGGCACGATTACCCAGATGAGAAAGGTCGCACTTGGAGGACTGAAGTTGTTGTGGGTGGGCGTTTCGACACGAATCATGCGCTGATATTCCGACTGCGCACCCAGTGTATAGCTCGTACCCCCGATGCATTTTTGGAACGGCCTCGCAAGCCATATCTCGTAAAGACCTTGCTAGCAGAGGGATTTTCAGATCTCGACGGAGTTCTGCAGGTCCGTGATGCACCGCATTGGTTGGACGATGGCGACCAATCACTCTCGCTCGTATCGCAGGTCGCCGAAGGTAGAGCAAGCACTCATTTGCCGATTATATATATTTCGGCTTTGGGACCAGCGCGCTGGAGCTTCAGCGCACAACAAATAGAGAAACTTGCATTTGATCTCGGAGGAGTGGCCCATGTCGTAGTCGAGCCGCATCGTGCCTTTTCAATCCGAGCGCACGAGCATTCCGAAGAGGGCTTAGCACGAGGTGGTGCTGTAGGCGTCATCATGCCACACGCCGGAACAATTTACCAAATGCACAGTGTATCACATATACGAAACATCGGGGAAATGCTTAGCAATCTGCGTAATTTCGTAACCGATACTCGGACTTATATGCCTGCTATAGGCTGGGACTGGACTGAGCTGCAGGAAGGCGTCCTTTCAAAGCAAAGAGAAAAAGAGCGCCAAAGACTAAACGCAACTGAATTGGAGTCTATTTATTTGCAAGAAATTGATAATTTGAAAGAGCGGATTCAGGATCTCGAGGAGATTGTTGCCCAAAAATCCATGCAAGCGATGCCGAGAGATTCTTCAGATTCAATAGTTTCGTCAATACTTAGAGATAAACTTGGTGCCGAGCTTTATTCTGGGGAGGCGCACGATCGCGTCCGTTATGCTATACAAATATCGTTGAGGCAGGCTGAGCAGATAGGTTTGGATGATCGGACACGATTCTTATTGACAGAATTGCTAAAATACCTTCCTCCTTCCGATGGGTTGCGGCGATTGCGAGAGGAACTTAAGCGAAGTACACGGGATGCGAGTCGGGTCGCTACTGACACTACGTCCCTTCTATCGCAGCATGGCTATCGATTGAAGTCAGAGAACAAACATCTACGAATGGAGCCGGATCAGGGTTATGGGGGGTTGAATTCTATAACAATACCAAAGACCCCAAGCGAGATACGAGGTCTCGAGAATTTACGCAAACAAATCGAGCGGACCTTGGGGATCGCGAAGCTAGATGATTAGCCGAACGGCGCTCATGTATCCGCCAGCGCCGCGATCATCGCGTCCCGCGCCGCCACATCGCCCTCGGCGTGCACGGGCTGCAGGCAGACATGCGTCGCACCGGCGTCGAAATGCGCGCGCAGCCCGGCCTTGATTGCATCGGCGTCGCCATGCAGCACCATGGCGTCGATGAAGCGGTCATTCCCGCCATTCTCCAGCTCCGTCTCGGTGAAGCCGAGCCGCAGCCAATTGTTGCGGTAATTCGGCAACCCCATGTAGCGGTGCAGCTCGGCCCGTCCCAGCGCGCGCGCCTTCGCCGGGTCGGTCTCCAGGCACACCTTCTGCTCGACCGCCAGCACCTTGCCGGGGCCGAGGATCTTCGCCGCCTCCCGCGTGTGCTCGGGTGTCACGTTGTAGGGCACCGCGCCGCGGGTGCGCGCGCCGGTCAGCTTCAGCATCAGCGGCCCGAGGGCGGCGATCAGGATCGGCCATTCCTCCGTCCCCGTCTCGCCCTTCTCCATCGCGTCCAGGTAGGCGCGCATGGCGGGCACCGGCTTGTCGTAGCTGTGGCCGCGCACGCCCTCGACCATCGGGCGGTGGCTGACACCCAGCCCGAAGGCGAAGCGCCCCCCGTACAGCGCGTTCAGCGAGATCATGCCCCGCCGCGCCGCGAAGGCGTCGCGCGCATAGATGTTGGCGATCGAGCTGCCGATCGTCAGCGTCTTCGACTGCGCCAGCAGGAAACCCGCCAGCGACAGCGATTCGTAGCCGCGCGATTCCGGATACCAGAAGCTGCCATAGCCATGCGCCTCGACGATCCGCATCAGCGCGGCCAGGCCCGGCCCGTCCAGCCGGTCGGTGGGGTACCAGACCCCGAGGCGTCCGAGCTTCATCGCATCTCTCCCAGGAAGTCGGTTCAGGGCTCGACCATGCCGGCGACCCAGCGCCGGTAGCGCTCGGCGGAGCGCGCCAGCACGCCCTGGCCATCCGCCAGGATCTCCCGCTCGGGGAAGGCGCCGTAGATCGCCTCGAAGCGCAGGGCGGCGCAGCGCGCCTCGATGCGCGTCACCTCCGCGGGCGGCAACGGGATCAGGCAGGGATAGCTGCGCATGAAGCCGAGGAATTTCCGGTCGGGCAGCACCTGCAGGATGTCGCCCGAGAGCAGCGCGCCGCCCCCGCCCTCCCAATGCGCCACCGTCCCGCCGGCGAAATGCCCGCCCAGCCGGTGCAGCGTGATCCCCGGCAGCAGGGGCTGCGCCTCGCCCTCCCAAAAGCGCAGCACCGCCGGATCGTCCCGCATCACATGGGCGCGGTCGGCGGCGTGCAGCCAGACCGGGCAGGCGAAGGCGCGGCCCCATTCCACCATGGTCGTGTAGTAGTGGGGATGGCTGATCGCGATCCCGGCCAGCCCGCCGAGCGCCCGGATCACCTGCTCCGTCGCCCCGTCCAGCAGCGCGATGCAGTCCCAGAGGATGTTCCCCGCCGGGGTGCGGACCAGCAGCGCGCGCTGGCCGATGCCGAAGCCGGGGAAGGTCGTCACCGAGAAGAGGTCGGGCGCGAGCAGCCGCCAGGCATTGCTGTGGGTCCGTTGCAGCCGCGCGAGCGTCGTCCAGGCCTGCCCCCCGGGCGGGACGTATTGCCGCTCATCCTCGCAGATCGGGCAGGCGGGGGGCGGCGCCTCGCTTTCGGCGAACTGGCTGCCGCAGGTCGAGCAGAGGAAATGGGGCATGGCGGCGGGCAGTGTCCCCCGGCGCGGCCGGCGAGGGAAGGGTGCGCGCGGCGCCGGCCGCATCGGGCCTTGATCGCGGCTTGCCGGCCGGGCCGGAATGATGGGACATGCCGGCGCGGCCCAGGGGGGAATGCGTTCGCCGGGATGGAGTTGCGGCTCGACAATTGGACCGGCGACTGGGCCTGGGGCCTGCCGCTGATCGTGCTGACGGTCGTGGTGCATGCCTTCGGGCTGCTCATGATCCTCGAGCATCTGGTCCCGGCCATCCGGCGGCGCCTGCCCCAGGCGCGCCGGAGGCCGCTGCGCTTCGCCTGCGTCGTCGGCAGCACGACGCTGGTGCTGACCGCGCTGCATGCGCTGGAGGCGGCGGCCTGGGGCATCGTCTACCTCCGGCTCGGCGCGCTGCCCGATTCGCGCTCGGCGATGCTCTATTCGCTCAGCGCCATCACCAGCTACGGGCACGCCGCGATCGACCTGGCGCCGCCCTGGCAGATGATGGGGGCGCTGCAGGCGCTGAACGGGATGTTGCTGCTCGGCCTCTCGACGGCGGGCCTCTATTTCGTCGTCCGCTCGGCCTGGCAGCCCCCGGCGGCGGCCGAGGATTAGGTCCGGTCGCCGCGGCACGGGGGGATCCTCCGGCATCGGGCGGGGCTCGACGCCCCCCGCCCCTCCCACCCATGATCCCCGCGACACCATGGGAGGAACGATCATGCGCCTGAACCGCCGCGCGGCCCTGCTCGCCGCACCCAGCCTGCTCGCCGCCCCCCGCGCGCTGCACGCCCAGGCTCCCGCCTGGCCCGCCGCGCGCCCGATCGAGGTGATCGTCCCCTTCCCCCCCGGCGGCGGCGTCGACGTGATGACGCGGCTGATCCTGCCGCTGGTGCAGGCGCGCATCCCGGGCGCGACCTTCGTCGTCATCAACCGCGCCGGCGCGGCCGGGCAGCTCGGGCTGGAGGCGACCTTCAACGCCGCCCCGGATGGCTACACGCTGGGCGCCACCTCGATCCCCGCGCAGAGCGCCATCCCGATCGAGCGGCCGACGCGCTACCGCGCGCTCGACTTCACCTTCGTCGCCAACATCGTCGACGATCCGAACGCGATCTTCGTGCGCACGGAATCGCCCTTCCGGAGCATCGCCGACGTGCTCGCCGCGGCGAAGGCGAAGCCGGAGACGCTGACCTACGGCACCACCGGCGTCGGCTCGGACGACCACATCTTCATGCTCGGGCTGGAGCAGGCGGCACGCGTGCCGCCGATGGTCCATGTCCCCTTCGCGGGGGCCGCGGTGCTGACGCCGCAGCTCCTCGGCGGGCATCTCGACATGGCGGTCGGCAATGCGGGGGAGGCCGCGGTGCTGGCGCGAGACGGCAAGGTGCGCGGGCTGGTCGTCGCGGCCGAGCAGCGCTTCCCCGCCCTGCCCGACATGCCGACCTGCCGGGAGCTCGGCTTCGACCTGGTCTCCTCGGCCTCGCGCGGGATCCTCGGCCCGCCCGGCATCCCGCGGGGGATCGCGGAGCGGCTGGAACAGGCCTTCGCCGGCGCCATGGCCGATCCCGGCTTCGTGGCGGAGGCGACGCGGCTGGTCATGCCGCTTCGCCCGCTGACGGGCGCCGGGTATCGCGCCATGGCGGTGGCGGTCGACGAGCAGCTGCAGGCGCTGTGGCGGACGCGGCCCTGGAAGGGCTGATCAGCCGGCGGGCGGCGCCGCGGCGCGGGCGAGCGCGCTGTTGAGGTAGCGCGGGTCGTCGCTCACCTCGCGCCCGACCCAGGGGGGCAGCGGCACCGGCGTTTCGGCCGAGGGCAGCTCGACCTCGGCCAGCACCAGCCCGGCGAGATGGCCGGCGAACTCGTCCACCTCCCAGACCAGGCCGGCATGGAGGACGCGGGTGCGGCGCTTCTCGATCCAGGGCGGGGCACAGAGGCCGGAGGCGAACATCGCCTCCGCATCCTCGGGCGGGATCGGGTATTCGAATTCCTGCCGGGACGTGAGTCCGGGCCCCTTCACGGTGATCACCGCCGCCGCGCCGATCCGCCGCACCCGCACGCTCGGCGTACCGGCATCGCCAGGCGAAAGATAGCCCTGGCGGATCGGCAGGGTGGGGCCAAGCGCGGAGACGCGCCAGCCATCATTCGCCACGATGTATTTGCGTTCGATCTCGATGGGCATGTCCGGGTGAGATTACCATGCTCGGTGGTCGTTGGGGCGCCTCAATTCCGGACGACCGCCGACTTGGCTCTGCGATCGATCTTGCCTGCGAACCCTTCCGCACTGCCGTCACGCATGCGAGGATCGAACCGCCGCTGGCACTTTGCGACGCATGATCGCCGTGCGGCAAGCTCGTTCAGCGACGCAGTCCCCTTGCGCAGTTCGGACAGGGTATTTCCCTCAGGGAGCATTCCATGGCTGAGGCAGGCACATCCACAGTACAGGCGGACAAGATCTTAGACGGAAAGCTTGTGGCTTCGAAAGTGACAGACAAGAATTTCTCAGGGATAGAGCATGGCACGCTCTCCACGGTGAACGCATTGATCGTCCACCAGACCGGAGGCTCGACGGCCGAATCGTCCTTCAGCAGCTACAAGGAAGGCGGCAACGGCGCGCATTTCCTGATCGACAAGGATGGAACCATCTACCAGACGGCCCGGACCGACCGCATCTGCTGGCATATCGGCAAGGTGCAGAGCCGCTGCTACAAGCTGAAGTCCTGCGCGGCGGATGAGCTGAAGGCGATCGAAGGAATCCTGTTCAACAAGGCTGATTCCTACGCCACGCGCATCGGCAAGCTCCACGACCACGAAGCCGCCAAGGCCTACCCGGACCGGTATCCGACCAACAGTGACTCAATCGGGATCGAACTCGTCGCCGCATACAAGGAAGGCGTTGGCTACGAGGCCGCGACGGATGCGCAGAACCAGTCGCTGAAGTGGCTGATCACGACCTTGGAAAGCCTGCTCACGGTGGGGACCGGGAACGTCTTCCGCCACCCGGATGTGTCGTACAAGCAGGAATCCGAGGCCAGTACGGCGGCATGGTAGATCCGAAGCGTTTTCGAGGACCTGGCTCGGCAACTTTCCTGGGCCTGGCCGGAGTGCTCGCGGCCGTGGCAGGGTCATCGCCCTTCCCGTCCCTGGCAGAGGTCGCGGATGTCCGCGTCACAGGCCACGCGACGAGAGGACAGGGCGAATTCTGCGCGGATTTCCGACTGACCGACCAGGAGGCGACGCAGGCGTTGCAGGCGTCTGCCGTCGTCGACATTGCGACCGCGCACGATCGCTACGACCGCCTGCCCTGTTCCGTTTCCGGCACCGCGCGACTTGCCGGAAAGCCCCTCAGATGGATGCTCTCAGCCGGCGGCGAGGGAACGTTCGTGTTCAGCGACGGAACGTGGCACGCGATCGTATGTGCCTGGTGCCGGGACCATTTCGGCGCGACACCTCCCGCTTCGCGACAAGAACGCTGAACGAAGTCGGCAGGGAGCGACAGAAGCCGCTCCCTGCCGCCAGCGGGCGT
Organism: uncultured Acetobacteraceae bacterium; assembly: GCA_964564645.1. Taxonomy (GTDB): domain Bacteria; phylum Pseudomonadota; class Alphaproteobacteria; order Acetobacterales; family Acetobacteraceae; genus CAZMCV01. The sequence goes on from CAZMCV010000126.1 coordinate 6,776, forward strand.
GCTCAGGCCCGCTCGACGCACATGGCGACACCCATGCCGCCGCCGATGCACAGCGTCGCCAGGCCGCGCTTCGCGCCGCGGCGCTGCATCTCGAACAGCAGCGTGTTCAGCACGCGTGCGCCGGACGCGCCGATGGGGTGGCCCAGCGCGATCGCGCCGCCATTGACGTTCACCTTCGCCGGATCCCAGCCGAGATCCTTGTTCACCGCGCAGGCCTGCGCCGCGAAGGCCTCGTTCGCCTCGATCAGGTCGAGGCTGGCGATATCCCAGCCCGCCTTGGCCAGCGCCTTGCGGCTCGCCGGGATCGGGCCCGTGCCCATGATGGCGGGATCGACGCCCGCGGTCGCCCAGGACACGATCCGCGCCAGCGGCGTGATGCCGCGCTTCGCCGCCTCGGCGGCCGTCATGACGACGACGGCAGCCGCGCCGTCATTGATGCCGGAGGCATTGCCGGCGGTGACCGTGCCGTCCTTGGCGAAGGCCGGGCGGAGCTTGGCCAGCACCTCGGCCGTCGTCTCCGGCTTCGGGTACTCGTCCTCGGAGACGACGATGTCGCCCTTGCGGGTCTTCACCGTGACGGGGGCGATCTCGTCCTTGAAGCGGCCGGCCTTCATCGCCTCGCCCGCCTTGCGCTGGCTGGCGGCGGCGAAATTGTCCTGCTCCTCGCGCGTCAGCTGGTACTTCTGCGCCACGTTCTCGGCCGTGTTGCCCATGTGGTAGCCATGGAAGGCGTCCCACAGCCCGTCCTTGAGCATGGTGTCCACCAGCTCGAGCCCGCCCATCTTCTGGCCGTTGCGCAGGTTCGCCGCATGCGGCGCCTGGCTCATGCTCTCCTGCCCGCCGGCGACCACGATCGCGGCGTCGCCGGTGGCGATCTGCTGGGCGGCCAGCGCCACGGCGCGCAGGCCCGAGCCGCAGAGCTGGTTGATGCCGAAGGCGGTGCGCTCCACCGGGATGCCGGCGGCCACCGAGGCCTGCCGGGCCGGGTTCTGGCCGGTGCCCGCGGTCAGGATCTGGCCGAGGATCACCTCGTCCACCTCCTCCGGCGCGACGCCGGCGCGCTGCATCGCGGCCTGGATGGCAATGGTGCCCAGCGCATGGGCATGCAGGCTGGCGAAGGCGCCGTTGAAGCTTCCCACGGGGGTGCGGGCGGCGGAGGCGATGACGATCTCGGTCATGACCGATGTCTCTCCCAATCAGGTTCTGCTGCGGCGCAGAATGGACTGGCCCGGGGCGGGGCCACAAGCGCCGAAGCGGCGCGGCGCATGAGGCATGCCGGGGCGGGGTCCGTCCTTGATCCAGCGCAGCCGAACCCCTGGCGCGCGCCGGTTCAGCCGCCCCCGATCCAGCGCAGCAGCGGCCGCCACAGCGCGGCCTCCGCCCCGGCGCCGGCGACCATGCCGACATGCCCCGCCGCCGGGCGATGCGCCTCGACCGGCCCGCCCAGCCGCGCCGCCAGCGCCGCCGCCGATCCGGGCGGCACGATGCGGTCCCGCGACGGGATGGCGAGGAAGGACCGGCCCCGCCAGGCCGCGGGATCCACCGCCAGGCCGGCGATCCGCCAGGTGCCGCGGGCCGGCGTGTTCGCCCCGTACCAGCCGGCCAGGCATTCCCGCGCGACGGGCGCGGCCAGCGGCACCCCGTCATTCAGCCAATCCTCCACCGCGACGAAGCGCCGCGCCCGCGCCCCCGCCGGGTCCAGGCCGGCGAAGCCGCGATACTTCTCCGCCACCCCGAACGGGTCGCGGGCGATGAAGAGCATCTGCAGCGCGTCCACCGGCAGCGTCCCCGTCGCCTCCAGCAGCGGCTCGAGCGCCGGCAGCAGCGCGCCGAGGCCGCGGGCGCGGGCGGCCGACGCCTCCTCCTCTTCCTCCTCGGGGCCGGCCCAGAAATCCCAGGGCGTGGCGAGCAGGGCGAGGCCGCCGACCAGGTCGGGCCGGCGGAGCGACGCCGCCAGCGCCAGCAGCCCGCCCATGCAGTACCCCGCGAGCAGCACGGGCTGGCCGCCGCCCTGCCGCACCGCCTCGGCCAGCGCGCGCTCGAGCCGGCCCGCGACGTAGTCGGTCAGGGTGAAGCCGCGCTCCACCTCGCCGGGCCAGCCCCAGTCGAGCAGCAGGGGCCGCACCCCCGCGCCGGCCAGGTAGCGCAGCAGCGAGGCCTCCGGCAGCAGGTCCAGCACATGCGCCCGGTTGACCAGGGAGGGGACGAACAGCACCCGCGCGCCCGCCCGCGCCCCGGGCGCGTGGTCGAGCATCCGGGTGGCGCCCTCCGCCCAGACCGTCGGCGGGTCCGGCAGGTCGCGCCGCCAGGGATGGCGGCGATAGGCGGCGATTCCGGCCAGCAGGGCGCGGTCGCGCCGCAGCAGGGCGCGCAGGACGGCGGCGCGGAAGCGCTCAGGCCGATGGCCGGCGGCGGCGAGGGCGTGTGCGATCCGCCGCAGCTCGTCCCTGCCCTCGCTCGAGCGCGGCCAGGCGCTGCTCCAGCTCGGCGATGCGCTGTCCCAGGGCGGCGAGCCGGGCGGCGTCAGCTCCGCCGTCGCCAGCAGCGCCGTCCAGGCCCGGCCCGTCGCCAGGCCGAGATGCAGGCCGATCGGGCGCGGCCCGCGGCGGCGCATCGGGGCGGGCGCGCTCATCGGCCGTGGGCTCCGCCGCGGCTTCCCGCTTCCCGCGTTCCGCCCGCCGCGGCGGCTCCGGCGGCGGGGAGGTCATGGCCATCGCGCCCCGCATCCAGGCCGCCCCGAAGGCGGCGGCCCGGCGCCAGGCTTCGGTCCATTCCGGGTCCGTGGCGAGGCCGGCCAGCTCGCTCTGCCACAGCGTGATCCAGTCCTCTGCCAGCCTCTCGAGGTCGGGCGGATCGCCCGCGGCGTCGGGGCCTGCCGCCTCGGCCGGCCGGTCCCGCCCGGGCCGATATCCGCCCATCCCGTCTCGCGACCCGTCCATCGCCCCCTCGCGCGCCGGGGACCATAGACCGGCCAGGGGCCGGCGGCACCCCCTTGTCCGGGCGCTGACGGGGAAGGGATCGCGGCGCGGGGGCGTGACGCGGGGCGCGCGATCCCCGGGCCCGCGACCGGGTCGCCGGCCCGGCTTCCCGCCCGCCCGCCCGAATCATCGCACGAGGCGGTTTCCACCCCCGGTCGCCGCGGGCTAGGGTTGCCGCGTCGCCCGATGGTGGTCCGGCGGGTCTTCGCACGGTGGGCGCACAGCACGGGGCAGGGAAACGATGTCGGAACGCAGCGCGGCGCGAAAGGAGACCCGGTCGGCGGCGGCTTCGGGCGAGCGCGGGGCGACCGCCGCCCCCGGCACCCCGTCCCCCCCGGTGGTGGTGAAGAAATACGCCAATCGCCGCCTCTACAACACGGAGGCATCGAGCTACGTCACCCTCGACGACCTGGCGGGCATGGTGCGCCAGGGCCGCGATTTCGTGGTCTACGACGCCAAGTCGGGCGAGGACATCACGCGCGCGGTGCTGACCCAGATCATCGTCGAGGAGGAGAGCAAGGGTCGCAGCATGCTGCCCGAGAGCTTCCTTCGCCAGCTCATCGGCTTCTACGGCGACAGCCTGCAATCCGTCGTGCCGCGCTACCTCGAATTCGCCATGTCGGGCTTCGCGCGCCAGCAGGAGCAGATGCGCCGCTCGATGGAGCAGGCGATCGGCGGGTTCATGCCCTTCCCGGCGCCGCTGGCGGGCCTCGAGGAGATGGGCAAGCAGAACATGGCCATGATGGAGCGCGCCATGAGCCTGTTCGCGCCCTTCCGCGCGACCGAGGGCGGCGCGGCCGGCGCCGGCCCGCCGCCGGTGCGCGGCCCGCAGGAGACCATCGACGCGCTCCGCGCCGAGATCGAGGCGCTGCGCCGCCAGCTTGCCGCGCAGGACCGCGAGGGCGGCGCCGGAGATCCGCAGCAGGGCGGGTAGGGCATGGCCGGCGGCGTCGCCGCCGGCGCGACGCGGCCGCGCGATCGATGACCCGGGCGGCGATCCGCGCCGCTCGGCCCCCTTGCCCGGCCCCCGCCTGGGAGTCCGTGGAAGAAGTCCCGCCAGCCCCGATCTCGGAGGGAATTCTCCGATGATGTCAGAGGGCATTCTTTCGCCACTCCGATTGATCCACGGACAGACCCTTCGCCCTGCCGGGTCGCGGCACGGGTCCGCCAGGACGGGTCCGAAGGGGCATCCGGTGGCCCGCCTTCCGCCTCGGGCGCTGCGTTCCACCCGGCGTTTCGATCACGGGATTGTCATGCACGCTGCGGTGGAACACCCGCGCCTCGTTGCCGTTATACTGGATGCAAACACTGGCGCGCCCGGACGCGCGTGACCGAGGCGTTGCCGAACGGCGAAGGGAATGCCCACTTGACCGAGACCGAGCGGGAGGTTGGGCGCGAGGCCCAGATCGTGGCCGAGCCGCAGCAGGGGCATCGCGCCAATGCCGCGGACCGGCATGTCGGGGCGCGCATCCGCGAGCGGCGGATCATGATGGGGCTCTCCCAGCAGCAGCTCGCCCGCATGATCGGGGTGACCTACCAGCAGGCGCACAAGTATGAGCGCGGCCTGAACCGCATCTCCGCCGGCCGGCTGTTCGAGATCGCGCAGGTCCTCGCCGTGCCCGTCTCGTATTTCTTCGATGGGCTGCGCAGCGACGGGGAGGCGCAGGACGTGTCCCCGCGGCAGCGCATGTGCCTCGAGCTCGCGCGGAACTTCGCGATGATCGGGAACGAAAAGCACCAGCAGGCCCTGAGCCAGATGGCGCGCGCGCTCGCCGCGCAGAGCCAGGCCGCGAGGGGCGGGCGCCTGGTCGCGGGGCCCGACGACCTGGCCGGGGCGGAGGCGCTGTCGATCGAGGCGGAACGGGGCGACGCCGCGTCCTGAGGCCGCGCCCGCGCCGACCGCCCGCGGGGAATCGCCGCGTCCGGGCCCACGGGTTCCTGCCAGGGCCGGTGGATCGGCGGGGAGGTCAGGCGCCGTTGCGCGGTGAGGGATCGCCCGGGCCGGCACGGCGGGAAGGGCACGCTGCGCCCCCGGAGCGCCGCCCACCGGCGAACCGTCCCCGATCGGATCCGCGGGGCCCGCCGAGGGCATGAGCCGTCTGCGCGCGCCGCCACCCCCGCTGTTGCGACCGAGGCCCGATCAGGCGGCCACCCGCCGCTGGTCGGCCTTCCTCGGCTTCTGCGCCGGCGCCGCGGCCGGGCTGGTCGGGGGGGTGGTGTTGATGGTCGCGCTGGCGCCTGTGGACCGCCCCGCCTCCGAGGCCGGGCCGCCGCCCGCGCTGCATCGCGCGGCGGATGCGGATTCCGTGCTGGCGGAGGCCCGCGGGCCGGGCGAGGCGGGAACGGGCGCCAGGATCCCGCAAGCCGGGCCATCGGCGGCGCTGGGCCGTGCGGATCCGGCCGAGGCCGGCCCACCCTCCGTCGCCGCGCCCCGCCTGGCCGCCCCGGACCGGCCGGCTTCCCCGTCACCCGCCCCGCTCGCCGACGCCCCCGCACCGGGCGCGGGCATTGCCGGGC
>CAZMCV010000127.1:0-12218 GCA_964564645.1 uncultured Acetobacteraceae bacterium
CGCGTGCACGTGGACACCCCACGCCGCGGCCCGGCCCGCATCGGCGCCGCGCGCCGCGACTGGCGTGGAGCCGCCGCGCCGTCGCGCGGCGCACCCGGAGCAGGTCGTGCCGGTGCCGACGACGGAGGACGAGCCCACCATCGTGGTGCGCCCGCCGGAACAACGCGGGGAGATCGCGCCGGCCGCTCACCGAGGTCGATGCCGAGCGCGGTCTTCGCCACGATCTCATGCACCAGGAAAGTATTGGCGGGATGGAACCGCCCGCAGCGGGCGTCGCGGAAAAGCTGCTCCAGCTCCTGTCCCTTGAACATCCCGGCCCCGCCCGAGACCTCCATTGCCCGGTCGACGATCCGCCAGCATGCCTCCACCGCATGGTGCTTCGTCGAGACGATGCGCGCGGGCCAGTTGCGCGAATGACTGAAATTCATGGCGGGCTTGTACAACTCGCCGCCGACCGTCAGCGGCGGACCGCTGTAGGACACCAGCCGGGTCGGATCGCGCGGATCGGGCTGCACCGGATTCCCGATCGGCCGCACTTCGTCGAAGAGCGCCTTCAGCGTGGTGGCGATGACGGCGCCCACCACCGCATTCCCACCCGGAGAGGCGGAGAAATTCGGCAATCCGTCCGGGTAGATTTGCGACAGCAGAGCCGCACCGTCATGCGCTGGTTCAGCGAGGCCAGCACGTCGCCCGCCACGTCCTCCCTGACGTTCATCGCCGCGTCGAAGCGGCGCCCGAACAGCCGCTCGCCGTCGACGCCGCCGAACGGCCAGTGTGACAGCGCGAACTCCTTGGCCTGCGAGCAGTCCACCGCGAAGGCCAGCCCGTGCTGCGCGCGCAGCAGCAGCCCGAGGGCCGTCGCGGCGACGCCGTCCAGCCCTTTGAAGGACAAGCCCGGCCAGCGTCTTGGCGGCGGTGGTCGAGGTCGCCACCACCGCCAGGCCCTCGACGCCGACCTCGGTGGTGCTCTGCCGCAACGCCGCCGCGCGGACGCCCGGCACCGCGCCAAGGCGCCGCAGGTGGCGCGAGGCCGTCGCGCGGTAGCCCTTCAGCACGGCGTTTCCGCGGCGCGTCGCCGCCATCCAAGGCGACGCAGCTCGCAGCCCTCGGCGGAAGCGAGTTCCGGGCGCCCGGCGGTGCCCGCCGGGGCGCGGCACGTTCACCCGATCACTCGCCTGGGGGAGCACGTCGCCCGGGCCCGGCCTGCGTTACGCCAGTCCCGGTTTCCGTTGGCCGGCCGAACCGCTTCGTGGGAGGGTGGACCCGCGAACGGAGCCGGCAGGATGCCAGGCCCGTCCGGGGAGGCGACCAATCATGCAGCTCGGCGCATCGCTGCCGCTGGGGGATATCGGCACGGAACCGTCGGTGGTCCGGGACTACGCCCAGTCCTTGGAAGGCCTCGGCTACGACTACCTGCTGGCCGCCGACCACGTCGTCGGCAAGAATCCTCAGGCGCCGCTCGAGCATGGCACGAACACCGGCGTGTCGGGGGAGCACGCGAGGCGCGCCGGGACCACGGCGAACGCCTGGCACGATCCCTTCGTGCTCTTCGGTTTCCTGGCCGGCTGCACGACGCGCATCGGCTTCGCCACCGGCGTGCTGGTCCTGCCGCAGCGCCAGGCCGTGCTGGTCGCCAAGCAGGCGGCCTGCCTCGATGTCCTCTGCGGCGGTCGTTTCCGGCTCGGCGTCGGGGTCGGCTGGAACGAGGTCGAGTTCGTCGCCCTGGGCGAGAACTTTCATGACCGCGGCACGCGCTCGGCCGAGCAGGTGCGGGTGATGCAGGCGCTCTGGGCGCAGGACCACGTCGAATTCACCGGGACCTACCACCGGATCGAGGATGCCGGCATCAACCCGCGGCCCGCCTCGGGGCGCGTGCCGGTATGGTTCGGCGGCCATGCCGAGGCAACCTTCCGTCGCGCGGCGCGGTATGGCGACGGCTTCATGCCGCTGGACTATCCGCCGGGGGATGCCGCGCTGGCGGCGTTCGACAAGCTGCGCGGCCTGGTCCGTGAGGCCGGACGCCGACCTGAGGACATGGGAATCGAGATCTGGATGTCGCCCGGCGCCGGAGCGGAAGACGAGTGGCGGCGCGAGATCGGGTTCTGGAAGCAGGCCGGCGTGACGCATGTGACCGCGCACACCACCTTCGTCAGCGGTCATCACCGGCGGGTCGCGGGCCATGGCGCTGCGGACCACCTGGCGGCGCTTACCCGTTTCCGGGGCGCCGTGGCGGACCTCCTGTAGCAGGGGAAGCGCAGTTGCCGAGATCGCGCGGATGACCGCCCGATCCGGCCAATCGGCCGTGAGCGTTTCGGCAATCCGACGGCGACAGCAACGCTGACAGCGCCCGGTTGACCCGCGCGCTGGGTCCGACCGGTCGATGGTCGCCGCAGGAGCGGCATCCGGGCCATGCCCGCCGAAATGTGGACGTGGTTCTCCTGCCGACGACCTGTTCCGACACAAGATGATCGCCGAGGCCATCGCGTCGCCGGCCGGTCCTGCTGTGCCAACGTCGAACCGGGGAAAAGTCATCGAATGATCGCTCTCTCCGGTTGGCTTCGTGCCGGCACAGGGCGAATGGTCGTTGCACCACGGCGGAAGCGGCGATGCGGAGCGAGGTCCATCCGCGCCACCGACATGCCCAGGCCGGATCGTGTCCCATGGCGTGGTTTGGAAGCGATGGCTCCTGGCGGGGTGAGCCGCCGTGTCAGGCTGTCACGGCGGAGAGCCTGGCGGGCCCGGTATCGCTGACGGCGCTGATGCCTTCCAGGGTCATGTAACGGGCGCGTTGGGTGGCCCATTCGTCGGACTGCTCGAGGAGGATGGCGCCGACGAGGCGGACGACGGCAGCCTCGTTGGGAAAGATGCCGACGGTGTTGGTGCGGCGCTTGATCTCGCCATTGAGGCGCTCGATCGGGTTGGTGGAGTGCAGCTTCGGCCGGTGTGCGGCGGGGAAGGCCATGTAGGCCAGGACATCCTCCTCGGCTTCGTCCATCAGGTTGGCGAGCTTGGGCACCTTGGGGCGGAGCTGGTCGGCGACGGTGCGCCACTGGGCGTGCGCGGCGGCAGCGTCGCCCTCGGCATAGGCGGTGCCGGTTGGACGTATGCGTCCAACGGCCGAGACGATGCGGCGTTGTGCCTTGCCGGCATGCGCGAGCGCGTTGCGGGCGAAGTGAACGCGGCAGCGCTGCCAGGTCGCGCGCAGCACCTTCGTGACGGCCGCTTGCAGCCCCTCATGGGCGTCGGAGATCACCAGCTTGACGCCGGCCAGGCCGCGCCGCTTGAGGCTGCGCAGGAAGTCGAGCCGGAAGGGCTCCGCCCCCGAACTGCCGACCGCCATGCCGAGGACCTCGCGCCGGCCGTCGGCGTTGACGCCGACCGCGATGGTGACGGCCACGGGGACGATGCGGCCGGCCTCCTGACCTCCACGTAGGTGGCATCCAGCCAGAGATAGGGCCAGTCGCCCTCGATGGGGCGGGCGAGGAAGTCGCGCACCCGCTCGTCGATCTCGGCGCAGAGGCGGCTCACCTGGCCCTTGCTGACGCCGTCGAGGCCCATGGCGCGGACTAGATCGTCCACAGACCGCGTCGAGATGCCGTGGACATAGGCCTCCTGGATCACTGCCGTCAGCGCCTTCTCGGCCAACCACCGCGGCTCGAGGAAGCCCGGGAAGTAGGAGCCGCGCCGCAGCTTCGGGATCCGCAACTCGACCGTACCCGCCCGGGTCTGCCAATCGCGCTCGCGGTAGCCATTGCGCTGCACCAACCGATCGGCGCTGAGCTCGCCATGGGCGGCGCCGGTGATCGCGCCCACCTCCAGCTCCATCAGCCGCTCGGCCGCGAGACCGATCATCTCGCGCAGGAAGGAAGCGTCCGCAGACTTCTCCAGCAGCCCGCGAAGGGCCATCGTCTCGTCGGTCATCGTGGTCGGCTCAAGGTCTGGGGTTGTTGGTCTCAGCAACCCAACCCTACCAGGGACCACCGCGGTGACCGCCGCGGCCGCCGCTGTGGACAAGGAGCCCGCCGGAGCTTGACCCATTCATCGGTCGCTCCGGGGGGCTACTTCCCCACAGCTCCTACACCACACCCAGGGACACGACCGTGGGAGGAACCGGGGAACGAAAGTCTCTGGCGGATAGGACGGCGGCCGCGGCTGATGGCCGCCGTCATGAGACGGCTGGCGGTGCAGCCTATCCCGACCAACCGAAACGGGAAAAGATCGATGCTCCCTCTGGTGCGGCGAGGAACGCGGCGAAGCGGCGGGCTTCGTCGCGGCCAGCATCCCGCCTCGTCAGCGCAGTGCCGGTCGAACGCCAGATCCGGAAGGGCTCCTCGATCTCGACGAGGTCGGCAATCGGCCGGGTTGGCGACATGCCAGATGTTCCAGATCAGCCGGGCATCGTAGGCGTCGGGCTTGCTCCGCCATTCCTGCAGCGCCACCGCGCTGCTCGGCGCAAGGAAGACAATGCGCTCACGCATGGCGCGCACCATGACGACATCGCCCGTGCGGCCTGCGATGGCCTCCCACATCGCGACCTGCCCGGTGCACTGGCTGACGACCAGGCGCGACTGCTCGCGCGGCCGGCCCGGTAGGTCGCGTAGCCCCGAGTAGCCCCGCGGACTGCCGTTGCGCACCGGCAGGCGGCCAGGCCGTCGGGACGCTCGGCCGCGACCTCGAGGATCGCGCGCTGCTTGTCGGTGATGGTGGACGTCATCGTCGGGTCTCCGTGCAGGAACCGGCACCGCGCCGGGTCCTACGACCCGAAGCCCCGCCGATCGGCCGGTCGGGGCGGTGCGCAGGGCGGCGGCGAGGTCAGTCGACGCGGCGCAGGTGCCAGACCGTGCCGTCGCCGGCGCGGATCGCCACCTGGGCACGATGGCTGTGCACCCAGCGCTCCATCCACTCCGCGGCGGTGCCGGTGCGCAGCAAGCCCTCGTGCCGGCCGTCGAAGACCGGGCCATGGACCGTCACCACGTTGCTCAGGTCGATCTCGCTCCGCATCGCCGCCTCCTTCATGGTGCGACGACCCTTCGCCCTGTCCCCGCCGCCAGCCAAGCGGGGAGTGCGATCATGAAGTTGCTTCCTGCACGCGGAAGCATCGTGGACAAGGAAGTCGTCGTCGACGTGCTGGCCTCGCCGCCACGCTGCGGTGGAGAGTGGCCACCAAGGCCCGGACCGGCAGGGCAATGGTGGCGGACGCCTTGCTGTAGCGGCCCATGACGGTCCGGCTCGGGCGGGGCGTTGCCTTCCCGCAGGTCGGCATCGCCGGCTTCGACGGGCAGATCGAGCTCGAGGCGCTGCGGCTCTACGGCCTGCCGGAACCGCGCCGGCGCTGCTCCGCGGCACACCGGCGCTGCCGGTGGATCAGCGGGGATTCGCGGCCGAGGTCGGCGGGGCCTCGCGCGGCCGCGGGGGCTGGCGGTGGGCGAGACGGCGGGCGTCGAGGACCGGACCAGAGGCGGACGAAGGAGCCGCCGCGGCCGAGAGGCGGAGGGGGCGGGACCGCGCCGTGCGGCCGGAGAGCCGGCCCGGGTCGGTCAGGCACCTGACGCCGGACACGTTCCGGCAAGTCATTTGAGGGGAGTGGCGCTGCCATGCGCCGAACCGGCGCCGGCCCGTCGCGTTCCAAGGATCGGGATTCCGACCCTTCCTTGCGGGATCCTTCTCCCGAATGGCCTCCGGTGACGGCAACCGGGCGCGGGGCGGGGCGGCCGATCGCGGCCGCATCCGCCCCGCGCCCGGCGACCCCGCGCGGACCGCCTGCCAGCCACCGTCGCCGGGCGCCTTCCGGTCGACCACCCCCAGCGACCGGAGTACCCGTGCGACCGAATCACGGCGCCTACCGCGAATCCCTGCCCGCCGCCCTCACCGCGCCGGTCCCGCTCCGCCCCGGCCCCGGGGCCGGTCCCCCGCCACCTGCCGCCACGGAGCTCTGGGGCGGCCTCGAATGCAGCGTCGTGCGGGTCGGGGACGACCTGCGCGACCAGTTCCGCGAGACCGGGCACCATGGCCGGATCGCCGACCTCGAGGCCGTCGCGGCGCTCGGCCTGCGGACCCTGCGCTACCCCGTCGCCTGGGAGCGGGTCGAGCCGCACGGCCCCGAGGACGGCGACTGGGCCTGGCACGACGAGAGGCTGGCGGAGCTGCGCCGCCTTGGCGTCGCGCCCATCCTCGGCCTCGTGCACCATGGCAGCGGGCCGGGCTGGACCTGCCTGCTCGACCCGCGCTTCCCGGAGAAGCTCGCGGATTTCGCCGGCCGCGCGGCCCGCCGCTACCCCTGGGTCGAGGCCTGGACGCCGGTGAACGAGCCGCTGACCACGGCGCGCTTCTCCGCGCTCTACGGCCACTGGGCGCCGCACCGGGCCGACGAGGCGAGCTTCCTGCGCGCCGTCGCCAACCAGTGCCGCGGCGTGCTGCTGGCCATGCGCGCCATCCGCCGCGCGATCCCCGGGGCCCGCCTGGTGCAGACCGAGGATATCGGCCGGACCTTCTCGACGCCCCGGCTGCGCTACCAGGCCGAGTACGAGAACCGCCGCGGCTGGCTGAGCCTCGACCTGCTCACCGGCCGCGTGGACGCCGGGCACCCCTTCCACGCGCGGCTGCTGGCGGCCGGCGTGGCCGCGGAGGCGCTCGAGGATTTCCGCGCCGGCGACCTCGCCCCGATGACGCTCGGGCTGAACCACTACGTGACCAGCGAGCGGTTCCTCGACCACCGCCTGGCGCTGCACCGGCCGGAGACGCATGGCGGCAATGGCCGGCACCGCTACGCCGACACCGAGGCCGTGCGCATGCCCGTGCCGCCCGGCGAGACAGGCTGGCTCGCGCGGCTGCGCGAGGCCCATGCGCGCTACCCCGGCCTCCCCCTCGCGGTGACCGAGGCGCATATCGGCTGCACCGAGGACGAGCAGCTGCGCTGGCTGGCCGGGTGCTGGGACGCCGTCGCTGCCCTGCGGGCCGAGGGGGGCGACATCCGCGCCGTCACCGCCTGGGCGCTGTTCGGCGCGATGGATTGGTGCAGCCTGCTCACCCGCCGCGCCGGGCGCTACGAGGCCGGCGCCTTCGACGTCGCCCGCCCCGATGCCCGCGGCCGGCCGCGTCCGACGCTGCTGGCCGAGGCGGTCGCGGCCTTCGCGCAGGGCGGGCGCTTCGAGCACGAGCACCTGCTTCACCCGGGCTGGTGGGCGCGCGAGGACCGCCTGCACCCGGGGTTCCGCCGCGCCGGCTGACCCCCGCCATGGCAGGGCCACGCCCCCTCGACGCCCGGGCCGAGCGCGCGCTGGATGCGGTGAACATCCTGCTCTCGGATGTGCGCTACGGCCTCGGCGCCTATCTCGGCGTCTACCTGCTGACCGAGCATGCCTGGGACCCGGCCCGCATCGGCCTCGCCCTCTCGATCGGCGGGCTCGCCGGGCTGGTGGCGCAGACGCCGATCGGGCTGGCGGTGGACGCGGTCCGCGCCAAGCGCACGCTGCTGGCCGGCTGCGTCCTGGTCGTCACCGCGACCTGCCTCGTCATCCCGCTGGCGCCGCGCTTCTGGCCCGTGGCGGCCGCGGGCGTGGTGGGGGCGCTGGCGGGCACCGCCATCGCGCCGACGCTCGCCGCCGTCTCGCTCGGCATCGTCGGTCCCGCGCGCTTCGCCCGCCGGGCCGGGCGCAACGAGGCGCTGTTCCACCTGGGCAATGCCGGGGTGAACCTGGCGATCCTGGCGCTGGCGCCGGCCTTCGGCACGCCGGTGCTGTTCTGGATGATGGCGGCGACGGGCCTGCTCAGCGCGCTCTGCGCCTTCGCCATCCCCGCCCGCGCGATCGACCCGGCGGCCGCGCGCGGCCTGGCACCCGGCGAGGACGGCCGGTCCGCGACGCCGCTCTGGGCGCTGCTGCGGGGCAGCCGCTCGCTGCTGGCCTTCGCCCTCTGCGGCGCGCTGTTCCACATGGCCAACGCCTCCATGCTGGTGCTGGTCGCGCAGGTGCTCGCCCTGCAGAACCTCGGTTGGGGCATCGCGCTGACGGCGCTCTGCGCCGTCGCCGCGCAGTCGGTGATGGTGCCGGTGGCCTGGCTCGCCGGCGCGCGGGCGGAACGCTGGGGCCGCCGGCCGCTGCTGCTCGCCGCCTTCCTGGCGCTGGCGCTGAGGGGCGTGCTCTACACCCTCTCCGACCATCCCGCCTGGCTGGTCGGGGTGCAGCTGCTGGACGGGGTCGGCGCCGGGCTGATCGGGGCGCTGTTCCCGGTCGTGATCGCCGATCTCACGCGCGGGCACGGCCATTTCGCGGCGGCGCAGGGCGCGGTCGGCACGGTGCACGCGGTGGGCGGGATCGTCAGCGGCGCGCTGGCCGGCTGGGTCGTGGTGGCGGCGGGCTACGACGCGGCCTTCCTCGCGCTCGCCGCGATCGCCGCGCTCGGCGCCGCGCTGTTCTGGGCGGTGATGCCGGAAACCCGGCCGGACGCGCCCGCCACCCCACCGCCAGGAGCAGGACCATGACCATCCCCGTGATCGAGACCGCGCTGACGCGCATGCCGGCCCTCGGCTTCGGCACCTGGCCGATGCGGGGGGCGGCCTGCCAGGCGGCGGTGGAGTCCGCCCTCGCCCTGGGCTACCGCCACCTCGACACGGCGGAGATGTACGGCAACGAGGCGGAGGTGGGCGCGGCCATCCGCGCCGCGGGGCTGCCGCGCCAGGCGCTCTACCTCACCACGAAGGCCTGGACCGACAAGGCGAGCGGGCCCGCGATCCGCCGCGCCGCGGCGGACAGCCTGCGACGGCTCGGCCAGGACCATGTCGACCTCTACATGATCCATTGGCCGAGCCCGCGCCTCGACCTGCCGGATGCGCTCGGGGCGCTGGCCCGGCTGCGGGAGGAAGGGCTCGCGCGCGCCGTCGGCGTCGCCAATTTCCCACCCGGGCTGCTGCGGCAGGCGATCGGGCTCGGTCTCGCGCCCATCGCCTGCCTGCAGGTGGAGCACCACCTCTACCTCGGGCAGGACGGCCTGCGCGCGCTCTGCGCCGGGCATGGCATCGTGCTGACCAGCTACACGCCGCTCGCCAAGGGCGAGGTGGCGGGCGATCCGGTGGTGCGCCGCGTCGCCGCGAAGCACGGGGCGACCCCGGGCCAGGTGGCGCTGGCCTGGCTGCTGGCGATGCCGGGCGTCGCGGCCATCCCGAAGGCGGCGTCGCCGGCGCGCCAGCGCGAGAACCTCGGCGCCGCCGCGCTGCGGCTCGATGCCGAGGACATCGCCGCGCTCGACGCGCTGCCCAAGGGGCGACGCCTGGTGGACCCGGACATCGCCCCCGACTGGGACGCATGACGGCGACGCCCCGGGTGGCACCATGGGGCAACCGGGGCGGGGTCCCGCGCGTCCTGGCCATGGGGCGCGGCCGCGCGCCGCGGACCGGGGCCTGACGCCGGACGGTCCGCGACCGAGGGATCCGACTACCGTGCCGCAGCCCGAACCACCACCCCGCCTCCCTGCCGAGCCCGAGGGGCCGGGCGGCGGCGGCGCGTGACTAAGGGCGGTGCGATCAGGGCGCGGGCAGGATCCAGCGCACCACCAGCAGGCTGACGCCTCCGAGAAGCAGCAGGGCCGCGGTCGCGGCGGCGGCCGCCGCGCGCCCGGCGCGGAGCAACCCGCGCAGATCCACGCCGAGGCCGAGCGCCGCCATCGCGACCGCCGTCAGCAGGCCGGCCGCCGACTGCACCGGCCCTCGCGCGGAAGCCGGGACCAGCCCCGCCGCGTTCGCCGCGGCCAGGGCCAGGAAGCCCAGGATGAACCAGGGGAGGAAGCCGACCTTCGCCGCCGGCGCGGCATGCCCCGGCCGGCCCGCGCGCCAGCGCTCGAGTGCGGACAGCGCGACCACGACGGGCCCCAGCATCAGCACGCGCAGCAGCTTCACCAGCGTGCCCGCCTGCATCGCCGCGCTGCCGAAGGGCGCCGTCGCCGCCAGCACCTGCGGCACCGCGTAGACGGTCAGCCCCGCGAAGGCGCCGTACTGGGCGGCGCCCAGCCCCAGCGCCGCGCCGAGCGGCGGCAGCGCCAGCACCGCCACCACGCCGAGCACCGCGGTGAAGGCGATGGCGGAGGCGACCTCCCTCGCCCCGGCGCCGAGGATCGGGGCCACGGCGGCGATCGCCGAGTTGCCGCAGATCGCGTTGCCGCAGGCGATCAGCATCGCCGTCCGGTGCGGCAGGCCGAGGAGCCGCCCCGCGCCGTAGCCGGCGAGCAGGCAAAGGGCGACCACGCCGGCGATCGCCAGCGGCAGCCGCACCCCGCCCGCCGCGACCGCACGCAGGTCGAGCGAGGCGCCGAGCAGCACCACCGCGACCTCCAGCAGCCGGCCCGCGGCGAAGCGGATGCCGGGCCGCAGGGACGGCCCCAGCTCCCGCATCGTGCGCAGCGCGGCGCCGATGAGGATCGCCAGCACCAGCGCGTCGAGCCAGGCCTGGCCGAGCACCGCGCGCTCCAGCGCCTGCCCCACCCACGCGGCGAGGGCGATGGCAACGCAGAGGGCGAGGCCGGGCAGCAGCCCCGCCACGGCAGCGGGCACCGCGCGCCTACCTCAGCGCTCCGGCTGGCGGGCCGCCGCGCCGTCCGCGTCGCCGGGCGACGGCGGCGCGTCGTCGGGATGGCCCGGGTCGCGCATCCCCCGCTCGAAGCGCGCGCGGTCTTCGGGGGCGAGGCGCACGGTCACGTGCACCGCCTCGTCCGTGTCCTGCCGCCCGATCACCTCCCCATGGCCGTAGAGCCAGGCGAGCCGCGCGCCGTCCGAGGCCGGGATGTCGTAGCCGACGGTGACCATCCCCTCCGACAGCCGCGCGTCGATCGCCTCCCGCAGCGCCTCCAGCCCCTCCCCGGTCAGGGCGGAGACGACGAGCTCGCCCGGCCGCGCGGCCACCCGGCCCGCACCCCCGAGCAGGTCCGACTTGTTCAGCACCTCGATCGTCCGCCGCGGCCAGTCGGCCCCGATCATGCCGTCCTTCGCCATGCCCTCCAGCACGCCGAGGACGTCGGCGCGCTGCGCCGCGCTGTCCGGATGCGCGGCGTCGCGGACATGCAGGATCAGGTCGGCCTCCGCCACCTCCTCGAGCGTCGCGCGGAAGGCCGCGACGAGCTCCGTCGGCAGCGCGCTGACGAAGCCGACCGTGTCGGAGAGGATGGCCCGCCGCCCGGAGGGCAGCGCGATGCCGCGCAAGCTCGGGTCGAGGGTGGCGAAGAGCTGGTCGCGCGCGACGACCTCCGCTCCGGTCAGCGCGTTGAAGAGGGTGGACTTGCCGGCATTGGTGTAGCCGACCAGCGCGACCACCGGGAACGGCACGCGCTTCCGCGCCTCGCGGTGCAGGCCGCGGGTGCGCCGCACCTCCTCGATCTCGCGGCGGAGGCGCGCGATGCGGTCGCCGATCAGGCGGCGGTCGGCCTCGATCTGCGTCTCGCCCGGTCCGCCGAGGAAGCCGAAGCCGCCGCGCTGCCGGCCGAGATGCGTCCAGGAGCGCACCAGCCGGCTGCGCTGCCACGCGAGGTGCGCGAGCTCGACCTGCAGCGCGCCCTCCCTGGTCCGCGCGCGCTCGCCGAAGATGTCGAGGATCAGCCCGGTGCGGTCGATGACCTTGCTGTTCCAGTCGCGCTCCAGGTTGCGCTGCTGCACCGGCGTCAGCGCGGCGTCCACCACGACCAGGTCCACCTGCCCCTCCCGGATCGCCTGGCCGAGCGCCTCGACCTGGCCGGGGCCGAGCAGGGTGGCGGGGCGCCGCTCCCGCAGCGGCACGGTCGCGGTGTGGACGATGTCGAGGCCGATCGAGCGGGCGAGCTCGACCGCCTCGGCGAGCCGTGCCTCCGCGCCGCGCGGCGGGTGGCCGGCGCCCTCCCAGGGCAGGACGACGGCGCAGCGCGTGGGCGCGGGGGCGGTGTCGTGGGAACCGGCGGGGGATCGTGTCTCGGACATGGCGTGCCTGGTCGAGGTGGTGGGAGCGCCAACGCGCGGCGGTGGCGCGGCGTCCCGCCCGGGCGGCGCAAATCGCGTGCGGCGCGACCCCCCGCCGGTGCCGGAACCCGGATCGCGCCGGCCGGGCTCCCGCCATGGCGGCGCGCCACCGCGTGACCCTCGACGCGAAGGAGGCGGAGGATGCGCGCGTTGCGGGACCCCGCCGCCTGGCCCGCCCTGGTGCTTGGCCGCGGAGCCGGTCACGGCGCTTGATCTCTGCGACGGGCGCATCGCCGCCATGCGGACC
>CAZMCV010000128.1:0-11830 GCA_964564645.1 uncultured Acetobacteraceae bacterium
GGGCGTGGCGGCGGCGGCCTCGATGCTCGCCCGGGCTTCGCCGCGCGGGCCGCCACGGCCGCGCCGTCCGCCGCCCGAGCCGGTCGCCGCGCGGGCGGCATCGGCGACCGCCTGCCGCTCCTCCTCCTCGGCCTCCTCGCGGGCCTCGGCCGCCTGCATCTCGATCAGGCGCTGCCGGTCGGCGATGGGGATCTGGTAGTAGTCCGGGTGGATCTCTCCGAACGCCAGGAAGCCGTGGCGATTGCCGCCATATTCGACGAAGGCCGCCTGCAGGCTCGGCTCCACCCGGACCACCTTGGCCAGGTAGATGTTGCCCTTGAGCGGCCTCCGGTTGGCGGATTCGAGGTCGAACTCTTCGAGGCGGTTGCCGTCCAGCACCACCACGCGGGTTTCTTCCGCGTGGGATGCGTCGATCAGCATGCGCTTGGTCATCGGTCGGGAGACTCCGGGCCGCGGCGCGCGCCCGCGGGCATGCGCCGGCGGCGGCACAGGGTGAGGGGTCCCGAGAAGGGGCGGGGCAGGGCGTGACGCGGACGTGGCTCTGCGGCCATGCGGCGGTGGTCCGTCCATTCTCGGCGGGGCGGACATGCTCCGGGCGTCCGGCGTCGCCTGACCCGGCTCGGCCGGCGGCTTGGCGGGCGCCCGGGGCACCGCCCCCGGGTTCGTGTCCCGGAACGCCGCACGGCCCGTGATCGCGGCCCGAAGGGGTGCGCGCGCAGGGACGACGGCGGGACAGCGTCGGCCGCGGCGGATGGGCACCCCGCCAGGAAGGGGCGGAACGCCGGGAATCGCTGGCGCGACCGGCGCCGCCACGGGGAAGGACGCCTCGGCTGGCACCAGGGTGCCGCGGGCGCCGGCGAGACGCGATGCCGGCGCGACCTGCACCGTCACCATGCCGGATCCCGCGACGGACACCCCTTCGGCCTGCAATCAGGGCCGGGTCGGACCGCCGTGCCGTTCCTTCGCCCGCAGCGGGCGCTGCCGGGACGGGACACCATAGAGGGCGGTGGGACCGTCCACAAGACCGTCACGTGGCCCGGGTGGCCGCGAGGCTCACACAACCTGTGAGCGAAGCGTGGCAAGCACCGGCCGGCATGTGATAGTCTCGCCGCAATCACGCCGCATGCAGTCCGCCGCGGCCATCGAGGGTTGCGCCATCGCCCGCCAACGCCCGCGCGCCTCCCTCCGCGACGGGCGCGGCGGCAGCGGCGGGCCGCGGGGTGGTCGCGGGACAGGGGTGCCATGGACGGATCAGGGGAACGGACCAGCCAAGGCAGGGAAGCATCCAGGGTGGATGACCGCGACCCGGCCCCCATCCGCCCCGGCCGGCGCGCCCTGCTGCGCCGGGGCATCGCCGTCCTGCTCGCCGCGCCGCACGCCGCGATGGCGGCCGGCGAGCCCGCCACCCGTCCCGTCGCCCGGACCGCGCCGCGCCGGCCGCTGATCGTCCTCGATCCGGGCCATGGCGGGCGGGATCCGGGCGCGATCGGCGTCTCCGGCACGCTCGAGAAGCGCATCACTCTCGCCGCCGCGCTCGAGCTGAAGGCGCGGCTCGAGCGCGGCGGGCGCTGCCGCGTGCTGCTCACCCGTTCGCGCGATGTCTTCGTCCCGCTCGGCGCGCGCATCGACCTCGCGCGCCGGCGCGACGCGGCGCTGTTCCTCTCGCTACATGCCGACAGCGCGCCGGGGGCCCGGGGGGCCAGCGTCTACACCCTCTCGGAGACCGCCTCGGACAGCTTCTCCGCGGCACTCGCGCAGCGCGAGAACCGCGCCGACGCCGCGGGCGGGATGCGCCTGCCTTCGGTCCCGCCCGAGGTGCAGCGCATCCTGATCAGCCTGATGAAGCGGGAGACCCGCCAGGGCTCCGAGCGCATCGCGCGGCTGACCGTCGCGGCGCTGAAGGACGAGGTGGCGCTGCTGCCGAACACCCACCGGCGCGCCGGCTTCGTCGTGCTGAAGGCGCCCGACGTCCCCTCCGCCCTGGTCGAGATGGGCTTCCTCTCGAACGCGGCGGACGAGGCGGCGCTGCGGCGGCCGGCGCATCGCGCGAAGCTCGCCGCGGCGCTGGCCGAGGCGGTGCATGGCTATCTCGAACGCCGGCCGCAGGCGGAGCTGGAGGTGGCGGCGCCGGAGGCCGAGCGGGGCTGAGAGCTTGTGAAAGAATGCCCGTCAGCGCCGATCGGGGGGGGAATTCCCCAATGATTCCAACGGGCATGCTTTCGCAAGTTCGATTTCTTCACAAGCTCTGACCGCAGGCCCGGCCCCGGTGTCGATGCCTTCCGGGGCGCGATTTCGCTCGGCCGATCCCATCCCGACCCGGCAGGCTCCGGCCCCGGTCCTGGCGGGTCCTCCCCACCGATGTCCGAGGGCGTTCCCTCGCAAGGTCGCAATCTTCACGATCCCTGCGTATCCCGGCCCGGCGCGCGCGCCGTGCCGCCGCGGCGCCGGGCGGCTGCCATGATTTTGCGCTTCCCCCCGGGCATCCACGACACGATGTTGAGCCCCCGATGAGCACCGAACTCGAACTCCGCGCCGACCAGCCCCTGGCCGGCCCGCGACGCCCCGCCCCCGCCGCGCCGGGGGCGCGGGATCCGGGCGATGCCGGGCCCCCACCCCCGCCCGGCGGGCGCGGGACGCCGCGGCGCCGCCGGCGCGGCGGCTTCGGCCTGTTCCGCGCGCTGCTGGTCCTGCTGGCCGTCGGCGCCCTGGGCGGGAGTGTCGGCGCCTTCGCGCTCTACCGGAGCATCGCCGCGGACCTGCCGGACCATCGCTGGCTCGCCACCTACGAGCCGCCGCAGATGTCGCGCATCTACGCCGCGGATTCCCGGCTGATGGCCGAGCTGGCCGCCGAGCGCCGGGTCTTCGTCCCCATCGAGGCGGTGCCGCCCCTGCTGCAGCAGGCCTTCATCAGCGCCGAGGACCAGCGCTTCCGCGAGCATCTGGGCATCGACCCGATCGGCCTGGTGCGCGCCGTCCTGACCAATGTCGAGCAGTACGGCACGGGGCGGCGCGCGGTCGGCGCCTCGACCATCACCCAGCAGGTCGCCAAGAACATGCTGGTGGGCTCCGACCGCACGCTCATGCGCAAGGCGCGGGAGGCGATCCTCGCGGTCCGCATCGAGGAGGCGCTGCCGAAGGAGCGCATCCTCGAGCTCTATCTCAACGAGATCTTCATGGGCGCCCAGGCCTACGGGGTCGCCGCCGCCGCGCAGGCCTATTTCAACAAGGGCCTCGACGAGCTGACGCTCTCGGAGATGGCCTTCCTCGGCGCGCTGCCGAAGGCGCCCAACAACTACAACCCGCTCCGCTTCCCGGAGGCCGCGAAGGCACGGCGCGACTGGGTGCTCGACCGCATGGTGGAGGACGGGGCGATCACGCCGGCCCAGGCCGCGGTCGCGCAGGCCGAGCCCATCATCCCCCGCCCGAGCCGGCGGCCGGACATGGTCCCCGTCGGCCAGCACTTCACCGAGGAGGTGCGGCGCGAGCTGGTCGGCCGGTTCGGGGCGGAGCAGGCGACGGGCGGGGGCCTCGTCGTGCGCACCAGCCTCGACCCGGCGCTGCAGGCCGAGACGGAGAGGATCCTCCGCCAGGGGCTGGCCGCCTATGACCGGAGGCGCGGCGGCTGGCGCGGCGCGGTCACCCGGATCTCCGCCGCCCCGGCCGAGTGGATGCCCGAGCTCGAGGCCGTGCCGCGCCCGCCCGGCGCGCTGCCCGAATGGCGCCTCGCGGTCGTCCTCGAGATCCGCGGCAACGAGGCGCGCCTCGGCCTGGTCGAGCGCCCGGACCCGCGCGGCCCCGCGCAGCCCCGCACCGGCACCCTGGCGATGGCCGACATCGCCTGGTCGCGCCGCACGCTGGAGGGCGGGCGCCCCGGCCCCGGGATGCGCCGGATGGCCGATGTCGTGGCGCCGGGCGATGTGGTGCTGGTCGAGCCGGCCGGCGCCCCGGCCAGCCGCTACGCGCTGCGCCAGACGCCGCAGGTGGAGGGCGCGATCGTGGCGCTCGACCCGGCGACGGGGCGCGTGCTGGCCATGGCCGGCGGCTGGTCCTTCGACAAGAGCCAGTTCAACCGCGCCACCCAGGCGATGCGCCAGCCCGGCTCCTCGTTTAAGCCCTTCGTCTACATCCCCGCGCTCGAGGAAGGGATCCCGCCGAACCAGCGCTTCCTCGACGGGCCGGTCGAGATCATGACCCCGCAGGGGATCTGGCGCCCCTCGAACTACAATGAGGGCAGCTACAACGGCTATGTCAGCATCCGCACCGCGCTCGAGAAGTCGCTGAACCTCGTCACCATCCGCGTCGCGCAGGAGGTGGGGATGGACAAGGTCGCCGACGCGGCGCGGCGCTTCGGCGTGATCCCGAACATGCCGCGCTACCTGGCGATGGCGCTGGGCTCGGGCGAGACGACCGTGCTGCGCATGGCGGCCGCCTACGCCTCCTTCGTCAATGGCGGGCGCGAGGTGACGCCGACGCTGATCGACACCGTCCAGGACCGCCGCGGCCGGCTGGTCTGGCGCAGCGATGTCCGGCGCTGCCGCGGCTGCAACGCCCCCGCCCCCGGCGAGGGCCCGCCCACCCTGTCCGAGGAGCGCCCGCAGGTCACCGACCCGATCGCGGCCTACCAGATGGTGAACATCCTCCAGGGCGTCGTGCAGCGCGGCACGGCGGCGCGCACCATCGGCGACAGGCTCGGCCGCCCCGTCGCGGGCAAGACCGGCACGACCAACGACTACATGGACAACTGGTTCGTCGGCTTCACGCCGGACATCGTCGTCGCGGTCTGGCTCGGCTTCGACGAGCCCCACTCGCTCGGCAAGGGCGAGACCGGCGGCAACAACGCCGCGCCGATCTTCCGCGAGGTGGTGGCCGCGGCGCTGAAGGACAGCCCGGCCGTGCCCTTCCGCGCCCCGCCCGGCGTCGCGCTGGTGCGCACCAGCATCGGCAACGGCACCATCCTCGAGGCCTTCCGCCCGGGCACGGAGAACGCGGCGCGGACCGTCGGCGGCGGCGGCGGGCAAGGTGGCGGCGGCGCGGAGGCGGGGGTGGGCGGCCTCTACTGAGCCGCCCCACCCTCCCCTGGCTCAGCGCATCGCCCGCGGCAGCCAGAGCGCGATCTCGGGGAACAGGATCAGCACCGCGAGGCAGATGATCTGGATGACCATGAAGTCCGCCATGCCGCGATAGATGGTGCCGAGGCTCCATTGCGGCATGACGTTCTTCAGGTAGTAGGCCGACATCGCCACGGGCGGCGAGAGGAAGGCGGTCTGCAGGTTCACCGCGACCAGCGCGCCGAACCAGATCAGCATCTCCGGCCGCGCGAGCCCGAGGTCGAGCTTGGCGACGACGGGGATGCAGATCGGCAGGAAGACCAGGATGATCGCCGGCCACTCGAAGGGCCAGCCGAGGACGAAGAGCAGCGCCATCACCAGCAGCAGCTTGCCCATGTCGGGCAGCGGCACCGACAGCAGCGCGTTGGCCAGCAGGTCCGACCCGCCGAGGCGGGTGAAGACCGCGCCGAAGACGTTGGACGCGACGGCCAGGAACAGCACCATGCTCGTCGTCGTCAGGGTGCCGATCGCGGCGTTCCGCAGCGCGCCCGGGGTGAGCTTGCGGTAGAGCAGCGCCAGCAGGGTCGCCCCCGCCGCGCCGCAGGACGCCGCCTCGGTCGCCGTCGCCAGCCCGCCGAGGATGGTGCCGAGGGTGAAGGCGATCAGCGAGGCGAGCGGGACGACGCCGACCAGCACCTCGCGCAGCACGGCGCCGATGCTTCCCGTCCGCTCCTCGGGCGGGACGGGCGGGCCGAGGGCGGGGTTGAAGAAGCTGCGGCCGAGGCAGTAGGCCGCGTACATCGAGGCGAGCAGGAAGCCCGGCACCAGGCAGGCGGCGTAGAGGAAGTTCACCGGCACGCCGAGCGTCGGGCCCATCACCACCAGCATCACCGAGGGCGGGATCAGGATGCCGAGCGTGCCCCCCGCCGCGATGGCGCCCGCGGACAGCCGCGCGTCGTAGCCCGCCCGCATCATCACCGGCCCGGCCATGATGCCGAGGACGGTGACCGCGGCGCCGACGATCCCGGTCGCCATCGCGAAGATCGCCGCGGTGAAGATCACCGTCAGGTAGAGCGCGCCGCGGACCGGGGCGAGCAGGGCGCGGAGCGCCAGGAACAGGCGCTCCATCAGCCCGGCCTGCTCGGTCATGAAGCCCATGAAGATGAACAGCGGCACGGCGGGAAGGATGTCGTCCTTCATCGTGCCCCAGATCTGCAGGTAGGCCAGGTTGAAGGTCAGGTCGTGGCCGAGCCCGAGCGTGCCGAACAGCAGGGCGACGAAGAGCAGGGTGAAGGAGATGGGAAAGCCGATGAAGATCGTCCCGATCATCGAGACGAGCATCATCAGGCCGAGCGCGGCCTGCCAGCTCATGCGGTTCCCTTCCCCCTTCCCCCGTGCGGATGGCCGCCGGTCGCCGGCTTTCCGGCTCCGAAGGCCGTGGACCTCGCCGCCGGTCCACCCGCCATTGATTGAAGCGTCCCGATCCGTGAACCCGCGGGCCATGCGGGCACGGGCTAGATCTCGATCTTCTCCTGGTGCTCGAGCATCCGGCCGGTCCGCGCCGCCCAGAGCGACTTCATCAGCTCCGACACGCCCTGCAGCGCGAGCAGCGCCGTGGCGAGCGGGATGACCCCGCGCAGGGGCCACAGCAGCGGCGCCCAGGACGACAGGTTCGAGCGCTCGTCCATCTCGAAGGCGAAGAGGAACTCCTCGAGCGAGAGGAGGAACAGGATCGTCATGGTCGGGAAGAAGAAGACCAGGAAGGCGATGCTGTCGATCACGCCCTTCCGGCGGTCGGAGAATTTCTCCCACAGCAGGTCGGTGCGCACATGCGCGCCCTTGCGCAGCGCATAGGCGGCGCCCAGCATGAACAGCGCGCCGGAGGCCATGACGGTGGTGTCGGCGGCCCAGACCGTGGGCTGGCGCAGGAAGTAGCGCATCAGCACCTCGATCACGTTGGCCAGCACCAGCGGCACCAGCAGCAGGGCGACGATCCCGCCGACGATCTCGGTCGTCCGGTCGATCGCGCGGATGATCGCCCGATAGGCGCGGGGGGGCGGCGGCGGCGCCATTGCGTCGGACATGCCGCCCCTCCGCGTCGCGTCAGCGGTTCGACGGCCAGTAGTGCTCGGCGCCGACCCCGTAATCGGTGTAGGTGAAGCGCCGCGCCGGCACGACGCGCGAGGCGAAGTCGCGCTGCGCGGCATAGACCTTGGCGAAGAACGGGTTCTTCGCCACCTCCTCCTGCGCGATCTGGTCCCAGGTCTCGAGCGTCTTGCGCAGGATGTCGTCCGGCGTGCGCTGCACGTTCACCCCGTGCTTCTCGCGCAGCTCGACCAGCGCGGTGGCGTTGCGGGTGTTGAGGATCAGGATGCTGCGCGTCGTCGCCTCCATCGCCGCCACGCGGATCAGCTCCTTGTGCTCGGCCGAGAGGGCGTTCCAGGCGGCGCCGTTGATCAGCAGCTCGAGCACCGTCGCCGGCTCATGCGTGGAGTTGACGTAGAAATTCTTCCAGACCGTGTGGAAGCCGATCTGCATGTCCTCGGCCGGACCGACCCATTCGCCGCAATCGATCACCCCGCGCTCGGCGGCCGGCAGGATCTCCGCCCCCGGCATGTTCACGGTCGCCATGCCGGCGCCGCGCGAGAACACCTCCGCCGTGATGCCGGTCTGGCGGCACTTGCGCCCGCGCAAATCCTCCCAGCTGCGCACCGGCGTGCGGAACCAGCCGAGCGATTGCGGCGAGACGGCGGTGAGCGCGATGGGGACGATGTTGCGCCGCAGCACGTCGCGGTAGAACTCCTCGTACAGCGCCTGCCCGCCGCCCTCGTGCAGCCAGGCGAGGTAGTCGAGATTGTCCATCCCGAAGGGCCCGCCCGGCGTCGGCCCGAACAGCGTCGCGGCGCGGTTGCGCCCGACCCAGTAGGCGGCGGCGGAGTGCGCGCAGTCGATGACGCGCCGATGCGTGGCGTCGAGCGTCTCGAAGGCGGGGACGAGCGCGCCGACCGGCAGCACCTCGATCTCGAGCCGCCCGCCCGACAGGGTCTTCACCCGCTCGGCGAAGAGCTTGAGGTTGTCGGTGTTCAGGCTGGTCGGCGGGAAGGTGGACTGGCAGCGCAGCTTGACGCTCTGCTGCGCGGCGGCGGGCGCGGCACCGAAGCCGGCGGCGAGCAGGGCCGCGGCGCAGGCCGCGAGCAGGCGGCGTGGAAGCCTGAGGCGCATCGTGTTCGTCTCCTCCCCGGCGCGGCGTCTCGTGGCGCTGCGTCCGTGTGGCCTCGACTGTATCGGCGTCCGCGGCGCGGACGCAACGGGGGGGGAGGTGGGGCGTGGCTCGACACGCCGCTTCCGGCTCCCCATCTCCCGCGTGGCGACCAACCCTGAGCAGGACGAGGCCGGCCCGCTTGCTTGCATCCGACGCCGCCGCCGCCCATCGCGTGCTGGCCCGCGCCGCCTATGGCGCACGGCCCGGCGAGGCCGCGGCGCTGGCCCGCCCGGGCGGCCTCGCCGAATGGGTGGAGGCGCAGCTGGCCCTGCCTGCCGGCGATGACGGGGCGCTGGCCGCGCGGCTCGCGGCGATCGAGCTTCCGATCCGGGCGGCGGCCGGCCCCGGCGAGCAGATCCTCGAGGAAAACCGCCCGGTCGCGGCGAGCCTCGCCACCTCCCTGGCGGATCGCTGGGCGCTGCTGCCGGCGACAGGGCGCTATGTGCCGGGGGTCGAGCGGGCACGGCCGCTGCTGGCGCTTTCGGTCGCCACCGTGCTGCGCAAGGCCGCGGCCGAGGCGCAGCTGCGCGAGCGCCTGGTGGAGTTCTGGCACGATCATTTCTCGGTCAGCGCCCGCGCCGGCCTGCCGGTCCAGGTCTCGCTGGCCGAGCACGATGCCAGGATCCGCGCCCATGCGCTCGGCCGCTTCCGCGACCTGCTGGAGGCGGTGGCGACCAGCCCGGCCATGCTGTTCTACCTCGACAACCAGAGCTCCCGCGCCGGCGCGCCGAACGAGAATTTCGCCCGCGAGCTGCTCGAGCTGCACACGCTGGGGCAGGACGCCTATGCCGGCGCCGCGCCGGTCGGGCGCGACGTGCCGCGGGGCCGGGACGGCATCGCCACCGCCTATGTCGACGGCGATGTCTGGGAGGCGGCGCGCGCCTTCACCGGCTGGTCGATCGAGAACGGCCAGCGCGTCGACCCCAACCGGGTCCTGCCGCGGAGCGGCGCCTTCGTCTTCGTCGAGGCCTGGCACGATCCCTACCAGAAGCGCTTCCTCGGCCGCGACCTCGACCCCTTCGCGCCGGCCATGGCGCATGGGCGGGCGGTGCTCGACACCCTGGCCGCGCATCCGGCGACGGCGCGCCATGTCGCGGCCAAGCTGGCGCGCTTCCTGATCGGCGACGGCGCGGAGGGCGCGGCGGCGACGCGACGCGCGGCGGAGGCCTTCCGGCGCCATGCCGAGGCGCCGGACCAGATCGCGCGCGTGCTGCGCGCCCTGCTGCTCGACGGGCCGGAGATCGCGGCGCCGGGGGCGGGGCGGGTGCGCCGGCCGCTCGATCTCGTGGCGGCGGCGGCGCGCGCCTACGACATCCCGCTGCAGCCCAACCCGGCGCTGGTGCACCAGCTGTTCCTCGGCGGGCAGCAGCTGTTCGGCTGGCCGGCGCCGGACGGGCAGCCGGTGTCGCCCGAGCCCTATCTCGGCGCCAGCGCGCTCCGCTGGCGCTGGCAGTGCGCCCAGTCGCTGGCGCGCAACGCCTGGCGGACCGGGACGTCGCCGCTCTTCGCCGGGCTCGCCGGGCGGCCGGTGGAGGAAGCGGCGGCGGCGCTGGCGGGGCGCGCCATCGGCCCCGTCCCCGAGGCGCGGCGCAGCGCGACGGCGATCGCCGCGACCTGGACCGCGCATGGCCGCAACACCGCGCCGAACGCCGCCGAGGTGGCCGAGATCGCCGGCTGGGTGGTCGCCGCGCCGGCCTTCCAGTCCACATGACGGCGCACGGGACCTCAAGGAAGGACCGAGGCGCCATGCCCCCTCTCCTGCTCCGCCGCAGGCAGCTTCTCCGGCTCGCCGGGCTGGCCGCGGCGGCGCTGCCCCTGCCGCTGCGCGGCATGGCCTTCGCGGCGGAGGCGCGCGAAGCACCGCCCGGCCTGCTGCTGCTGGTCAGCCTGCGCGGCGGCATGGACGGGCTGCATGTCCTCTCGCCGGCCGATGATGCGCGCTTCGTCGAGCTGCGCGCCGGAGCCGGCCTGCGCACCGCGGCCGAGGGGGCGCGGGCCGGCCACCGGCTCGACGCCGTGCCGGGGATCGATTTCCGCCTGCACCCCGAGGCCGCTCCGCTCGCCGCCATCTGGCAGGAGGGGCGGATGGCGATCTGGCCCGCCGCCGGCGTGCCGGAAGCGACGCGCAGCCATTTCGAGGCGCAGGCGCTGATGGGCTGGGGCCGCGGGCGGCGGCGCGACGGCGGCGGCGCGGGGACCGATCCCGGCTGGCTCGCCGCCTGGGCCGATGCCCGGCGTGGCGCGGCGGGCGGCGCCGCGGTGACCGCGCTCTCGGCCCAGGGCGGGATGGCGCCGGAGCTGGCCGGGGCGGGGCGGGGCCTCGCGGTCGCCAGCCTGGCCGGCGGGCTCGCCCCCCCGGGCGGGGCCTTCGGCGCGGCGATGCTGGAGGCGCTCTACGAGACCGATGCGGGACTGGTGGGCGCGGCCGGGCGCGCGGCGCTGGCGCGGCTCAGGACCCTCGACCGCAGCCTGGCGCGGGGGCCGGACGGGGCGGTGTTGCCCTATGCGCCGGCCAACGGTGCCTCCTACGAGCCGGCGCGCGAGTTCGGCCGGGCGCTCGCGGTGGTGGCGGAGACGGCGCGTCGGAACCCGGCGCTGATGGCCGCGAGCGTCGATCTCGGCGGCTGGGACACGCATGACGGGCAGGCCTCGCGCCTGGCCGAGCGGGTGCGGCTGCTGGCCGCCGGCCTCGGCGCGTTCGATCGGGACATGGCCGATCTCGGCCGGCGCTGGACCGTGCTGGTGGCCAGCGAGTTCGGCCGGCGGCTGCGCCCGAACCGCAGCCAGGGCACGGATCACGGGCGCGCCGGGGTGGTGCTGGCCTTCGGCGATGCGCGCTTCGGCCTCGGGCGGCGCTTCGGCGCCTGGCCGGGCCTGGCGCCGGAGCAGCTGGAGGACGGGGTCGATCTGCGCGTGGCCACCGACTACCGCGATGCCTTCGCGGCGGTGCTGCAGGACCTCGCCCCCGGCGCGGGCCTGCCCTTCCGGCGCGGCGTCTGAGCCGCCCCCCGCTTGCCTCCCGCCCGCGCACGCCCTACCTCCCCTCCATCATGCGCGCCGATGCCGAAGCCCTGCACCAGCAGATCACCGAATCGGTGTCCCTGCTGAGGAGGCATCTTTGACTGGGATGCCGCCACCCGCCGCCTCGAGGAGCTGAACGCCCAGGCGGAGGACCCCACCCTCTGGAACGACGCCGAGAAGGCCGGCCGCGTGATGCGCGAGCGGGGTCGTCTGGCCGACCAGGTGGAGGGGGTCAGGAAGCTCGAGCAATCCGTCGCCGACGCGATGGAGCTGATCGAGCTGGCCGAGGCGGAGGGCGATGCCGCCACCGCCGATGCCGCCGTTGCCGACCTGCATGCCCTGGCCGCCGAGGCCAAGCGGCGCGAGATCGAGAGCCTGCTCAGCGGCGAGGCCGACGGCAATGACTGCTATGTCGAGGTGAACGCCGGCGCCGGCGGCACCGATGCCCAGGACTGGGCCGAGATGCTGCTGCGCATGTACACGCGCTGGGCCGAGGCGC
>CAZMCV010000129.1:0-11752 GCA_964564645.1 uncultured Acetobacteraceae bacterium
GCACAAACTGCAACGAAAACCATGGTTGCTTTTTCTGCTCCCTTTCGGCTTTCCCGCGCGCCGAGGTTGAAGCGTCAAGGCACGGACCGGGACCACCGCACGACCAGGAGCAGAAAGAGATGAGGGGTCGCTGTTCACGGCGACGGGAGAATACCTTCTCCCCGACCTAGCCTTGCCCAAAGCGACAGAGGCGACGCCGGCCGCCCTGCCTGGGGAGCCGCCCGGCGGCGCCCGCGACCCGGGGCAGGCGCCAGGCCGGCCTCAGGCGGCCGCCCGGGTGCCCGCGCCGTCCTCGCGCAGCCGGGTGAGCAGGCGGGTCAGCTCGGAGCGCAGCCGCTCCCCCTGGCGCGCGACGTCGTCGGCACCCTGGCGCACGCCCCGCACCGAGGCGGCGGTCTCCTCGACGCCAGCGCTGACGCCCTCCATCTGCCGCGAGACCTCGCCCGTGCCGGCGGCCGCCTCGTTCACGCTGCGCGAGATCTCGCCGCTCACCGCCCCCTGCTCCTCGACGGCGCTGGCGATGGTCGCGGCGATCTCGCTCGATCGGTCGACGGTGCTGCCGATGCTGCGGATCGCCTCGACCGCCGAGTTGGTCGCACCCTGCATGGCGGCGATCTGTGCGCTGATCTCGCCGGTCGCCTTGGCGGTCTGCGAGGCGAGCTGCTTCACTTCGCTCGCCACCACCGCGAAGCCCTTGCCGGCCTCGCCGGCCCGCGCCGCCTCGATCGTGGCGTTCAGCGCCAGCAGGTTGGTCTGGCCGGCGATGTCGCCGATCAGGCGCACCACATCGCCGATCCGCCCGGCGGCCTCGGACAGCGAGCGGACCGTGTCGTCGGTGGCCCGCACCTCCTCGGACGCCGCGCGCGCGACCTTCGCCGCTTCCGACACCTGGCGGTT
Organism: uncultured Acetobacteraceae bacterium; assembly: GCA_964564645.1. Taxonomy (GTDB): domain Bacteria; phylum Pseudomonadota; class Alphaproteobacteria; order Acetobacterales; family Acetobacteraceae; genus CAZMCV01. The sequence continues at coordinate 898 of CAZMCV010000129.1, forward strand.
GATCTCGTGCACCGAGGCGACGAGCTCCTCGGTCGCGGCGGCGACCGACTGGACATTGGCGCTGGCCTGGGTCGCCCCGGCGGCGGCGGCGGCGGCGCGTTCCGCGGTGTTGCTGGCCGTGCCCGAGAGCTGGTCGGCCGAGCCGCGCATCGACGCGGCCGAGCCGGCCAGCGCCTCGGTCACCGCGCCGACGGTCCGCTCCAGCTCGTCGGCCATGCCGCGAAGCCCGGCGCGCCGCGCCTCCTCCCCTCGGGTGCGCTCCGCGACGGCCTCGGCTTCCAGCGCCTTCGCCCGGCGCGAATTGTCGCGCAGCACCGTGACGGCCCGGGCGAGGGCCCCGACCTCGTCGCCGCGCCCCGCCCCCTCCGGCTCGACCGCCAGGTCGCCCTCGGCCAGGCGCGAGACCTGACCCGCCATGCGCGAGAGCGGCCGCGCGACGCCGACCGCCAGCATCACCCCCGAGGCGACGGCGAGCAGCGCGGCGAGGACCGTGCCGAGCGTCAGCGACTGCCGCGTCGCCGCAAAGGCGGATTGCAGCGCGGCGCCGCGCTCCTCGAGCAGCCGGCGCTCCACCCCGGCGATCTCGGCCATGCGGGCGCGCACCGCGTCCATGGACGCCTTGCCGAGGCCTTCCTCCTCCATGCGGCGCGCCTCCGCCCGCGCGGCCGGGGTCCCCTCGGCCATCAGCGCGACCTGGCGGGCGGCATGGCCCTCCATCCAGGCGCGCTTGGCCTGATCCACCGCGTCGAGCCGGGCCTGCTGCGCCGGATTGTCCGCCGTCAGGCGACGCAACTCGGCCAGCGAGCGATCCACGCTCTCCCGCCCGGCGCGATAGGGTTCGAGGAATTTCGGATCCCCGTTCAACAGGTGCGCCCGCACCCCGGTCTCCTGGTCCACCATGCCGGCGAGCAAGGCGTCGACGCGGTCCAGCACCTTGTGCGTGTGCTCGTTCCACTGCGAGGCCTGCTCGATCCGGCCGAGGGAAAGCCAGGCCACGGACCCGGAGCCCGCCACGACGAGCACGATCACGATGAGACTGAGCGCGAGCTTGCGCGCGATGGACATGTTGGTGAACAGCGACGTCATGCGGAGCCCCCGGGACGATCCCGGCCCTCCTTGTAACCGCCTCCGGCTGAGCGAAGCGTTAAGGGGGCAATCCTGCGCGGTCGCAGGGCGCCATCCTGGTCAGCCGCAGGGCTCGGCGGCGAAGCGGTGGGAGGGCGCGACGAACTCCTCCTGCGCGGCGACCGTCAGGATCTCGCGCGATCCCGCCTCCGCGGTCCGGCACAGCAGGCCATGGATCGAGGAGGCGGCGCGCGACAGCGCCTCCGCCACGCTGCCGGTCGCCAGCCGGTGGAACAGGAACAGCGCCGCGATCGCATCCCCCGCGCCATTGACCGAGAGGGGCAGCAGCGGCGTGCGCAGCCGCCAGAACGACCCGCCCTCGGCCGCCAGCAGATCGACCGCGTCGGCCGGCGTTTCCTCCGTGCGCAGCGAGGTGACGAGCACGGTCCGCGGCCCGACGGCCTGCAGCGCCGACGCGGCCCGCCTGGCCTCCGCCAGGGTCGCGATCGGCGCGCCGCCGCCGGTCAGCCATTCCAGCTCGAACTGGTTCGGGGTGGCGATGTCGGCCCGCGCCAGCGCCTGGTCGCGGAAGAATTCCGGGATGCCGGGGCGCACGAAGACGCCGCGCCCGACATCGCCGATCACCGGGTCGCAGCACCACCAGGCCGCCGGGTTGGCGGCCTTCACCCGCGCGACGGCATCGAGGATCGCCGCCCCGGTCGCGGCATCGCCGACATAGCCGCTCAGCACCGCGTCGCAGCGCGGCAGCGCGCCGCGCTCCTCGATGCCCTGGACGCAATCGCCGATCCAGGCGGCGGGGAAGACCTGGCCGCGCCAGGCGCCATAGCCGGTGTGGTTGGAGAACTGCACCGTGTGGATGGCCCAGACCTCGGCGCCGAGACGCTGGAGCGGGAAGGCCGCGCTGGCATTGCCGACATGCCCGTAGGCGACCCAGGACTGGATGGACAGGATGTTCATTCCCCTCCCTTACCGCCCGGGGCGATCGCCCGCGACGCCCCCTGCGCGGGCGCGCGGGGTGGGCGCGGGGCGCGCCCGGCCTCCGCCGCGCGGTTGCGCCATGCCCGCCCCTCCCCTATACGCGCCGCTCCGCAGGCCGCGGCACCATGCCGGCCGGCCCCCGCCTGCCCGCACCTTCGCCGCCCGGCCCTGCCCAGCCCGCCCCTTTCCTGTCCTCATCGAGCGACCGCGCCATGAAGCCCGACATCCATCCCGCCTATCACGAGATCACCGTCATCATGACGGACGGCACCACCTTCAACACGCGGTCCTGCTACGGCAAGGCGGGCGACACCATCCGCCTCGACATCGACCCGAAGTCGCATCCGGCCTGGACCGGCGTGCAGCGCATCGTCGACACCGGCGGGCAGGTGGCGAAGTTCAACAAGAAGTTCGCCGGCCTCGGGATGCGCAAGAAGGGCTGAGGCCCGCGCCCCTCCGCGGGGCGGATCCGTGCGATGCCGCCGCCCTCTTGAACAAGGGGGCGGCGGTTTCCAATTCCGGGCTGTCCGGGGCGCCCATGCGGGCTTCGGACGCGGACCGCACCAGACCCGGCTGGCGCCCCTTCGGGGCCAGGGGGATCGGGCGGGCCGCCGGATCAACGGACCTTGCTTCCTCAAGGAGGTTCTCGCGATGAACGCCTTCGACCTGTCTCCCCTGTTCCGCACCGCGATCGGCTTCGACCGCCTCGCCCGCACGCTCGAGACGGCGCGCAGCAACGCGGACGGCAATGGCTACCCGCCCTACAACATCGAGAAGACGGGAGAGGACAGCTACGGCCTGACCATGGCCGTCGCCGGCTTCGGGCCGAACGACCTCGACATCGTCGTGCGGGACAACACCCTCACCGTCACCGGCCGCGCGCCGCAGGCCGAGGAGGGGCGCAGCTACCTCCACCGCGGCATCGCCGGCCGCGCCTTCGAGCGTCGCTTCGTGCTGGCCGACCACGTGGTCGTGCAGGGCGCGAATCTCGAGAACGGGCTGCTGCAGATCGCCCTGCGCCGCGTCGTGCCGGAGCAGTTGAAGCCCCGCCGCGTCGAGATCGCCTCGGGCCGTGCCCCGGCGGCGCAGCCGACGCTCGTGCAGCCGCCGCAGGCCGAGGCGGCCTGAGCGCGCGTCAGGGAAAAGTCGTCGGGCCCGATCCCGGAAGGGACTCCCCGGTGATGCGAAAGGGCGTCCCTCCGCCGGTTCGCTTTCCTCACGCGCCTTGAGGCGCCGCGGCCGGACCGCGCGCCTGGATCGGAGGGCCGGCGGGCACACCGCCGGCCCTTGCCGGTTCGGGCACACGGACCTGCGCTCCGCCCCGGCCGCTTCACCCCTTGGTGGCGGGCTTTGACCCTGCCCCACCCCAACTCTATATCCCCGACCAAGCCGAGGCCCGCGCGAGACGCCTCCGCAGGCGCCGTCCAGAAGGTCCCGACCCCATGTCGCAGCCGCTCATGCCCAAGGCCACCGCCGTGTGGCTGATCGAGAAGACGTCCCTCAGCTTCGAGCAGATCGCCGATTTCGTCGGCATGCATCCGCTCGAGGTCCAGGCGATCGCGGATGGCGAGGTGGCGCAGGGCATCATCGGCTACGACCCCGTGCTGAACGGGCAGCTCTCGCGCGAGGAGATCGCGCGCTGCGAGGCCGATCCGGGCGCGCGGCTGCAGATCGCCACCTCGGCGCTGCCGGTGCCCAAGGCCCGCGGCAAGGGCGCGCGCTACACCCCCGTCTCCAAGCGCAACGACCGCCCGGACGGCATCGCCTTCCTGCTGCGCAACCATCCCAAGCTCGGCGAGGCGGCGATCGCCAAGCTCCTCGGCACCACCAAGGAGACGATCGCCAAGGTGCGCGACCGTACCCACTGGAACAGCGCGAACATCAAGCCGCGCGACCCGGTGATCCTCGGCCTCTGCAGCCAGTCGGACCTGAACTCGGCCCTGCTCGCCGCCGGCGAGCGGCCGGCGCCGCCGAGCGCCGCCGCCGAGATGACCTCCGAGGGCCCCTATGAGGGCCCGCCTGCCGGCTAGCGTTCCCCGGCCGGGGCGCCCGGGCCTAAGCGTCGCGCCGCAGGCGCTCCATCTCCTCCTTCAGCCGCAGCTTCTCGCGCTTGAGGCGGTGCAGCGCATCCTCGTTCGGGCGGGGGCGCCCGTCCTCCTCGGCGATCTGCCGCTCCAGGCTGTCGTGGCGTTCCTCGAGGGTGCGAAGCCGGGGACCATGGGGCATGAAGCCACTCCTGCTGCTGGGTCCAGCGCCCGACGCGGCAAGCAGCGGCCGCTGCGCTGTTGCGCCCGGGCCGGGCCATGGTAAGCCGCATTGCCTAACCCTGCATTTCTCTTTTCGCCGAGCCCGCCCCGACACGATGCTCGAGGACCGCGATTCCCTGCTCCGCCGGCTCCATGAACTTCGCTCGGAGCATCGCGACCTCGACACCGTCATCGCGCGGATCGAGGTCGACCGGTCCGACCAGCTCCAGGTGCAGCGCTTGAAGAAGCGCAAGCTGAAGCTCAAGGACGAGATCGCCTGGCTGGAGAGCCGGCTTGTCCCCGACATCATCGCCTGACACGGCGCCGCCGCTGGTCGGCGTCATCATGGGCAGCCGCTCGGACTGGGAGACGATGCGCCACGCCGCCGAGACCCTGGCGCGGCTCGGCATCCCGCACGAGGCCCGGGTCGTCTCGGCCCACCGCACGCCCATGCGCCTGCACGACTACGCGGCCGCGGCGCGCGGAAGGGGCCTCAGGGTCATCATCGCCGGCGCCGGCGGCGCGGCGCACCTGCCGGGCATGGCGGCCTCGATGACGCCGCTGCCCGTGCTCGGCGTGCCGGTCGAGAGCCAGGCGCTGAAGGGCTTGGACAGCCTGCTCTCGATCGTGCAGATGCCGGCCGGCGTGCCGGTCGGGACCATGGCGATCGGCCGCGCCGGGGCGGTGAACGCCGCCCTGATGGCCGCCGCCATCCTCGCCCTCGGCGATCCCGCCCTGGCCGACCGCCTCGACGCCTGGCGGGCGGCGCAGGCGGAAGGCGTGCCGGAGCGGCCCGAATGAGCCCGCCCGGGCCGCTGCCGCCGGGGGCCACCATCGGCATCCTGGGCGGCGGGCAGCTGGGGCGGATGTCGGCGCTGGCCGCGGCGCGCCTCGGCTATCGCTGCCATGTCTACGCGCCGGAGCCCGACAGCCCGGGCATGCAGGTGGCCGCGGCGGCAACCATCGCCGCCTATGAGGACCGGGCGGCGCTCGCCGCCTTCGCCGCCGCCGTCGACGTCGTCACCTTCGAGTTCGAGAACGTCCCCGCCGCGACGCTCGCGGCGCTGGCCCCCCTCGCCCCCTGCCGGCCCGGCGTGCAGGCGCTGCGCCTCTGCCAGGACCGCATCCTCGAGAAGCGCTTCCTCGCCGACCAGGCGGGCGTGCCGGTGGCGCCGTGGCGGCCGGTCGAGACGGAGCGGGACCTCGGCGCCGCCATCGCCGCGCTCGGCCTGCCCGCCGTGCTCAAGACCACCCGCCTCGGCTATGACGGGCGCGGCCAGGCGGTGCTGCGCCGGCCGGAAGACGCGGCGCCGGCCTTCGCCCGCCTCGCCCCGCGCCCGCTGGTGCTCGAGGCCTTCGTGCCCTTCGCCGCCGAGATCTCGGCGATCGCGGCGCGCGGCGCGGACGGGCAGGTCGCCGTGTTCGACGCGGTCGAGAACCGGCACCGCGACCACATCCTCGACCTCTCCTTCGCCCCGGCGCGGGTGCCGGAGGCGGTGGCGGCGGCGGCGCGGGCGCATGCCGCGCGGGTCGCCGAGGCGCTCGACCTCGTCGGCGTCGCGGCGCTCGAGATGTTCCTGCTGCCCGACGGGACGCTGCTCGGCAACGAGATCGCGCCGCGGCCGCACAACAGCGGCCACTGGACGATGGATGCCTGCCTCGCCGGGCAGTTCGAGCAGCATGTGCGCGCGGTCGCCGGGCTGCCGCTCGGCGACCCGGCGCGGCACCATGACGCGGTCATGCGCAACCTGATCGGGCCGGAGGGGATGGCGCGCTGGCCGGCGCTGGTCGCGGCCCGCGGGGTGGCGCCGCATCTCTATGGCAAGGGGGAGGCGCGGCCGGGCCGCAAGCTCGGCCACGCCACGCGGCTGCTGCCGCTCGGTGCCCTGGCCGGCTGCCCCGAGGCGGAGCTGCTGGCCGGGCTCTGAGGAGCATGCGGCAGGCCTGTGATGTATTTGCCATCCGAGGCTGTGGCCGACGAGCCACACCGCAGGCCAAACGGTCGCAGCAGGGTGGCACGCGCCGCGCGAGATGTTACGGTAGTTCCAAGCAGTGTCGGACTCGGGCTATGGGCCTGCCACGACGCGGCGAGTGTATGACCGCCTCTGAAGCATCGAGGAGATGATAGGATGAGCCTCAGGAAGGCCCTTCTGGCCGCGACCGTGCTGGCGATGCCAGTCGCAGCCCAGGCCCAGACCCCCGTGACGGGCCTGTATGTGGGCCTGGGCGTCGGCCTCAACCTTCGCATGGAGTCCGACGGGACCTGGTCGAACACGGTTGCCACGCCCGGCACCGCGACTCGCACCACCTCGGGCTCCTACTCCGCCGAATACGATCCGGGGTGGGTCGTCCTCGGTGCGCTCGGCTGGGGCTTCGGGAACGGCCTCCGCGCCGAGCTCGAGGGCAACTACCGCTACAACGAGGTGGACGCGGTCCGCGTTTCCTCGCTGCCCAACCCGATCGGGGGCAACACCGCCCGCACCTATGGCGGCATGGTGAACGTCCTCTATGACTTCAACCTCGGCTGGCCGATCGTTCCCTATGTCGGCGTCGGTGTCGGCGCCGCCTGGAACAACATCGAGACCAACCGTGGTGGCAGCCAGACCGAGGTGAGCTTCGCCTACCAGGCGATCCTCGGCGCGGCCTACCGCCTCGACGCGGCCGTCCCCGGCCTCGCCCTGACCGGCGAGTTCCGGTACTACGGCGCCGCGACGCCCGACTTCAAGGGCGACAGCATCACGACGACGTCGGGCCGGACCACGACGACGACGACCACGACGCTCGACCCGTCGAACAACAACTTCTCCTTCCTGCTCGGCGTCCGCTACAACTTCGGCATGGCGCCGCCGCCGGTCGCCGCCCCGGCCCCGGTTCCGGCCCCGGCCCCGGCGCGCACCTACCTGGTGTTCTTCGACTGGGATCGCGCCGACCTGACCGACCGCGCGCGCCAGATCATCGCCGAGGCGGCGCAGAACGCCCGCCGCGTGCAGTCCACGCGCATCGAAGTGGCCGGCCACGCCGACCGCTCCGGCACGCCGCAGTACAACATGGGCCTGTCCCGCCGCCGCGCCGACAACGTCGCCGCCGAGCTGGTCCGCCAGGGCATCAACCGCAACGAGATCGCGGTCACGGCCTTCGGCGAGACCCGCCCGCTGGTCCCGACGGCGGATGGCGTGCGCGAGCCGCAGAACCGCCGCGTCGAGATCGTCCTGCGCTGATCCCAGCCCAGGCCTGATCCTCGGACGAGGAACACGGAAGGGGGCGCCGCAAGGCGCCCCCTTTTCGATTCCGGCGGCGCGCTTCGTGCCGGCCGGGCCCGGTCGCGGCGCAGCCCTGCCCGGCAAGGCCGCCTGTCACCCGGAAGCAACAGTGGCGCCCTTGCCGCTTCCGTGAACAAACCCCGAGGCCTGCTCTCCATTCTGTTCAGTGAACCCGCGGCGCCGGCGGCCCAAACCGCCCCCGGTGACGCCCGGCGTCCACGACCAGAATGGAGACCGTGATGAGCCTTCGCCCAACTCTGCTTGCGGCCAGCGCGCTCGCCGGCGGCATCCTCGCCGCCTCGGCCCTTCCCGCCTCCGCGCAACCGGTGCAGGGCCTCTACATCGGCGCCGGCGCCGGCGTGAACTGGGTCCAGAGCCCCTCCCACATCGATCTCGGCGGCGGCGGCTTCGGCCTGCCGGAGAACGTCACCGTCAGCGATGCGGGCAAGATCGACTTCAAGGTCGGCTGGGGCGGCGTGCTCAGCGTCGGCTGGGGCTTCGGCAATGGTCTGCGCGCCGAGGTCGAGGGCAATTACCGCGACAATTTCGTCGACAAGATCGGCGGCTTCGCCGGCCTCGCGCCCTTCGGCGAAGCCGGCGGCCGCCAGCGCACCTACGGCGTGATGGGCAACGTCTTCTACGATTTCGACCTGGCGAATTTCGGCCTCGGCCAGAGCATCGTGCAGCCCTATGTCGGCGTCGGCGTCGGCTATGCCTGGACCAATTGGCGCCAGGTGCGCGTGGTCAGCGAGGCGACCGGGCTCAGCCTGAACTCCGACGGCACGGAAGGCAACTTCGCCTACCAGGCCATCCTCGGCGTCGCCACGCCCTTCACCTGGCTCGGCGTGCGCGGCCTGACGACGACCCTGGAATACCGCTTCATGGGCACCGTCGATCCGGAGTTCAACGCCAGCTGGCGCACGCCCACGGGCGCGATCGTGGCGGGCGGCAAGTTCGAGCCGCAGAACTTCAACCACTCGATCATGCTCGGCGTCCGCTACGCGCTGTTCCAGCCGCCGCCGCCCGCGCCCGTCGCCGCGGCGCCGGTCGCCGCGCCGCCGACCATCGCCCGTACCTACCTCGTCTTCTTCGACTGGGACCGCGCCGACCTGACCGAGCGCGCGCGGCAGATCATCGCCGAGGCGGCGCAGAACTCCCGCCGGGTGCAGACGACGCGCATCGAGGTGGCGGGCCATGCCGACCGCTCCGGCACGCCGCAGTACAACCAGCGCCTGTCGCAGCGCCGGGCCGATGCGGTGGCGGCGGAGCTCGTGCGGAACGGCGTCGGCCGCGGCGAGATCGACATCACCGCCTATGGCGAGAGCCGCCCGCTGGTGCCGACGGCCGATGGCGTGCGCGAGCCGCAGAACCGCCGCGTCGAGATCGTCCTGCGCTGAACGCGGCGCCTCGGGCGGAAGGCAGGAGGGGGGCGCCGCAAGGCGTCCCCCTTTCGCATGCCGGGATCCGGATCACGCCGGTCTCCACCCCTTCCGTCGCCTGCCGACCGCTGCTGCCCGCATGCGGAGGTCGCGCGCCGGCCCCCTGGGGCAAGCCGCGTCCGGACGGCTTCGTCCGCGCGCATGTGATGGCCTGGAGAACGGGGAACCCGGCGCGGATTGCGCACGACCGGGGGGGGAGCCGCCGGCGGTTCCACCTGATCCTGCCCTGCCCTAGAACGGGCCTCGCTCCACGCAGGGTGCCCGTCCGATGATCCGCCGCCGCGTCGCGCTCGCCCTCGTCGTGGCCCTGCCGATGCTCGCCGCCGGCTGCGAATCGGAGCCGAGCACGGGATGGCTCGGCGGCATCGGCGATCCGGTGCGCGGCGCCGCGCTGACCGCGCCGCGCAACCTCGGCAACACCAGCCGCTGGGACGGCAAGCCGGCCGGGGCGGCGCGCGCCGCGGCCCAGCTCGAATTCCTGACCGAGCAATTCGCCACCAACCCGCGCTACGCGCCGGAGGTGAACCCGTCCGTGCTGCAGCAGCTCCAGGCGGCGCGGGCGGAGATGCGCGGCCAGCTCGGCATCGCGCCGCAGGCCGCGACCCAGACGGTGATCCTCTCCCTGCTGCGCGCGGCGGATGCGCTCGACGATGGCAGCCGGGTGCAGGCGGAGGCGGCGCTGGCCGGGCCGGATTTCACCGCGGGGCCGGAGGCGACGCTGGCGCGGCTCTCCTCCCTGCCGCGGCTGCCGCGCACGGCGAACGCGGCCGGGGCTGCGGCGGGGGAGATCGAGCGGCTGAGCGGGCGGCGGGGGTGAGGGTTTGTGAAGAAGGCCCCTCAGCCCCGACGCCGGTGGATGTTCGGCACTGATTCCAAGGGACGTTCTTTCGCCATTTCGCTTCCTTCACGGGCTCCGAGGCCGGCGCCCGCGGGGGGCGCGGCGGGTCCGGCAGCGGCCGGTCCCCGGCCCAGCCGTGATCCGCCAGGCCCGGGCACGGGCTAGGGAAGGCGGCCGAACGGCGCTAGCTTCGCCCGCGGCAAGCACAATGCGAAGGAGGACCGGGATGCGGCGTTGGGCCCTGTGGATGGCACTTGGCCTGCTCCTCGTCGGGGCGGCGGGGGATGAGGCGGGTGCGCAGCAGGGGCGGTCCGGACCGCCGCATGAATGGGCCTTCGGGGTCTGGACCGGCGGGCAATTCCCGCCCGGGGACACCGACACCCAGGCCTGCTACGGCGCGGCCACCCTGATCGTCCTGCGCGACGTCATTCTGCGCGCCACCCCGCTCGACGTCGCCTACCGGCAGCGGCTGATCGAGACGGTGGCGGGCATGCAGGACGGCGCGCTCGAGATCCGCATGCTGCCCGCCGCGCCGCAGGCCAGCCCCTTCGGCGGACGCGTGCTGCCCGATATCGGCTTCGGCTGCGATGCCAACCCGAACCTGCTGCGCATCCAGCGGCGCGGCCCGAACGAGATCGTGCTGCCGAATTGCGCCGACTTCCCCTCCCCGCTGCGGCGCTGCACCGGCGCGCCGGCGCGCTGAACGCCGACCGGTCCGCGCCGCGGCCGCGGGCCGGGAGCATCGCGGCGGCGGCCGCCCCGATGCGATGATCCGGATCTAGGCCGGGCCCGCGGCGCCGGATGACGGGGGTCGGGCGGGGGCCAGGCCTGGCTCCCCCTCGCCCGCCGGCAGGACCGGCCCGGGCGCGGGCAGGCCCAGCGCCGGCCGCAGCGCCGCCGCGAGCCGCGCCGGCAGCACGGGCTTGCGCAGCACCGCCTCCACCAGCCCGGGCGGTGGCGGGTCGCGCGCGAGCTGCGCGTCGGAGGCGCACAGCACCAGCCCCAGGC
>CAZMCV010000130.1:0-11745 GCA_964564645.1 uncultured Acetobacteraceae bacterium
TCACCGATGACGGGGCGGAGACCGATCTCGACCTCGGCCATTACGAGCGCTTCACCGGCGTCGCCGCCTCGCGGGCCGACAATTGGACGACGGGGCGCATCTATTCCGAGGTGATCGCGGCCGAGCGGCGCGGCGACTATCTCGGCGGCACCGTCCAGGTGATCCCGCACATCACCGACAAGATCAAGGAAGTGGTCCAGGCGGAGACCGAGGGCTACGACTTCGTCATCGTCGAGGTCGGCGGCACCGTCGGCGACATCGAATCGCTGCCCTTCCTCGAGGCCATCCGCCAGCTCGGCAACGAGATGGGGCCGCAGCGCGCGCTGTTCGTGCACCTGACCCTGGTGCCCTACATTCCCTCGGCCGGAGAGCTGAAGACCAAGCCGACGCAGCACAGCGTGAAGGAGCTGCTGGGCCTGGGCATCCAGCCGCACATCCTGCTCTGCCGCTGCGACCGGCCGATCCCGGACAACGAACGGCGCAAGATCGCCCTCTTCTGCAATGTCCGCCCCGAGGCGGTGATCCCGGCCCTCGACGCCGGCTCGATCTACGCCGTGCCCTCCAACTACCATGCGGAGGGGATGGACCAGGAGGTGCTGCGGCATTTCGGCCTCTCGGCCTATGGCGAGCCGCGGATGGATCGCTGGGCGCAGATCCTGCGCGCGGTCGAGCAGCCGGAGGGCGAGGTGACCATTGCCGTCGTCGGCAAGTACATGAACCTGCTCGACGCCTACAAATCGCTCGCCGAGGCGCTGGCGCATGGCGGCATCGCGCACCGGGTGCGGGTGAAGCTCGACTGGATGGATTCCGAGGTGTTCGAGAATGGCGAGGAGGAATCCGTCGCCAGGCTCGACGGGGTGAACGGCATCCTGGTCCCGGGCGGCTTCGGAGAGCGCGGGACTCCCGGCAAGATCGAGGCGGTGCGCTTCGCGCGGGAGCGCCGCGTGCCCTTCTTCGGCATCTGCTTCGGCATGCAGATGGCGGTGATCGAGGCGGCGCGGAACCTCGTCGGCCTGAAGGGCGCGTCCTCGACCGAGTTCGGCCCCTGCGAGCACCCGGTGGTCGGGCTGATGACGGAGTGGCTGCGCGGCAACGCGGTCGAGCGGCGCAACGCCGCGGGCGATCTCGGCGGCACCATGCGGCTCGGCGCCTTTCCGGCGCAGCTCGCCGAGGGCTCGCTGGTGCGCGAGGTCTATGGCGGCGCCCCGGAGATCCAGGAGCGCCACCGCCACCGCTACGAGGTGAACGTGAACTACAAGGATCGGCTGGAGGAGGCGGGGCTGCGCTTCTCCGGCATGTCGCCCGACGGGGCGCTGCCCGAGATCGTCGAGTATCCGGACCATCCCTGGTTCATCGGCGTGCAATTCCACCCCGAGCTGAAGTCGAAGCCCTTCGACCCGCACCCGCTCTTCATGGGCTTCGTCGGCGCCGCGGTGCGCCAGGCGCGGCTGGTGTGAGTCCGGCCCCCCAGCCGACCCCGCCCCGCACGGTCCGGATCGGCGAGGTCGCCCTCGCCAATGACCGCCCGCTGGTCTTCCTCTGCGGCCCCTGCCAGATCGAGAGCCGCGCCCACGCGCTCGAGGTCGCGTCGGCGCTGCGCGAGATCGCCGCCGCCGCCGGCATCGGCCTCGTCTACAAATCCTCCTTCGACAAGGCGAACCGCACCAGCGTCTCCGCCGCCCGCGGCGTCGGCATCGAGGAGGGGCTCGAGATCCTCGCCGAGGTGCGCGCCGCGACCGGCCTGCCCGTGCTGACCGACGTGCATTCCGAGGAGCAGACGACCCGCGCCGGCGCCGTCGTCGATTGCCTGCAGATCCCGGCCTTCCTCTGTCGCCAGACCGACCTGCTGCTGGCCGCCGGCGCCACCGGCAAGCCGGTGAACGTGAAGAAGGGCCAGTTCCTGGCGCCGTGGGACATGCGGAACGTCGCGGCGAAGATCGCCTCGACGGGCAATGAGAACATCCTGCTCTGCGAGCGCGGCGCGAGCTTCGGCTACAACACGCTGGTCACCGACCTGCGCGGCCTGCCGATCATGGCCGCCACCGGCTACCCGGTGGTGTTCGACGCGACCCATTCGGTGCAGCAGCCGGGCGGGCAGGGCACCAGCAGCGGCGGGCAGCGGGAATTCGCCCCCGTGCTCGCGCGCGCCGCCGTCGCGGTCGGCGTCGCCGCGGTCTTCATCGAGACGCACCCCGATCCGGACCGCGCACCCTCGGACGGGCCGAACATGATCCCGATCCGCGAGATGCCGGCGCTGATCGCCCGGCTGAAGGCGTTCGACGCGCTGGCCAAGGCCTCCCCCATCCCGGCCTGAATCGCCGGCCGCGCCTGTGCGCATGCGCACGCGCCGCGCCCGCCGGCGCTGGCTTCCGTTGCGGTTCCCCCACGGCCCGTGATCCCATGCGCCCGCCCGCGCCACGCGCGCGGGTTGCAGAAGGGAGGGACCGTCATGGCCGCCAAGGTTTCGCTCACCCAGGCGCTGCGGGACGAATACGCGCAACTCTTCGCCCTGGCCCGGATCCGGCCCGAGAACGCGTTCGAGGTGGATGCCGGCGTCGCGCGGATCAGCGACCCCAACAGCCGCGCCATCTATGAGCGGCTCGAGGCCAAATGCGGGGTCCCCTGGTACGTCATCGGCATCATCCACGGCCTGGAGTGCAATTGGAGCTTCAGGAAGCACCTGCACAATGGCGACCCGCTGACCGCGCGCACCGTCCAGGTGCCGTCCGGCCGGCCGAAGACGGGCAGCCCGCCCTTCGAGTTCGAGGTGAGCGCGCTCGACGCCCTGACGGAGCAGCGCGGCGCCGGCGCCAACTCCGACTGGTCGATCCCCGGCATCTGCTACATGTTCGAATCCTACAACGGATTCGGCTACCGGCTCTTCCATCCGCACGTGAAGAGCCCGTATCTCTGGTCCTACACCACCATCTACACCACCGGGAAATACGTCCAGGACGGCAAGTGGTCGGAGACCACGAAGAGCCGGCAATGCGGCGCGATGGCGCTGCTGCGGCGCCTGGTGGACAAGGGCATCGTCTCCCTCGAGGTCGCCGCGGTGGCGGAAAGCCCGCCCTCCGAGGCGCCGTCCGATCTGCGCATCGACGCGGATGTCGCCGCGCTGATGAAGCCCTCCTCGCCGCCGCCCTTTCCCGGCGTGATCCTGAAGAAGGATCGCGGGACGGTCGAGCAGGTGAAGCTGCTGCAGAACCGCCTGCTCGCCCTCGGCATCACTGCCGTCGGCAAGGCCGATGGCGATTTCGGCGACAACACCGCCAACGCCGTCAAGCTGTTCCAGGCGCGCGCGGTGGATGAGGCGGGCAACCCGCTCGAGGTCGATGGCGTCGTCGGGCCGCGGACCTGGCGGGCGCTGTTCGGCCAGCCCTCGGCGGAGGAATTCCCCGATCTCACCCCGGCCGCCGGCAGCCTCTCCGCCGAGGTGGTCCGGATCGCCGGCACGCAGGTCGGCGTGCGGGAGCAGCCGCTCGGCTCCAACCGCGGGCCGGAGGTCGACGCCTATCTGGACCGGGTCGATCCCGGGCTGCGCGGCAACGCCTGGTGCGTCGCCTTCCTCTACTGGTGCCATGACGAGGCGGCGAGCCGGCACGGCAAGGCCAATCCGATGCCGCGGACCGCGGGCGTGCACCGGCACTGGCAGCTCGCGCCGGCCGCCCCCGGTGCCGTGGTGGTCCGCGCCGCCGAGGCCGCGTCCGACCCCACCCTGGTGCGGCCGGGCATGATCTTCCACATCGACACCGGCGGCGGCCTCGGCCATGCGGGGCTCGTGGTCGATGTCCAGGGACAGACGCTGGTCACGGTCGAGGGCAACACCAGCGATGGCGGCTCGCGCGAGGGCATCGGCGTGTTCATCCGCAGGAGCCGTCGCATCGGCCAGATCAACCTCGGCTTCGTCGGGCACGCCTGGGCCTGAGCACGCCGCTTGCATGCGGGTGTCGGACCTTCGGTGAGACAGGGGGGGCCCAGGACCGGGCCCGCCCGCAAGGGGGGCACGACGCGCATGGAACCGCATGATCTGACCGCCGCGGCGGCGGCCGCGAAGCTGCAGGAGGGCACCCTGACCGCGGAGGCGCTGACGCGCTCCTGCCTCGAACGCGCCGCCGCGCGCGAGGCCGAGGTGCGCGCCTTCGTCTTCCTCGACCCCCTGCTCGCGGTCTCGGCCGCGCGCGAGGTCGACAAGGCCACCGCCAGGGGCGTCCTGCACGGGCTGCCGATCGGCATCAAGGACATGATCCACACCGCGGACATGCCCACCACCCACAACTCGCCCATCTACCAGGGCCATGCGGCGCGGCTGGACGCGGCCTGCGTCGCCATCAGCCGGGGCGAGGGGGCGGTGATCCTCGGCAAGACCGACACGCTGGAATTCGCGGCCGGCGGCAGGCGCGCCCGCACCGCCAACCCGCATGATCCGACGCGGACGCCGGGCGGCTCCTCCTCGGGCTCCGCGGCGGCGGTCGCGGCGCGGATGGTGCCGCTCGCCTACGGGACGCAGACGGGGGGAAGCACGATCCGCCCGGCCAGCTTCTGCGGCGTCTACGCGATGAAGCCGACGCATGGCGTGGTCAGCACCGAGGGGGTCAAGCGCTACTCCCACACCCTCGACACCATCGGCTGGTATGGCCGCTGCCCGGCCGATCTGGCGCTGCCCGCGCGCGCCTTCCGCCTGTTCGGGATGGATGCGCCGGCCGCGCCCCGGCCGCTCGGCACGATCCGCATCGGCCTCTGCGAGGGGCCGAATTGGGAGAAGGCGGCGCCGGAGGCGCGCGAGGCCCTGCACCTGGCGGGACGGCGCCTGCAGGAGGCCGGCGCGATCGTCGAGCCGCTGACCCTGCCCGCGCCCTTCGCCGAGCTCGACCAGGCGCAGAAGACGGTGATGTGGAGCGAGGGGCTCGGCGCCTTCCTGGCCGAATACCTGCTGCACCACGCGAAGCTGCACCAGGATTTCCGCGACCGGGTCGAGAACGCCTCCGGCCTGACCCCGGCCGCGGTGGTCGCCGCGCATGATCTGGCGGCGGAGTGCCGCCGCGGCTTCGATGCGCTGTTCCCCGGGATCGATGCCGTGCTGACCCCCTCCGCGCCGGGCGAGGCGCCGGTCGGGCTGCACAACAACGGCGACCCGGTGTTCAACGCGATGTGGACGCTGCTGCACGCGCCCTGCATCGCCATCCCCTGCCACGCGGGGCCGAACGGCATGCCGGTCGGCGTGCAGATCGTCGGGCCGCGCTATGGCGATGCGGCATTGCTGGCGGTGGCGGCGGCGGTGGCGCCGGCGATCGATCGTCCTGCTGGGTGACGATCGTCTCGCGGCACGGGAATGGTGGGCGCGACAGGGATTGAACCTGTGACCCCTACCGTGTCAAGGTAGTGCTCTCCCGCTGAGCTACGCGCCCGCCCCGGGGAGTGCGCCGCATAGCGCGGCCGGCGATCCCGGGCAAGCGCCCAGGCGCCGATGGCAGGGCATTCGGGTGAAGCGTCCGAGCACGTCATGATTCTCGCGTGGGGGGAGACGCCCAGCGGGCAAGGCGGATCGGGGAAGGGAGGGAACTCCCTTCCCCGAACCCCAACCCACCTTTTTTTGCTCCCCTTCCGCTTTCCCGCGCGGCGCGGCTGAAGCGCCATCGCACGGAGCATGCTGCCGCACGGCAGGGAGCAGACATCGATGAGGGGTCGCCGTGTACGGCGACGGGAGAATACCTTCTCCCCGGCCTTGCCTGAAGCGACAGAGGCAACGTCGTTCACCCGATTGCCCAGGCGCCGATGCGGAGCGGTTCACGCGTAGGCGGTGACAGGCCGCCCCGCCCGTGTACATATGGCGGTGTCCATGGACCTCCCCTTCGACACCGCCGGGGCCTCCGCCGGAACGGGCGAGGCCGACCCCCCCTACCTCCTGATGCGGCCGGCCCGGCAGGCCATGCCGCTGGTCTTCGCCTCGCCGCATTCGGGGCGCGCCTATCCGGCGGATTTCGTCGCCGCCGCGCGGCTCGACCCGCTGTCGCTGCGGCGCAGCGAGGACAGCTTCGTCGAGGAGCTCTTCGCCGCCGCGCCGAACCAGGGCGCGCCGCTGCTGGCGGCGACCTTCCCCCGCGTCTTCTGCGACGTGAACCGCGAGCCCTGGGAGCTCGATCCCGGGATGTTCGACGGGCCGCTGCCCTCCTGGGTGAACACCGCGAGCCCGCGGGTCGGCGCCGGCCTCGGCACCATCGCCCGCGTGGTGGCGACGGGGGAGCCGGTCTATCGCCGCAAGCTGACCTTCGCCGAGGCCGAGGACCGCATCCGCCGCTTCTGGCAGCCCTACCACGCGGCGCTGGCCGCGCTGATCGCCGAGACACGGGCCGAGTTCGGCGGCTGCCTGCTGGTGGATTGCCACTCCATGCCGACCCACCCCGCCCAGGCGGCCAATCCGCCGGATTTCGTGCTGGGCGACGCGCATGGCACCGCCTGCGCCCCGCGGGTGATGCGGCAGATCGAGGAGACGCTGCAGGGCATGGGCTACCGGGTGCGGCGCAACGATCCCTATGCCGGGGGCTATGTCACCCGGCACTACGGGCGCCCGCGGGAGGGCGTGCACGCGCTGCAGATCGAGGTGGCACGGCCGCTCTACATGGATGAGGCGCGGATCGAGCGTCTGCCGCGAATGGACGCGCTGCGGCGCGACCTGACGCGGCTGGTGGCGATGCTCGCCGCCTCCGACTGGTCCTGCCTGCGCTGACGCTTGAACGGCGTGATCATTCCTGGGACGCTCCGCGCAAAAAAAGCGGCGGTGCCTTGCGGCACCGCCGAGTTTAGGGAGGAAACGTCCAAGAAAGACAGACAACCCGGCAACGCCGTGTTGCTGCGATGCACAATCTAAGGGGTCCGGACGGGACGTGCAAGCCTGTTTTTGCAATGCAGCATAACCCCAGGCGCATCACGGGCGCCTGGCCCGCCGGGGATGGCGGGTGCCGCGCGCCGCTCCGTGGCTTGCGCAACCGCCCGAAGCCGTGGTTTCTGGCCGGCATGCATCGCCGCGTCGTCGCCACCCTCCTGCTGATCGCCGCGTCCCTGCTGGCCAGCCCCCCTGCCGAGGCGGGCGGCAAGCGGGGGGACGCCGCGCGCAAGGCGACCGTGCGCCAGGCCGCGACCCCGGAGCCCAGCCTCGGGCCCTGCCTCGATGCCATCCGCGTCGCCGCGCGCGAGCACCGGCTGCCCGATGGCCTTCTGGAGGCGATCGCCCGGACCGAATCGGGGCGCGCCGATCCGCGCACCGGCCGCTTCGCCCCCTGGCCCTGGACCATCAATGCCGAGGGCCAGGGCCAGTATTTCGAGACCAAGGACCAGGCGATCGCCGCCGTGCAGGCGCTGCGCGCGCGCGGCGTGACGGTGATCGATGCCGGCTGCATGCAGGTGAACCTGCACCACCACCCGGATGCCTTCCCGACGCTCGAGCACGCCTTCGACCCGGGGGCGAATGCCCGCTACGCCGCGCTGTTCCTGAAGCGCCTGAACGCGACACGCAACGACTGGGAGCTGTCGGCGGCGCATTACCACTCCACCACGCCGGAGCGGGCGGAGGCCTACCGGCTGAAGGTGCTGGCGAATTGGCCGCAGATGGCCGGCCGCCTGACCGAGGAGCAGCGGATCAGTGCCCTCGCCGGCGCCTGGGCCGCGTCGTCCGGCACCATCCGGCCGAGCGCCTTCGGTCCACGCGCCCTGGTCATGACGCAGCAGCCGATGCTGCATGGGCGCGCCTCGCCCCTGCTCGAGCCCATCCCGCCGATCCGCGTCGTCGCGCGCTCCGCGACGACGGGGCGGCCGGTCTATCGGATCGAGCTGGCGGAGGCGCCGCTGATCGGCGGCGCGCTGGCGCGGAGCGGCACCCGGCGCTGAGCCCCCCCGACCGCGCGAAGCGGCGCGCTCGCCGACCACCCCGGACCGGTGCCAGAAAACGATGATGGGGGGCTCCGGGGGGAAGAAGTGTCTTCTTCCCCCCGGCTCCCGCCCGGGCCCTCAGCCCGCGCCGAACTCCGCCCGCACGCTGGCGGTATGCGCGCCGAGCGCCGGCACCGGCCCGAGCGCCCGCGGCCCGTCCGACAGCACCGCGGCGGGGGCGTTGATCTCGACCGGCCCCTCCGGCGTCCCGACCACCACGCGCCGCAGCGCCGGGTGCTGCCGCAGCCCCTCGCAATCGTTCACGAAGCCATAGGCGGTGTTGGCGCTGCGCAGCTTGGCCGCGCATTCGTCGCGCGTCAGCGCGGCGAACATCCGCGCGATATGCGCGTCCACCATCGGGCGGTTCGCCACCCGCTCATTGTTGCTGCGGAAGCCTTCCCGTTGCGGCAGGTCGGGCTCGTCGAGGAAGCGCGCGGTGAAGGAGGCCCATTCGCGCTCGTTCTGGATCGCGATCAGCACCAACTGCCCGTCCTTGGTGCCGAAGGCGCCGTAGGGGCAGATGGACGGGTGGGCCAGGCCGATGCGCGGCGGGTTCTTCCCCGTGCCTTCGTATTGCAGCAGCGGCACGCTCATCCAGTCGGCCATGCCGTCGAAGAGGGAGACGGCGATGCCCTTGCCCTGGCCGGTGATCCCGCGTGCGATCAGCGCCTCCAGCACCGCGGCATGGGCGTTCATGCCGCAGGCGATGTCGCAGCAGGAGACGCCGACGCGGCCCGGCCCCTCGGCGCGGCCCGTCACGCTGGCGAGGCCGGTCTCGGCCTGCACCAGCAGGTCGTAGGCCTTCATGGTGGCGTAGTCGCCCTCCTCGCCATAGCCCGAGATGTCGACGGTGATCAGGCGGGGATGCCTGGCGCGCAGCTCGGCGCTGCCGAAGCCGGCGCGGGCCATGGCGCCGGGGGCCAGGTTCTGGATGAAGACATCGGCCCGGGCGATCAGGGTCGAGAGGACCTGCTTGTCGGCCGGGTCCTTGATGTCGAGGCAGACGCTCTCCTTGCCGCGGTTCAGCCAGACGAAGTAGCTGGACTGGCCCCTGGCGGTGGCATCATAGGCGCGGGCGAAATCGCCCTCCGGCCGCTCGATCTTGATCACGCGCGCGCCGGCATCGGCGAGGCGGGAGGCGCAGTAGGGCGCGGCGACCGCCTGTTCCATGGAGACGACGAGGAGCCCCGCGAGGGGCTTCGATCCGGTGGTCATGCGGCGGTGTCCCGATGCCGCCTGGGCGCGGCGTCCTGCGATGCGTTGGGGAAGATGCTAGCGGGCGGGCGGGAAGGCGGCCAGATACCCTCCGCGCGGCACCGCCCTTGCATCGCCCCCTTCCCATGGCCCAGGAGGGGCGGGCCGGCAGCAGCGGGAGCATGGCATGAAGCTCGGCGTCTTCCTCTTCCCCGAATCCCGCGACCCCGCGGGCGACGGCACGGTGATCGACGAGGCGATCGCCGAGGCGCAGCTCGCGGAGGCGGAGGGCATGGATGCCGTCTTCCTAGTCGAGCACCATTTCGACGGCAATTGCGTCTATGTCGACCCGCCGACCTTCGCCGGCGCGCTGGCCATGGCGACCCGCCGCATCCGCATCGGCTTCGCCGTGCTGCAGACTTCGCTGTATCACCCGCTGCGCATGGCCGAGCAGATCTCGCTGCTCGACAACCTGACCAAGGGGCGGCTGATCGTGGGGCTGGGCCGCGGCAGCATGGTGAACCTGCACGAATATACCGGCTACCAGATCGACCCCGACAGCGCGCAGGAGCGGTTCGAGGAGATCGAGCAGATCCTGCTGAAATGCTGGCACCAGGAGCAGGTGCGCCATTCCGGCAAGTACTGGGATTTCGAGATCCCGATGCTGCGCCCGCGCCCCTTCACCAAGCCGCACCCGACCCTGCTGCGGAGCGTGGCGTCCGAGGCCTCGATCGCCGCCATGGCGCGGCTGGGGCGGCCGGTGCTGATGGGCGCGGCGACGGCCAAGGGGGCGGCGCGGAGCGTCGGGATCTACCGCGAGGCGGCGAGGGAGGCGGGGATCGGCCGGGAGGCGATCGAGCGCGCGCTGGCGGAGAGCTGGATCGCGCGCACCATCGTCCTGGCCCCGACGGACGCGGAGGCGCACGAGGTCGGCCTGCCCTATTTCCACCAGATGCAGACCTACCGCGCCGCGCAATCCTCGGCCTTCGAGGCGATGGTCGCCAAGTCGAACGCGCAGGGCGTGCTGCCCGTGCTGTGCGGCGCGCCGGAGAGCATGGCGGAGGATTTCGTCGACTTGGCCAGGACCGGCATCGGCGGCGTGATGGTCCGCTTCCGGACCGGGCCGATGCCGGCGGATTTCTCGGAGCGCGCGATCCGGCTGTTCATGCGCGACATCGCGCCGAGGGTGCGGGAGGTATCGCTCGCGCCAGCCTGAGGGCTCGCCCGAACTCATCGCGTGCGCGCGCACGTAACTCAGCACCAAGAGTCGACCATTTGGTCCCCGCTGTTCGGACGGTGCTCCTTGGCGTTCGGATTTGGGACTTTATCCGCTCGAAGGTATAATCGGCTTCGCTTCGTTGGGCTGGTAAGCAAAGAGCTGCACCTTGGCAACAACCTCAAATCGCTTCTGGCAAGTATGCGTTTATGTAAAGACTCCTATGGCGCTCGAAATCATAGAGGGGCCAGATGAACCAGGAGGCTTACCGAAACAGTTTGGCAATAGAAGGCCGATCTTTGATAGTGTGCTTTCTATTAATGTAAGTGACAATTTGCATGTAAACGTCTCACCGAATGCGCCGCTTAATGATTGGAAGTTGACCGTAAACGCTGCTCCAGCCCGATGTGAGATGTATTATGAAGGCCCGAATTCGTCCGAAGAAATCATGCGAGGGGCCGAAATTTACATCGAGGAGGCAATAGACCAGCTTTCATTCATCTGGGATTATCCAGTAAGAGCATACCGCGCCTCACTTCTTGACCTTTCACAACCCGTAAAAGCAGGAGATATACGTGAATTTTATGAATACATTTCATATTCAACGCCAAAATCTAGGCAATCCAACTTCCACATGAAAGATCCGATTCGATTTGACAAAATTCCTGACTTTGCTTCTCTTCCTGACAAAATACGCGCGGCGCTTCGCTGGTATGCTATGGGTGCGGCTAAGAACAGCGATGTTGAGCGGTTTATCGCGCTTTGGATTGCCCTTGAACTATTAATCACCGAATCCACGGAAGCCGTGCGCTTACCATATCGCGCGGACTGCGGTCATGACATTCCAAACTGTCCTGTATGTAGCCGGCCGACTCTTCGATCAGTGGCTGGAGCTCGCATTCAAGAATTTTTAACTAGTGTCGGGGGCCTAACGCCAGAAGTCGCTCGGGCACTCTGGAGGACGCGACAAATTGTTCATGGCAACAATCGTCTTCGTGCCGAAGACGTGCAGGAGATCCCTCAACGCCTTGGAGAGCTTTGGGGAGTGCTGCGCACGACACTTGGACGACGGCTGGGAGCGCGGGTGACAGTTGCCCAGCAAAATCCCTTTGCCACCGAGGCAATGATTATTCAGGGCACGCGTGAAGTTCACGATACAGACATCGACATTAGTCTTCGAACCTACCCGCCTCTCACACTTCCGCTGCAGCGCGTCGAAATGCCGCTCACTGCATTTGCTGTCCCTTCTTCAGCGAAAGAAGAAGGCTCTCAATAGCTCCGCGGCATCCCGAGCACGTGCTCGCCGACATAGCTGAGGATCAGGTTCGTGCTGATCGGCGCCACCTGGTACAGCCGCGCCTCGCGGAACTTGCGCTCCACGTCGTACTCCTCGGCGAAGCCGAAGCCGC
>CAZMCV010000131.1:0-11714 GCA_964564645.1 uncultured Acetobacteraceae bacterium
GTCGCGACCCGTTCGGTGATGCTCTCGCTGCTGCCGGCCATCGCCATCGCCTGGGTGCTGGCGCGCGGGCGCTTCCCCGGGCGGTCGCTGCTGGATGCGCTGGTGCATTTGCCGCTCGTGGTGCCGCCCGTGGTGGTCGGCTGGGGGCTGCTGATGCTGTTCGGCATCCGCGGCCCGATCGGCGCGCCGCTGCACGAGTGGTTCGGGGTGCGCCTGGTCTTCACCACCGACGGCGCCGCGCTGGCCACCGCGGTGATGTCCTTCCCGCTGATCGTGCGCTCGGTGCGGCTCGGCCTCGAGAATGTGGACCAGGGGCTGGAGGCGGCGGCGCGCACGCTGGGCGCCGGGCCGCTCGATCGCTTCGCCACCGTGACGCTGCCGCTGATGTCGCCGGGCATCCTCGCCGGCGCCGTCACCGCCTTCGCCGCCGGCCTCGGCGAGTTCGGCGCGGTCATCACCTTCGCCTCCAACATCCCCGGCCAGACCCAGACCCTGCCGCTGGCGATCTACAGCGCGACGCAGACGCCGGGCGGCGAGGCGGTGGCGGCGCGCCTCGCCCTGGTCTCCTTCACCCTGGCGATCGGCTTCCTGCTGCTGGCCGAGGTGATCGCGCGCCACATGCATCGCCTGCTGGGGCGCGGCTGATGCTGGAGGTCGCGATCCGCCATCGCTTCGGGCGCGACGGCTTCGCCATCGAGGCAAGCTTCACCGCGCCGGCGGATGGCGTGACCGCGCTGTTCGGCCCCTCGGGCTGCGGCAAGTCCACCATCCTTGCCGCGGTGGCGGGGCTGCTGCGGCCGCAGGCGGGGCGCGTCGCGCTGGAGGGCGCGGTGCTGCTGGACACGGCACGGCGCATCGCCCTGCCGCCGGAGCGCCGGCGCTGCGGCCTGGTCTTCCAGGATGCGCGCCTGTTCCCGCATCTCAGCGTCGAGACCAACCTGCGCTACGGGCTGCGGCGCGCGCCGCGCGACGCGACGGGGCCCGGTCTCGAGGAGGTGGTGGCGCTGCTCGGCCTCGCGCCGCTGCTGCCGCGTCGCCCGGGCGGCCTGTCGGGCGGGGAGCGGCAGCGCGTCGCCCTCGGCCGCGCGCTGCTCTCCCGCCCGAGGCTGCTGCTGATGGACGAGCCGCTCGCCGCGCTGGACGCGGCGCGGCGGGCGGAGGTGCTGCCCTTCCTCGCGCGGCTGCGCGCGGTCGCGCGCATCCCCGTCCTCTACGTGACCCATGCGCTGGAGGAGGTGGACGCCCTGGCGGACCGCCTGGTGCTGCTCGAGGCCGGGCGCGTGCTGGCCGAGGGCACGGTCGAGGCGCTGACGGCGCGCACGGATCTGCCGCTGGCGGCGCGCCGCGATGCGGGCGTGCTGGTCGCCTGCACCGTGCGGTCGGTGGCGGAGGGGCTGGCGACGCTCGGCTTCGCGGGCGGGGTGCTGGTCACCACCGCGCGCCCCGGCCCGCCCGGCACGCGGCTGCGGGTGCGGGTGCGCGCGCGCGACGTGGCGGTGGCCGTGGTGGAGCCGCGCGGGATCTCGACCCGGAACATCCTGCCGGTGACGCTCGCCGGCCTCGAGGAGGGCACCGAGCCGGCCGAGGTGTTCCTCCGCCTGGCGGCCGGGCCGACGATGCTGCTCGCGCGCGTGACGCGCGACAGCGTGGCGCGGCTGGGGCTGCGCGCGGGCATGGCGCTGTGGGCGCTGGTGAAGGCGGTGACCTTCGACCACCGGGTCATCGCCGACGCGGCGCCGGCGGAGACCGCCCCCGCCTGGCCGCCCCCGCGGAGGGGAGGGCGCGATGGGCGCGATCCCGAAGCGGCCTGAGCGCGCCCGGCCGTCGCGGGAGGCGGCGAGGGGCGGGCTGAGCCTGCGCATCGACCTGCCCCGGGGGCGGATCGGCCCGGGCAAGATCGGGCTGCTGGAGGCGATCGACCGCGAGGGATCGATCTCCGCGGCGGGGCGGGCGCTGGGCATGAGCTACCGGCGCGCCTGGGATCTCGTGGATGCACTCAACGGGCTGGTCGGCGAGCCGGTCGTGGCCGCGAGCACGGGCGGCCAGCGGGGCGGCGGCGCCCGGCTGACCGAGGCGGGGCGGATCCTGGTCGCCGACTACCGCGCGATCGAGCGGGCGGCGAGGCGCGCGGCGGCGCCACGGCTCGGCGCGCTGCTGCGCCGGACCCGGGGCGAGGAGGGTGATTGAGGGGGCCGGATCAGCGCCGCGGGGCGGCCCCGGGGACAATGTCCCAGGCCGAGCCTGACCGTCGGACGCGAAGAGGATGGCGGACCCGATACGATTCGAACGTACGACCTTTGCCTTCGGAGGGCAACGCTCTATCCAGCTGAGCTACGGGTCCCCGCCATCCTCTTACCCCGCATGCGGCCCAGGCGGAACCCCCTTCGCGCATTCACGCCGCGCGGCGCCCACCCTACGCTCCGCCGGACAGGACAGGGACGCCCCGCCATGGACGGCATCGTCAACGACCCGAAGGCCCGCCTGCAGGCGCTCTATGCCGAGATGCGGCCGCACAGCCTCTTTCCGCTGTGGGAGGTGCTCTCGGCCCTTGTCACCCCCACCCCCCGCTCCGCCGCGCGGCCGCATCGCTGGCCCTATGCCCCGGCGCGCGACTACCTGCTGCGCGCGGGCGACCTGATCAGCGCCGAGCAGGCGGAACGCCGGGTGCTGATCCTCGAGAATCCCGGCCTCCCCGGCACCTCCGCGATCGTGCCGAGCCTCTACGCGGGCCTCCAGCTCATCCTCCCCGGCGAGGTCGCGCCCTGCCATCGCCACACCCAGTCGGCGCTCCGCTTCGTGATGGAGGGCGACGGCGCCTACACCGCGGTGGACGGGGAGAAGGCGGTGATGCGCCCCTTCGACCTGGTCCTCACCCCCAACTGGCAGTGGCACGACCACGGCAATGGCAGCGCCGCGCCGATGATCTGGCTCGACGGCCTCGATATCCCGACCGTGCGCTTCTACGAGGCCTCCTTCGCCGAGCGGCTGGAGACCGCCGCGCATGACGAGACCCTCGCCCCCGGCGACAGCCTGCGCCGCTACGGCCGCAACCTCCGCCCGCTGCGCGGCACCGCCGCGGACCGCCGGCCGGCGCACCAGCCGCTGTTCCACTACCCCCATGCCGAATGGCGCGAGAGCCTGCTCGCGCTCGCCGCGGCCGAGCCGCCCGACCCGCATCTCGGCCATGCGATGGAGTTCGTGAACCCGGCCGATGGCGGGCCGGTGATGCCGACCATCGCCGCCCATGTCCGCCACCTGCCCGCCGGCTTCGAGACCCTGCCGCGCCGCGCCACGGATGGCGCGGTCTTCGTCGTGGTCGAAGGAAGCGGCACCGCCGAGGTCGAGGGGCAGGCCTTCCCGCTCGAGGAGCGCGACCTGCTCGTCCTGCCCTCCTGGCACGCGCTGCGGCTGCGTGCGACGACGCGGCTCGTGCTCTTCGCCTATTCCGACCGCGCGGCGCAGGAGAAGCTCGGGCTGTTCCGCGAGGCGCGCCTGCCCGGCTGACCGCCGGGCGCCGCGGCCCGACCCTCGGGCGAACCCGGCGCGGCGGATGCGCGTTGCCTGCGTGACCTTGTCCCGCAGGAGGATTGCGCACCATGCCCGACCCGAAGCCGAACGCCACGACGCCGCAGCCGACGCGGGGCGCGGAGCGCTCCCTCGATACCGCGGTCGAGGCCACCTTCCCGGCCAGCGATCCCTCGGCGGCGACGAGCACCCAGGGCGCCCGGGCGGTGCCCGTCGAAGGCATGCTGGACGGGCCCGGGGGGGGCGACGCCGCGCCGGGGGCGGCCGACCGGCCGGTCCGCCGGCATTTCGCGGATGCCGAGGCCGCGAAGCTCGCCCTGGAATCCCTGGTCCGGGAGGCGCCGCTCGAGCGGCGCTGCGCCGCGATCGAGCCGGCCGCGGGCGGGGCGACCCTCGTGATCCGGTCGGCGCCCGACGACGCGGCGCGGATCGAGGCGCTGCTGGACCGGCTCGGCGCGCCCGCCTGACCCGGGCCGGGCGGCCGGCGCGCCCCCAGGCGCCGGGTGACCCCATCGGGCCGTGGTGATCAGAAGCCGAGGCGGGCGCGGCCCTGGCGCAGGCGGGTCAGCAGCTTCTCGCGCAGCGGCATGGCCCGCCATTCCCGCTCGTCGCGGCCGGTGCGCTTGCCCTGGTTCCACGGGAAATCCCGGCGCAGCGTCTCGGCCGGGTCCTTGACCGCGAACTCCAGGGTCAGGGAGCGGCGGGGCCCACCGGTCCGGTTGGCGCCGGCGCCGTGCAGGGTGCGCGAATGGTGCAGCACCGCGTCGCCGGCGCGCAGCGGCGCGGCCACCGCCCGTGCCTCGACCTCGGCGGCGTCGACCACGGCCCGCAGCGCATGGGCGCGGCGGCGGCTGCCATCGACGCTCTCATGCGGCAGCAGCCGGCCCTGGTGGCTCCGCGGCAGGTAGAGCAGGCAGCCATTGTCCCGGTCGGTGTCCTGCAGCGGGACCCAGATCGAGAGCGCGGTGCGGTAGGGCGTGCCGAGGGTGAAGGAGGCCTCGTCCTGGTGCCAGGGCGTTGCCGCGCCGATCTGCGCGGGCTTGCAGATCGCGAACTCCCAGACCAGCTCCGCCCGCGCGCCGAGGATCCGCCGCGCCACCCCGAGCGCGGCCTGGCGCAGCGGGGTCGCCGCGAGGGCGGGCTCGTCGCGCGACGGCCAGGCGATCTGCGGCAGGCGGAATTCCGGCGTCGCCCCCTGCTCCTCGCCCGACAGCATGTCGAAGAAGGCGCCGCGCTCCCATCCCGCCCGGCGCTCGAACAGCCGGTCATAGGCCTCGCGGAGCGCCGCCACCTCCTCGGGACCGGCCAGGCCGGGCAGGGCGACGAAGCCGTCGCGGTGGAACCGCAGCAGGGCGTCGTCGTCGAGCGCATCCGGACCCGCTCCCCCGGGCCGGGACGGCGGCACGCCACTGCCCACCGGGTCCCGGTCGGATCCCGCCGGCGGCTCTGCTGGAATGGTCTCGCGGCTCGGCGGTTCGGCAATGCGCATGGCGGGGGCCCGGACTGTTCGCGCCAAGCACGGCGCTCAAGCGGACCATTCCTCACCGGCGCCAGCGGGGGAATTCACGACCCCATCAGGCACGGAGTCTCCATGCGCTTCGCCGCCCGCCGTGGCGCGGACGGCCCGCGGGGCGGCGCCCGCCGCCGCGGTCAGCGCGGCCGCCCGCGCGCCAGCAACAGCAGCAGGATCGCCACGCCGGAGGCGGCCGTGTAGAGACCGAAGGCGTTGAGGTAGCCGATCATCGCCGCCTGGCGGCTGATCTCGCGCGACAGCCGCGCCAGGCCCTGCAGGGTCTCCGCGCTCCACCCGCCCGCGAGGTCGGGCACCGCCAGCGCCCGGTTGAAGGGCGAGATCATCTCGGTCATCCGGCTGTAATTGGCGGTGGTCGAGCGGACGATCTCGGCGACGCTGAGCGAGATGAAGAAGCTCGACCCGATGTTGCGCAGCAGGTGGAAGACCGACATCCCCTCGGCGGTGTAGCGGCTGTCCAGCGTCGCGAAGGTCAGCACCGTCAGCGGCACCCAGACGATGCCGACGGCGATCCCCTGGAGCATGGAGTTCAGCAGCAGCACCTGCGTCCCGACATTGAGGTCGAGCGTCATCAGCCAGAGGCCGGACAGCGCCATCAGCCCGAAGCCGATCGCCATGCCGAGGCGCGGGTCGAGCCGGCCGATCAGCAGCGCGCTGCCGAAGCCGATCACGCCGCCGACGCCGCGCCAGGCGACGATGATGCCGATGATGCTGTCCGGATAGCCGGCATATTGCTGCAGCAGGGTCGGCAGCAGCACGATCGGCGTGAAGTTCACCATGCCGTACAGGAAGACCAGCACCATCCCGATCGCGTAATTGCGGTCGAGCAGCAGCCGCAGGTTCAGGAAGGGCCGCTCGGCGGTCAGGCTGTGGGCGAGGAAGACCCAGAAGGCCAGCGCCGCGATCACCGTCTCGACGATGATCTCGCTCGATTCGTACCAGTCGAGCCGCTGGCCGCGCGACAGCACGAGCTGGATGCAGCCGATGCAGACGGTCAGCGCCAGGAAGCCGGTCCAGTCGAGCTTCACCGCCTGGCCGGGCGGCGGATCGGGCGGCAGCACCAGCCATTGCACGAGGGCCGCGAGCATCCCGGCGGGGACGATCATGTAGAAGGCCCAGCGCCAATTGTAGAGCTCGGCCAGCATGCCGCCGAAGGCCGGGCCGGCGACCGGGCCGAGCACCACCGTCATCCCGAAGATCGAGCTGACGAGGCCAGCCTGGCGGCGCGGGAAGCTGTCGATCACGATGGCATTCGACAGGGGCACGACCGGCGCGCCGGTGCCGCCCTGCACGATGCGCCAGAACACGATCCCCTCCAGCGTCTCCGCCTGGCCGCAGAACCAGGTGGCGATGGTGAAGAGGCAGACCGACCACAGCATGGTCCGCCGCCGCCCGAACCGCGCCACGAGGAAGCCGGTCATCGGCGTGACGATGGCGGTGGCCAGGATGTTGAAGGTGGTGGTCCAGGCGATCTCGTCCGGCGTCGCGGCGAAGCTGCCCTGCATCTGCGGCAGCAGGGTCGAGGCGACGAGCAGCGTGGTCGCGTAGAGGGTCGAGCCCATCACCACGGCGGCGAGGATCAGGATGCGCCGGGCGAGCGAGAGCTCGAGGATCTCGGGCCGGTCAGACACCGGGCTGCCTCCCGCATGGCGCGCGACCCCGCATCGCCCCGCCCCGCCCGGGCGCGGGTGGGGGGGCGATCAGACCTCGGCGAGGCCGCGACGGCGAGGGCGGGTCGGCCGCATCCATGGGGTTCCGTAACCTTGACGAAAATAGCCACGGTGATAATGACCTAGGCAACAAAGCCTGGCGAGCCCGGTCCCATCGCCCCGCTCCATGCGCGATCCGCGGCCGCCCGGCAGGGCGCCGGGCGGGTCGCCGGCGGGGGAAGGCGCCGGATCGCGGGCCCCGAGGATGCGCCCCGAGGAAACCACACTGGTGTCCGCCGTCGATGACCGCCGCTACATCGGCTTCCTGATCTCCGACGTCGCCCGGATGATGCGCTCCGCCTTCGACCGGCGGGTGCGGCGGCTCGGGCTGACCCGTTCGCAATGGCTGGTGCTCAGCCTGCTCTACCGCCGCCCCGGCATCAGCCAGTCCGAGCTGGCCGAGATGCTGGAGGTGGAGCGCGCCACCGCCGGGCGCATGATCGACCGGCTGGAGCAGAAGAACTGGGTGCAGCGCCGCGCCGACCCGGCCGACCGGCGGGTCAAGCGGCTGCACCTGACGCCGGAGGCCGAGACGGTGCAGGCCGAGATGGGCCGCATCGCCGCCGAGATGCTCGACGACGCGACCGCTCTGCTGCGCCCCGGCGAGCGCGAGGCGCTGGCGGAGATGCTCGAGCGGGTGAAGACGCAGCTCCAGTCCATGGCGCCGCGCGCGCCGCTGCTGCCCGCCCGCGAGGGGGCGTCCGCGGAGGCGGAGGACCGCCCGCAAGCCCGGCCGGCCGCCGGCGCGGGGGCCGCGCCATGAGCGCGCCGGCGAGGCCGGGCGGCCAGCGGGGCCTGCTGCGGCTGCTGCTGCTGGTCGGCGTCCCGCTGCTCGTCGGCGCCGCCGCGCTGGTGATCTGGCAGCGCGGCGGGCGCTACATCACCACCGAGAATGCCTATGTGAAGGCGCACATCGTCCAGGTCGCCCCGGAGGTCGCCGGGCGGGTGGTCGAGGTCGCGGTGCATGACCACGCGCATGTCCCGGCCGGCGGCCTGCTGCTGCGGATCGACCCCGAGCCCTATCGCCTCGCCCTCGCCAAGGCCGAGGCCGAGCTCGACGCGGCCCGCACCCTGGTCGAGACCGCGCGCGCCACCTACCGCGAGACGCTCTCCGAGCTCGGCGAGCTCGAGCACCGCGCCGACTACCTGATGCGCCAGTTCCGCCGCCAGCAGGAGCTGAACCAGCGCGGCTACGCGCCGGCGACGCGCATGGAGGAGACGCAGAACGAGGCGCAGGTGGCGCGCGAGCGCATCAACGTCCTGCGCCAGCGCCTGGCGCGGCTGCTGACCACACTGAAGGGCGACCCCGAGCTGCCGGTGGACGACCACCCGACGGTGCGCGAGCGGGTCGCCGACCGCGACCGCGCCGCGCTCGACCTCGCGCGCACCACCATCACCGCGCCCATGGCGGGGACGGTGGTGAACATGCGCCTGCAGGTGGGCGAGCAGCTCAAGCCCGCGACCCCGGTCTTCGCCCTGGTCTCCGACCGCCGCCCCTGGGTGGAGGCGAACCTCAAGGAGACCACCCTGACCCATATCGCGGTCGGCCAGCAGGTGGATGTGGCGCTCGACATCTATCCGGACGTGACCTGGGTGGGCGAGGTCGAGAGCATCAGCCCGGCGACGGGGGCGGAGTTCGCCATCCTCCCGCCGCAGAACGCCTCCGGCAATTGGGTGAAGGTCGTGCAGCGCCTGCCGGTGCGGATCCGGCTGCTGCCCTTCGCGGGCGAGCCGGCGCTCCGCGCGGGCGTGACCGCGACGGTTTCGATCGACACCGGGCGGCAGCGCGAATTCGGCGACGTCATCACCGGCATCGCGGATCTGTTCCGCGGCCGGGCGGAGGCGGCCAGCCGGCGCTGAGCGTTCGTGAAGGAATGCCCTTAGGCCCGGGATCCGGGGAGGAATCCCCGAGGACCGCAAAGGGCTCTCCGTCGCAGGCCCGACCCGTCCACCGATCCCGGGGGCGCCCGCCGCCGCGGGCCCGTCCCCGCCGAGCCCGCCAGCCATCGCCCATCGACCGGGACCCCTCGCCCCTCCGGACCGGATGGGGCGCAGCCCGGTGGCATCCGGCGGTCGCGGTATCATTTCGTTAACTTCGTCCCACCCGCCTATGCGGCGCCTTCATTTCCCGTTTATGTTCAACCTATGCGGGGGAACGGGTTCGCCTGCCCAAACGGGCGGGATCGTTCGCACCGCGACACCGCGGCGAAGCCGATGAACCGCCAGGACCCGGGGACAGCATGTCGGGAGAGATGGTAGCCCTTGCCCGGCCCGGCGCCGTGCCCCAGCGCCCCGCGCGCCCGCCCTCGCCACTGCCCGACGGCCCCCTGCCGGTCGCCTCGATCGTCGAGGCCTTGCGCCATCGGGCGCGGCATGAGGGGGATGCGCTCTGCCACGCCCACCTGCCGGCCGGCGAGGGCGCGATGGAGCGGATGAGCTATGGCGATCTCGACCGCCGCGCCGCCCGCCTGGCGCACCGGCTGGCGGAGCGCCTGCGGCCGGGCGACCGCGCCGTGCTCGTGCTGCAGCCGGGCTTCGACTACATCGCCGCGCTGTTCGGCTGCTTCTATGCCGGCGTGGTCGCGGTGCCGACCTTCCCGCCGCGCGCCCGGCGGCTGACCGACACGCTGGCCGCCATCGCCCGCGATTGCGGCGCCGCGGCGATCCTGACCGACCGGCGGACCTGCGACATCGTCACCGAGCACGCCCGTGCCGACGGCTTCCTCGGCGCCCTGCCGCAGATCGTCCTCGGCGGGGCCGCGGAGGATGCGGGCGGGCCGGCCTGGACCGCGGCCGCGCCCGACGCGGCGGCGCTGGCCGTGCTGCAATACACCTCGGGCTCCACCGGGCGGCCGAAGGGCGTCATGCTCACCCATGGCAACCTGGTCGCCAATCTCGAGCAGCAATCGCGCCGCTTCGGCGTCGGGCGCGGCGGCCGCCTGGTCACCTGGCTGCCGCCCTTCCACGACATGGGCCTGGTCGCGGGCATCCTGCAATCGCCCTATTCCGCCCTGACCACGCTGGTCCTCTCCCCGCTGCACGTCACGCAGCGGCCGCTGCGCTGGCTGCGCGCGATCGACGCCTTCCGCGCGACCGTCAGCGGCGGCCCGCCCTTCGGCTTCGACCTCTGCCTCGAGGCGGCGACGGACGAGGACATCGCCGCCCTCGACCTCTCGAGCTGGGAATGCGCCTTCGTCGGCGCGGAGCCGATCTCCGACGACCTGCTGCAGCGCTTCAAGCGCCGCTTCGGCCCCTGCGGCTTCCGCGCCGAGGCCTTCGCCCCCTGCTACGGCATGGCCGAGACCACCCTGATGATCACCGGCCGCCTGGTCGGCACCGGCGACCAGCGCAGCGAGGCCGAAGCGGTCGCCGCCATCGGCCGCCCCACCTGCGGCCATGTGATGGATGGCCACGACGTGCGCATCGTCGACCCCGAGACCCGCGCGCCCCTGCCCGACGGGGCCGAGGGCGAGATCTGGGCCGCCGGCCCCTCCATCGCGCAGGGCTACTGGGGCGATCCGGCGCGCACGCAGGCCGATTTCGGCGCGTGCCTGGCCGATGGGACCGGGCCCTGGCTGCGCACCGGCGACCTCGGCGTGATGGAGCCGGACGGGGAGCTGACCGTCACCGGCCGCATCAAGGACCTGATCATCG
The DNA here is from genome assembly GCA_964564645.1 of uncultured Acetobacteraceae bacterium. Lineage (GTDB taxonomy): Bacteria > Pseudomonadota > Alphaproteobacteria > Acetobacterales > Acetobacteraceae > CAZMCV01. Next base: position 10,420 of record CAZMCV010000131.1, read on the forward strand.
TCGCCGGCCGCAACCTGCACCCCGAGGACATCGAGGCGACGGTGCGCGGCATCGAGGATGAGCGCATGCGCCGCGGCGCCATCGCCGCCTTCGGCGCCGACATCGACGGGCGCGAGCGCGTGGTCCTCGCGGTGGAGCTGCGCCGGCGCCCCGGGCCGGCCGAGGATCTCTCGGGCCTGCGCATGGCGATCACCGCCGCGGTCGCGCGCGGCTTCGCGGTGACGGTGCACGAGGTGGTGTTCCTCGGCCCCGGCGAGATCCCGCGCACCTCGAGCGGCAAGCTCCGCCGCCACCAATGCGCAAGGGACTACGCGGCAAGGCGGAACGCCGGCGCGGAGCTGGTGTCGTGAGCGGCCACAGCGCCGCCGCCCCGGGCGCCCCGGCCGCGCCCGACCGCGCCGCCCGAGCCATCGCGGCGGCGATGGTGGCGCTGCCGACGCTCGGCGCCATCGCCGCCCTCGGCCTCGCCCTCGTCCACGGGGTGTCCGCCGTCGCGGTGGCGCTCTTCGTCGCCTTCTACCTGGTCACCATGGCCGGGGTGGAGGTCGGGCTGCACCGCTACTTCTCGCACCGCGCCTTCAAATGCGGCAAGCCGGTGCGGCTCGCGCTCGGCATCGCGGGGTCGATGGCCGGGCAGGGGCCGGTGATGTTCTGGGCGGCGACGCACCGGATGCATCACCGCCATGCCGATACCGAGAAGGATCCGCACACCCCGCTGGCCGGCGAGGGCGGGCTGGCGACGCGCATCTGGCGCTCCCATGTCGGCTGGCTGTTCGAGGAGCACCGCTACGAGGCGGGCCGCGAGGCGCCGGACCTCGTGCGCGACCAGTCCACCATGCTGGCGCACCGGCTCTACCTGACCTGGTTCGGCCTCGGCCTCGCGATCCCCGCACTGATCGGCCTCGCCGCCTCGGGCACCGCCTATGGGGCGCTGGAGGGGCTGCTCTGGGGCGGGCTGCTGCGCGTCTTCGTCGTGCACCACCTGACCTGGAGCGTGAACTCGCTCTGCCACCTGGTCGGGACGCGGCCCTGGCGCTCGCGCGATGGCAGCCGGAACATCGGGTTGCTGGCGCTGCCGACGCTCGGCGGCGCCTGGCACAACAACCACCACGCCTTTCCCGCCTCGGCGACCACCGCGCTCGCCTGGTGGCAACTCGACCCCTCCGGCTGGATCATCCGCGGCGCCGAGGCGATCGGCCTCGTCTGGGATGTGCGCGGCATGCCGGCCACGGAACGCCTGGAGAGCCGCAGCCGATGAACGACCTCGCCTCCCCGCCGCGCGCCGCCGCGCCCGC
>CAZMCV010000132.1:0-11645 GCA_964564645.1 uncultured Acetobacteraceae bacterium
AGCCTCGACCCGCGCACCAGCCGCCAGATCATGCGCCTGCTGGTCGAGCTCTGCGGGGAGCGGGGGCTGGCCGCCATCGTCAACATCCACGACGTGGCGCTGGCCCAGGAATTCGCGCAGCGCATCGTCGGGCTGCGCGCCGGGCGCATCGTCTTCGACGGCACCGCCGCCGCGCTCGGCACGGCGGAGCTGACGGCGATCTATGGCGAGGAGGACTGGTCGCGGACCATCCGCGCCGAGGAGGCCGAGACGGTCCCGTGAACGTCGCCGCGCCCGCCTTCGACGCCGAGTCCGCGGCCCGCGCCTGGCGCCCGCCGCCGCTGGTCGCCTCGCCCTGGCTGCGCTGGGCGATCTATCTCGGCGCGCTGCTCTACGCGGTGCTCGCGGTCGGCAGCGTCGAGGTGAACTGGGCGCGCGCGGCGGAGGGGCTGGAGCGCGGCCTGCGCTTCCTCGGCGGCTTCTTCCCGCCCGATTTCGTCTCGAAGCGCGAGGACATCCTGGAAGGGCTGCTCGAGAGCCTGACCATGACGGTGGTCGCGACCGTGCTCGGCATCGCGCTGTCGATCCCGGTGGCGCTGGGCGCGGCGCGCAACCTGGCGCCGCTGCCCATCTACCTGCTCTGCCGCGGCATCGTCGCGGTCAGCCGGACCTTCCAGGAGATCATCATCGCCATCGTCTTCGTCGCCATGCTGGGCTTCGGGCCGCTGGCGGGGATGCTGACCTTGGCGTTTGCGACCATCGGCTTCATGGCCAAGCTGCTGGCCGAGGACATCGAGGACATCGCCGCCGAGCAGGCCGAGGCGGTGCGCGCCACCGGCGCCTCCTGGTTCCAGCTGCTGGCCTGGGGGGTGCTGCCGCAGGTGCGGCCGCGGCTGATCGGGCTTTCCGCCTACCGGCTCGACATCAACTTCCGGGAGAGCGCGGTGCTCGGGCTGGTCGGGGCGGGCGGCATCGGCGACACGCTGAACACCGCCTTCGACCGCTACGAGTTCGACACCGCGGCCGCGGTGCTGATCATCATCATCCTGATCGTGCTGGCCTGCGAATATGCCAGCGGCTGGATCCGGCGGGCGGTGCAGTGACATGCCGGTGAGCCTGGGCGCCGACGGGGTGCCGGAATGGCGGCGGCGGACGCCGCGCGGCGACCTCGCGGTCTGGGCCGGCTGGCTCGCCGCGGTCGCGGTGACGCTGGCCTGCTTCGACTACATCTCCAACCGCACCATCTGGGCTTTCGTCTGGGACGCGCCGACCCAGGGGGCGGACCTGGTCGGGCGGATGCTGCCGCCGCGCTGGTCCTATGCCGGGCAGCTCTGGAAGCCGCTCTGGGACACGATCAACATCGCGACCCTGGGCACGGCGCTGGCGATCGTCATCGGCGCGCCGCTGGCCTTCCTGGCGGCGCACAACACCACGCCGAGCCGCGCGCTGGTCCGGCCCGTGGTGCTGTTCGTCATCGTCGCCAGCCGCTCCATCAACTCGCTGATCTGGGCGCTGGTGCTGGTGATCGTGCTGGGGCCGGGGATGCTGGCGGGGATCCTGGCGATCGCGCTGCGCTCCATCGGCTTCATCGCCAAGCTGCTCTACGAGGCGATCGAGGAGATCGACGCGGCGCAGGTCGAGGCCGTCTCGGCCACCGGGGCGAGCCCGGCGCAGGTGCTGGGCTGGGGCATCGTTCCGCAGGTGCTGCCCGCCTTCGCCGGCATCACCGTCTTCCGCTGGGACATCAACATCCGCGAGGCGACGGTGCTCGGCCTGGTCGGCGCGGGCGGCATCGGGATGCAGTTGCAGGCCTCGATCAACATCCTGGCCTGGCCGCAGGTGACGACGATCTTCGTGCTGATCCTCGGCACCGTGCTGGTCAGCGAGTGGCTCTCCGCGCGGGTGCGGCACGCCGTGATCTGAGGGCGCGGCATCCGGCCCCCGAAGAACCAGTGCCAGAAGCCGATGATGGGTGGGTCGGACGTATACGTCCGACGGGGGAAGAAGTGTCTTCTTCCCCCCACCTCACCGCTGGATCCACACCTGCGTCAGATCCTGGTACCAGCTTTTCGCCGGGACGAAGCCGCGCACCTCCGGCCGCAGCGCGCGCGGGTTCACGTCGTGCACCACGAACAGCCAATAGGCGTTGTCCACCACATGCTCGTGGATCCTCGCCACGGTCGCGTCGCGCTTCGCGTCGTCGAAGGTCTGCGACGCCTCGTCCAGCAGCGCCTGCAGCTTCGGGTCGCACACCCCGGCCCAGTTCAGCCCCTGCGGCGGCGCCGCGTCGCAGCTGAAGTGCCGGCGGAAGGCGTCGAAGGGCGTGGAGGTCCCCATGGAGTTGTTGATCGCGTGCAGCCCGCGCGCGCTCGCGTCGAGCGGCCCCTTGCCGCGCTGCACGCGCATCGCGTTCCACTCCACCACCTCGAAGGACAGCTCGATGCCGGCCTGGCGCATCTGCTGCTGGACCAGCTCGTTCATCGGCAAAGGCTGCATCTGGCCCGAGCCCGACGCCGAGATCAGGAAGGTGATCTTCAGCGGGTTGCCCGGACCATAGCCCGCCTCGGCCAGCAGGCGCCGCGCCTCGGCCGGGTCGTGGCGGATCCTGAAGCTCGGCTTGCCGAACCAGGGGCTGTCGGGCAGCACCATGCCCTGCGCGGGCGCGGCCATGCCGCCGAGCAGCGCCACCACCTCCTCGCGGTTCACCGCCAGGTTCAGCGCCTGCCGCACCCGCACATCCGACAGCGGCGTGTTCTCGCCGGTGGTGCGCAGGATGTAGGGCCAGATATGCGGATAGGGGTTGGTGACGATCTGCATGCCGGAGGCACGCAGGCGGGGGATGGCGTCGGGTGGCGGCGCCTCGATGAAGTTCACCTGGCCGGTCAGCAGCGCGGCCACGCGCTGGTTGGCGTCGGGCGTCGGCAGCAGCAGCAGCCGGTCGAGCTTCGGGATGCGCGCCTTGTCCCAGTAGCCCTCGTTGCGCACCAGCAGGGCGCGCTGGCGCGGCACGATCTCCTGCACGCGGAAGGGGCCGGTGCCGGAGGGCTGGCGGCTGAACGCCTCCCACCCGCCGAGCTTCTTCCATTGCGCCGGGCTCGAGATGTGCAGGAACACCACCTGGTCGGGGATGGAGGCGTCCGGCGCGTCGCTGCCGATCGCCACCGTGTAGGCGTCGATCTTGCGCCAGGTCTTGATGCCGGGGATGCGGAACGCCAGCGTCAGCCGCTGCTGCGGGTCGTATTGCGGCGCGTCGCGGTTGTTCAGCTTCTCGATGTTCCAGATCACCGCATCGGCGTCGAAATCGGAGCCGTCGTGGAACTTCACCCCGCGGCGCAGCGCGAAGATCCACTCCTTCGGGTTGTCGGGGTTCGGGAAGTGCTTCTCGGCCAGGGCGGGGACGAGCTGCGGGATCGTGTCGCCCTGGGTCAGGTTCCAGTAGAGCAGGCTGTCATAGACGGTGAAGCCCATCCAGCGGATGCCCTCGCCGCCCTGGTCGGGCGCCCCGCGGGCGGTCGGGATGTCGGCGATGGTCATGCCGATGCGCAGCTCGCCGCCGGTGCCCGGCTGCGCCGCGGCCTCGGGGACGCCGGAGGCGGCGGCGAGCGCGGCGCCGAGGGCGAGGCCCTGTCGTCGGGTGAAGGCGTGCATCGCTGCGATCTCCTGGCATGACCCGGGGGGTGCGGTTCCGGCGCGCGGGGCGCCGCCGCCCGCGTCTCCACGGGCCCCCAGGGCAGGACATAAGCGACGGGCGGGCAAGCGCGGATTCCGGGCAGATCGGCCGGCTGGCGCCCGATCCGCCCAGGAAAGCGCCCGCCGGCACCCGCACTGGCTGGATTTTCATCGCGCGCCCCCGCGCGGCGGGCGCGGCGGGGCCGGGCCCGGGCGGGGCGGTCCCGCCATGCGAAGCGGCGCTTGCGGCAGGCCGGCCGCTTCCGGGATCATCCCGCCGGACCGCGACCGGAGCCCGACCATGCCGCCCCCCGCGCCGATGCTGACACCGGGCGCCGTCGCGCTTCCCGCATGGCGCGCGATCTGGCGCGGCGGGACGGTGCCGCCGCTCGACCCCGCCTCGGGCCCGGCGGTGGCGGAGGGCGCGGCCTCGGTCGCCCGCATCCTCGCCGGGGGCGCGCCGGTCTATGGCGTGAACACCGGCTTCGGGAAGCTCGCCTCGGTCCGCATCGCGGACCGGGACCTGGCGACCCTGCAGCGGAACATCGTGCTGAGCCATGCGGCCGGCGTCGGCGCGCCGATGCCGCGCCCGGTCGCGCGGCTGATGATGGCGCTGAAGCTGGCGAGCCTGGCGCAGGGCGCCTCCGGCATCCGGCCGGAGACCCTCGCGCTGCTGGAGGCGATGCTGGCCCGCGGCCTGGTCCCGGTGGTGCCGTGCCAGGGCTCGGTCGGGGCCTCGGGGGATCTGGCGCCGCTCGCGCACATGACGGCGGCGATGATCGGGGTCGGCGCGATCGAGACGGAGGCGGCGGGCGTGCTTCCGGCCGAGGCGGCGCTGCGCGCGGCGGGGCTCGCCCCCGTCACGCTTGCCGCCAAGGAGGGGCTGGCGCTGCTGAACGGCACGCAGTTCAGCACCGCCTATGCGCTGGCCGCGCTGTTCGAGGCGGAGGCGCTGGTGCAGGCCGCGCTGGTCACGGGGGCGCTGTCGACCGACGCGGCGCGCGGATCGGATGCGCCCTTCGATGCGCGCATCCACGCTCTGCGCCGCCACCGCGGCCAGGCCGAGGTCGCCGCGGCGCTGCGCGGGCTGATGGCGGGCAGCGCCATCCGCGACTCCCACCGCACCGGGGACCCGCGCGTGCAGGACCCCTACTGCCTGCGCTGCCAGCCGCAGGTGATGGGCGCGGTGCTCGACCTGCTGCGCCAGGCCGCGGCGACCCTGGCGACGGAGGCCAACGGCGTCTCCGACAACCCGCTGATCATCGACGGGGTGGCGCTGTCGGGCGGCAATTTCCACGCCGAGCCGGTGGCCTTCGCGGCCGACATGATCGCGCTGGCGGTCTGCGAGGTCGGATCGCTCGCCGAGCGCCGCATCGCCATGCTGACCGACCCGGCGCTGTCCGGCCTGCCGGCCTTCCTCACGCCCTCGCCCGGGCTGAACTCCGGCTTCATGATCCCCCAGGTGACGGCCGCCGCGCTGGTCGCCGAGAACCGGCTGATGGCGCACCCGGCCAGCGTCGACAGCCTGCCGACCTCGGCGAACCAGGAGGACCATGTGTCGATGGCGGCGCATGGTGCGCGGCGGCTGCTGCCGATGCTCGGGAATGCGCGCGCCATCCTCGGGATCGAATGGCTGGCCGCGGCGCAGGGCTGCGGGTTCCACGCGCCGCTGCGCTCCTCCGCCCCGCTCGAGGCGGCGATCGCCCGCCTGCGCGAGGCGGTGCCCCCGCTGGCCGAGGACCGGCTGCTGGCGCCCGACATCGCGGCGGCGACGGCGCTGCTGGCCGAGGGCTCGCTCACCGCCGCCGCCGGGCTGCCCCTCCCCTCCGTGCTGGAAGACGCCGCATGACCCGCCTCGACAATGCCCGCCGCATCGCCGCCCCGCGCGGCCTGACCCTGAGTGCCAGGAGCTGGCAGGCGGAGGCGCCGCTGCGCATGCTGATGAACAACCTCGACCCCGAGGTCGCGGAGCGGCCGGAGGAGCTGGTGGTCTATGGCGGCATCGGCCGCGCCGCGCGCGACTGGGAAAGCTACGACCGCATCGTCGCGACCCTGAAGCGGCTGGAGGACGACCAGACCCTGCTGGTGCAATCCGGCAAGCCGGTCGGCGTGTTTCGCACGCAGCCGGATGCGCCGCGGGTGCTGATCGCCAATTCCAACCTGGTGCCGGCCTGGGCGAGCTGGGAGCATTTCCACCACCTCGATCGCCTCGGCCTGATGATGTACGGGCAGATGACGGCGGGGTCCTGGATCTACATCGGCAGCCAGGGGATCGTGCAGGGCACCTACGAGACCTTCGCCGAGGTCGGGCGGCGCCATTACGCGGGATCGTTGGCCGGCAAATGGATCCTGACGGGGGGCCTCGGCGGCATGGGCGGCGCGCAGCCGCTGGCGGCGACCATGGCCGGCGCCTCGATGCTGGCGATCGAATGCCAGGCGACGCGGATCGAGATGCGGCTCAGGACGCGCTACCTGGATGCCGAGGCGCCGGATGTCGACCAGGCGCTGGCGATGATCGCGCGCAGCCATGCGGCGGGGCGGCCGATCTCGGTCGCGGTGCGCGGCAACGCCGCCGAGATCTTCCCCGACCTCGTCGCGCGCGGCATCCGGCCCGATGTCGTCACCGACCAGACCTCGGCGCATGATCCGCTGAACGGCTACCTGCCGGCCGGCTGGACGCTCGACGAATGGGCGCGGCGGAAGGAGACCGATCCGAGGGCGGTCGAGCGTGCCGCGAAGGAATCGATGGCGGCGCAGGTGCGCGCGATGCTGGAGTTCCAGCGCAGGGGCGTCCCCACGCTCGACTACGGGAACAACATCCGCCAGATGGCGCGGGAGATGGGCGTGGCCGATGCCTTCGACTTCCCGGGCTTCGTGCCGGCCTATATCCGCCCGCTCTTCTGCCGCGGCGTCGGGCCCTTCCGCTGGGCCGCGCTGTCGGGCGACCCGGAGGACATCCGCAGGACGGATGCGAAGGTCAAGGAACTGATCCCCGACGACCCGCATCTGCACCACTGGCTCGACATGGCGGAGAAGCGCATCGCCTTCCAGGGGCTGCCGGCGCGCATCTGCTGGGTGGGCTTGGGCCAGCGCGACCGCATCGGGCTGGCCTTCAACGACATGGTCGCGCGCGGCGAGATCGGGCCCATCGTCATCGGCCGCGACCACCTGGACAGCGGCAGCGTCGCCTCGCCGAACCGCGAGACGGAGGCGATGCGCGACGGCTCCGACGCCGTCTCCGACTGGCCGCTGCTGAACGCGCTGCTGAACTGCGCCTCGGGCGCGACCTGGGTGTCGCTGCACCATGGCGGGGGGGTGGGCATCGGCTTCTCGCAGCATTCCGGCATGGTCATCCTCTGCGACGGCACCGAGGCCGCCGCGCGCCGCATCGCGCGGGTGCTGTGGAACGACCCGGCGACGGGCGTGATGCGCCACGCCGATGCGGGCTACGACATCGCCCTCGACTGCGCGCGGGCGAACGGGCTGGACCTGCCCGGCATCCTCGGCGGCGAGGGCGACCGCACCGCCTTCGCCGGCACCGCCTGAACGGGAGACGCGCCATGACCATCGGCCCGGCCGAGCTCGACACCTTCCGCACCCAGGGCTTCCTGGTGGTGGAGAACCTCATCCCCATGCCGCAGGTGGAGGCGCTGCGCGAGCGTTTCCCCCGCCTCTTCGCCGGGAAGTTCGACACCGGCATCTACCCGGACGAGTGGTACTGGCGCGAGGGCATGAGCCTGCCCGATGTCACGCGCCACATGGCCAATGCCTGGAAGGCGGATCTCGAGGTGGCGAGGCTGGCGCTGTCCGAGGCGATCGGCCGCATCGCCGGCGCGCTGACCGGCTGGCCCGGCGTGCGGCTCGGCCAGGACACGATCTGGTGGAAGGCGCCGCGGACGAAGCCCATCGCCTTCCACCAGGACACCTCCTTCCTCGACGTGCTCGACCCGCAGCAGACCATCACCTGCTGGGTCACGCTCGACGACACGGCGCCCGAGGCCGGCACCCTGGAATACGCGCCGGGCTCGCATCTCTGGCCGCTGACGCCGATCCCGGAGGCGTTCCACGGCCAGGACGACTACCGCGCGCCCATGCGCGCCGCCGCCGCCGCCGCCGGCCTCCCCGCGCCCGAGCCCGTGCCGGTCATCGTCCCCGCCGGGTCGGCCGTGTTCCATGCCGGCGAGACCTGGCACGGCTCCGGCCCCAACGTGACCGGCGACCGCATGCGGCGCAGCATCGGCGTGCACATGGTCCCCGAGGCGGCGCGCTTCTCCGACCGGCCCGGCGGCTACATCTACCGCCGCTACCAGATCACCGGCGACAGCCGGATGGACGAAAGCTTCTTCCCGATCCTCTGGAGCGCATCGGGACGCCGCACGGCCTGGATCGAGCGCTACTGCGCCGAGGGCCTGCGCCGCGCGGGCTGAGCGGACACATCGTTACAGGAATCCCGCCGGCGCGCGGTTGCCGCGCGTCTCCGGGCTGGACTAGTGTCGCGCATCGGACGGGAGCACGCCAGCATGGCGACGAAATTCGGCACCAATGGCAGCGACACGGTGCAGGGCACGCAGCAGGATGATTTCCTGTACGGCAGCAAGACCGCATCGGGCGAGAACGACACCGGCGGCGATTCGGTCACCGGCTTCGGCGGGCATGACTGGCTCTACGGCTTCGCCGGCGCCGACACGCTCGTGGGCGGGACCGAGAGCGACAACCTGCTGGGCGGCGACGGCGACGACCAGCTGCAGGGCGGCGGCGCCGGGGTCGGCACGGATGGCTATGACCTGCTGTACGGGGAGGGCGGGAACGACACCATCGCGACCGGCGCCAACGCCGCCGCTGCCGGCGGCTTCGCCGATGGCGGGGCCGGGGATGACCACATCTCCGGCACCGACCTCGTCGACCGCCTCGTCGGCGGCGACGGCGCCGACCTGATCGAGGCCGGCGGCGGCGATGACAGCATCACCGCCGGCCAGGCCACCCTGGCCCCCGACACCGAGGACGACACGGTGCGCGCCGGGGCGGGCGATGACGAGGTGCGCAGCCATGGCGGGGTGGACAGCCTCGATGGCGGCGAGGGCTTCGACGCGCTCGACCTCGACCGGCGCGAGGCCGTGGCGGACCTCACCCTGGTGGTCGGCGGCGGCGTCTCCACCCTGCTCGGCGACGGCACGCAGTTCGAGAATTTCGAGCGTCTCTTCGTCTTCACCGGCGCCGGGAACGACAGCGTCGCCGCCGGCGCGGGCAACGACTTCCTGTATTCGCTGGCCGGCGACGACACGCTGGCGGGCGGCGAGGGCGGCGACTTCCTGGCCGGGGACGAGGGCGACGATGTCCTCCTCGGCGGCGCGGGCGACGACTACATCGAGGGCGAGGACGGCGCCGACCTGGCCGATGGCGGCGCGGACAACGACTTCCTCGGCATCGGCCGCGCCGGCGACACGCTGCTGGGCGGCGAGGGCAACGACACCATCGAGATCGGCGCCGGCGCCGAGGTCGAAGGCGGCCTGGGCGACGACCTGGCGCTGATCAGCGGGGGGAATCTCCTGCCCGTCGTGCTGAACGCTGCCGGGCCGATCGCGCTGCTGACCATCGACGGCAACACCGCCACCATCGCCGGCGTCGAGCGCTACGACGTCTTCACCGGCTTCGGCGCGGACCAGCTGAGCACCGGCGCCGGCGCCGACACCATCGCCAGCTCCGACGGCGACGACACCGTCCGGGGCGGCGGCGGCGACGATGCGCTCTACGGGCTGAACGACCAGGATTCGGTCCAGGGCGGCACGGGCAACGACTACCTCTCGGGCGGCTTCGGCGACGATACGCTCGAGGGCGGCGTGGGGTCGGACACGCTGGACGGCACGCTGGGCATCGACCTCCTCGCGGGCGGCCAGGGCGGCGACCGCTACATCGTCGACAGCCCGCTCGACGTGATCGTCGAGCTGCCGGGCGATGGCGGGCGCGACACGGTCGAGACGGCGACCGCCGAATGGACCATCGCCGGCGGCATCGAGGATCTGGTGATCGGCTTCGGCGGGCTGAACGGCACCGGCGACGCCCTGGCGAACCGCATGGGCGGCGATGGCGGCAACAACCGGCTGGACGGCGCCGGCGGCAACGACTCGCTGGCGGGCGGCGGCGGGCGCGACACGCTCTCGGGCGGCGAGGGCGCGGACCGGCTGCAGGGCGATGCCGGCGCGGACTGGTTCCTGCTCGGCGGGCCGGGCGGGGCGATGGACCGGATCGTCGATTTCCAGGGCGATGTGGACTACCTCGTCGTCTCCGCCGCCGATTATGGCGGCCTGCTGCCGCTCGGCGTCCTGACCGAGGCGGATTTCCATTCCAGCTTCAACAACCAGGCCTCCGCCGCCAAGGGGCCGGGCCAGTTCGTCTTCAACACCTCGAGCGGGCGGCTGAGCTGGGATGCGGATGGCGCCGGCGGCGCGGCCGCGATCGGGATCGCCATGCTGACCCTCCCGCTGGCGGAGGGCGGGTCGCTCTCGGCCGCCGACATCCTCGTGGTGGCCTGACCCCTCGGGTTGTCGCGGGCGCCGCGCCGGGCTAGGCGGCGCCCGCCTGCCGAGACGAGGAGCGCGCCGCGATGTCGGAGACGACCGAGCCCACCATCATCGCCCGCCGCGAGGGCGCGGCCGGCACGCTGCTGATGAACCGGCCGAAGGCGCTGAACGCCCTCGACCAGGCCATGATCCGCGGCTTCCAGGCGGCGATCGACGCCTGGAAGGACGACCAGGCGGTGCGGCTGGTGATCCTCGAAGGCGCGGGCGGCCGCGCCTTCTGCGCCGGCGGCGATGTCCGCCGCATCCGCGACCTCGCGATCGCCGGCGACACCGAAGGCGTCGAGGCCTTCTTCGCCGAGGAATACGCCGTCAACCGCGGCATCGCGACCTTCCCCAAGCCCTGGGTGTCGCTGATCGACGGCATCTGCATGGGCGGCGGCATCGGGCTTTCCGTCCATAACGGCCCGCGCGTGGTCACCGAGCATGCGATGCTGGCGATGCCGGAGACGGCGATCGCGCTGTTCCCCGATGTCGGCACCTCCTACGTCCTGCCGCGGCTGCCGGGCGCGGTCGGCACCTGGCTGGCGCTGACCGGGGCGCGGCTGAAGGGCGCGGATGCCGTGCATGCGGGCCTGGCCGACCATTTCGTCCCGCGCGACAGCCTGGTGGCGCTGCGCGCGTCGCTCCTCGAAGGCGAGGCCGCCGCGTCCATCGCCCGCTTCGCCGCGGCGCCGCCCGAGGCCTCCTTCGCCCCGCAGCGCGCGGCGATCGATCGCTGCTTCGGCCAGGACAGCGTCGCCGCGATCCTCGATGGGCTCGCCGCCGAGGGCACGGCATGGGCCGCCGAGCAGGCGGCGATCCTGCGCCGGATGTCGCCGACCAGCCTCGCCGTCTCGCTGGAGCTGATCCGCCGCGGCGCCGGCGCCACGCTCGACGAATGCCTGGAGCGGGAGCTGGCGCTGACCCGGGTGGTGGTGCACCGCCATCCCGATTTCCGCGAGGGCGTGCGCAGCGTGCTGGTGGACAAGGACAATGCCGCGTCATGGAATCCGGCGCGGGTGGAGGATCTCGATCCCGGCGCCATCCGCGCGATGTTCGGCGCCTGACCGGGGGGCCCGCCCCGGGGCCATCGGGGGAAGCCCTCGCGCGGCCCTGTTCTCCTGGCGGCAGGACGCGCTCCGCGGGCAAGGCGGATCGGGGAAGGGAGGGAACTCCCTTCCCCGAACCCCAACCCTCCTTTTTCTGCTCCCCTTCCGCTTTCCCGCGCCTCGAGGCTGAAGCGCCATCGCACGGACCTCGCGGCGGCACGATAAGGAGCAGGAAGAGACGAGGGGTCGCCGTATGCGGCGACGGGGGAAGACCTTCTCCCCGGCCTTGCCTTGCCGGCCGCGACAGGGACGACGTCGTTCGCCCCTAGGGTCCCGCCCCAGGGGAATCGCTTGAAGGTCAGCGAGCTGTCCGTGTGATGAGTGCGCGGAG
>CAZMCV010000133.1:0-11640 GCA_964564645.1 uncultured Acetobacteraceae bacterium
CCTGCTGCACCTGTCCGAGGTTCACCGCCAGGCCGAGGAGGCGGCGCACCAGTCGGCGGAGAACCTGGCCCGCGGGCTGGAGCAGAACATCATCCGCGCCGTCGAGGGCGCGGACCAGATGCTGCGCTTCCTGCAGGCGACCTTCCTGCGCGAGCGCGAGATGTTCGCGCTGCACGACTGGGCGGCGAAGACCCGCACGGCGGACGGGCTCTATGTCCAGCTCGCGCTGATCGGCCCGGACGGGCGCATGCTGGGATCGAGCCTCGACCCGCAGGCCCGGCCCGTGGACCTCTCGGACCGCGAGCATTTCCGCGTCCATCTCGACCGCACCGACGATCTCCTTTTCATCAGCCGGCCGGTGCTCGGCCGGGTCAGCGGGCGCTGGACCATCCAGTTCACGCGGGCGGTGCGCGAGGCGGACGGGCGGCTGCTCGGCGTCTTCGTGCTCTCGATGGACACCGACTACCTCTCGCGCTTCTACGAATCGCTGCGCTCGGGCAATGCGGTGATCGCGCTCGCCGGCCTCGACGGGGTGATCCGCGCCCGGGCCCCGGCGCTCCTCGGCAGCATCGGCGAATCGCTTCCCGCCTGGAACCTCCGGCAGCTGGCGGCGCAGCCCCAGGGCACGGACCGGCATGTCGGCGCCGACGGGGTCGACCGGTACCACAGCTACCGCACCGTCGCCGGCTATCCGCTGGCGGTCTTCGTCGGCCTCGACGCGAAGGAGGCCCTGGCGGGCCGGGACCTGGCGACGCGGCGCAGCGTGGCGGCGGCGCTGGCCGGCAGCCTGGTGCTGTTCCTCGTCGGGCTGCTGCTGCTGCGCCAGGCGGAGCAGCTGGAGCGCGGGCGGACCTCGCTCCGCCTGACGCTCGAGCGCATGGGCCAGGGCGTGGTGATGTCCGACCCGGAGGGGCGGGTGCAGGTGCTGAACCCGCGGGCCCGCGCGCTGCTCGAGCTGCCGGAGCGCCTGGCCGAGACCGGCGCGCCGGTCGGGGAGATCCTGGCCGGGCTCGGCGACCCGGTGCCCGGGGCGGGCGCGGCGCTGCGCGAGCGGCGGACCGCGCGGGGCGCGCGGGTGGAGACGCAGATCGCCACGCTGCCCGGCGGCGGCCTGCTGCTGACCAGCACGGACGTCACCGCCCAGCGCGCGCTGCTGGAGGCGCAGGCGGCCGCGCTCGACGCGGCGCGCGCGGCCAATGCCGCGAAGTCGAATTTCCTGGCCAACATGAGCCACGAGATCCGCACCCCGATGAACGGGGTGATGGGCATGCTGCAGCTGCTGCGCCATTCCGGGCTGAACGACACGCAGCGCGCGATGTGCGAGACCATGACGCGCTCGGCCGACGGGCTGCTGCGCGTGCTGAACGACATCCTCGACTACTCGAAGCTCGAGGCGGGGCGGGTCGAGCTCGAGCTCGAGCCCTGCGCGCTCGACCGGCTGGCCGAGGATGTGACGGCGCTGATGCGGGGCGCGGCGGATGCCAAGGGCATCGGCATGCGGCTGGCGATCGCCGAGCGCCCGCCGACGGTGCTGGCCGACCCGACGCGGCTGCGCCAGATCCTCGGCAACCTGCTGGCCAACGCGGTGAAGTTCAGCGAGGCGGGCGAGATCACCGTCACCCTCGACGCGCGCCGCCTGGGCCAGGGCCGCGTGGCGGTCTCGCTCGCGGTGCGCGACGAGGGGATCGGCATCGGGCCGGAGGCGCTGGAGCACCTGTTCTCCCGCTTCAGCCAGGCCGACGCCTCCTCCACGCGGCGCTTCGGCGGCACCGGCCTCGGCCTCGCGATCAGCCGCGAATTGGCGCGCCTGATGGGCGGCGACATCACGGTCGAGAGCCGGCCGGACGAGGGCGCCGAGTTCACCCTGCGCCTGACCCTGGAGGAGGCCGAGGCGGAGCCCGAGGCGGCGCCGGAGCCGGCGGCGCCCGGATCGGCGCCGCGCAGGCTGCGGATCCTCATCGCCGAGGATGACGAGATCAACCGCATGGTGATCGCCAGCTTCCTCGAGCCGCATGGCCACGGGCTGCGCTTCGCGCCGAACGGGCTGGACGCGGTGCTGGCCATGCGCGAAGCCGCCGCGCCGGGCGGCACGCCCTTCGACCTCGTGCTGATGGACGTGATGATGCCGGGCATGGACGGCCCGACCGCGACCCGGCAGATCCGCGCCATGCGCGGCCCGGAAGCCCGCACGCCGATCATCGCGCTCACCGCCAACGCCATGGCCGGCGACCGGGAGCGCTACCTGGCGGCGGGCATGGATGGCTATGTCAGCAAGCCGATCGACCGCGTCGCGCTCTATGCCACCATCGAATCCGTGCTGCGGACGCGCGCCTTCGCCCCCGCCGCGCCGCCGCCCGAGCAGGCCGCCCCCGAGCCCTCCGCCGAGGTCGATGCGGAGGTCGACGACATCCTCGCCGGCCTGAAGGAATGACGCCGCCCCGGCGGCGCTACCAGCGTCGCGCGGGGCCGCAATCCAGATGCACGAAGCCGTCGCGCCGGTAGAGGCCGACGCCGCCGATCTGCATCTCCGCGGCCATGCGCGCCAGGCCGAGCGAATCCCGCCCCGGCAGGCGCACATCGGCGGCCATCCCGGACATGTGCAGCGAGACGCGGCTGACCCGGCGCGATTCGCGCGAGCGCGCGGCATTGGTCTCCGGCGCGCGATAGCCGCTGATCACCTCGAAGGCCTCGTCCGATTGCAGGCGCGTCGCCACGGTGAACAGCACGTCGAAGAGGCGCGGATCCATCGGCGTCGCCTCCTCCATCGAGGGGTCGCGCAGCACCCAGTCGAGCCGCGCCAGCGCCTGCCGGTCATAGCGCCCGTTGCGCCAATAGGCGCCCTGGAAGCTCTCCCCGGTCTGCACGCGCTGGATGGCCAGGCGCCGCGCCCCACCGCCGGCGACGGATTGCGCCATGGCCGGGGGCGAAAGGGTCGCGGCCAGCGCGCCGAGGCCGAGCGCGGCCCGCAGCGCCTGGCGCCTTCCGGGATCCTGCCCCGGCGCCGCCGCGCAGCAGGGACAGCCGCCGAAGGGATGCCGCATCGCCGCCGCCCCCGCCTCAGCGGCCCGCGGCGGCCGCGACCCGCGGCCGGCCCGCCGTCATGGCGCGCGCATAGGCCTCATCGAGGCCGTAGATGTCGGGGCGCATGCGGACCTCCCCTTCCCGTTCGACGACGACGCTGGTGTAGTGCAGCCGGACCGGCAGGGTGCGGGCGACGGAGACCGCGCTGGTCTGGCGCGTCTCGAGCGCGCGGTTGGCGCGCGCGCGGTCCCAGCCCGGCGTCCCCTCGAGGGCGATGTCGAGCAGCTCCATGGGCTTCTCGAGCCGGATGCAGCCCGAGGAGAAGGCCCGGTCCGGCCGGCGGAACAGGTGCCGGTCGGGGGTGTCGTGCATGAAGATGTCCTCGCCGTTCGGCATGATGAACTTGATCCGGCCGAGGGCGTTCCCGTCGCCCGCATCCTGGCGGATCACATAGGGGAAGCGCTCCGGGTTCACGCTGCGCCAGTCGATCGTCGTCGGATCGATCTCGACCCGCTCGCCCTCGACGACGCCGTAGACGCGGAAGCCCTTCTCCATCATCGCGCGCGGATTGCGCTGGAAGCGCGGCAGCAGGTCCTCCCTGGCGTTGCGCACCGGCACGCCCCAGGGCGGGTTGAACTGCACCGCGGTCAGCCGGACCCGCAGGAGCGGGGTGGCGCGCGACGGGCGGCCGACGATCACGGCCATGTCGAGCAGCGCGCGGTCGCCCTGCATGACCTGCAGCCGCGCCTGGGGGATGTTCACCTCGATGCGGCGCTCGGCGCCGGGCTGGGCGGCGGCGCGGCGCATGTCGAGGGCCACGCGAAGCTGGCGCACCGCGACCTCCGGCGAGCGGTTCAGCGCGGCGCGGGTGATCGCGCCGACCCGCCCATCCGGCTCCAGCCCCTGCGCGGCCTGGAAGCGCCGCGCCGCCTCGACCAGGGGCTCGTCGTAGAAGGGATCGTCGCGCTGCCGCGCCAGGGTCAGCGCGATCGCGGGGTCGGTCATGGCCAGGCGGGCGCGCAGCGCCGGCACCCGCACCGGGTCCGTGGTCCCGGGCTCGATCGTGTCGTTGCCGCTGCCGGGGACCGTCGGCCAGGGGCCGAGGGCGGCAAGCGCCCGGGCGCGGGCAAGCGCCGCCTTGAGCGCCGCCGCATCGGGCGGAAGCAGGGCGGCGCGTTCGATGACCGCGGCGGGATCGGCGGCGGAGGCGAGCGCGGCCTGCCAGGGGCCGAGGGGGATCGCGCCGGGATCGCGGCGGATGTCGGGCCGGCCCGGCATCTCCCGCACGCGCCCGTGCAGCAGGTCGACCAGCGCCGCCGCGGCCGCCTGGCGGAGCGCGGCCTGCCAGAGGGCGGGATTGGCCTCGGCCAGCGCCTCCGACGGGATGCCGTAATCGGCCGGGTCGAGGCCATCCTCGTCGAGGGCCCGCAGGCGATCGGCCAGGCGCTGCCAGGACACCGCGTCGGGCGTGCCGGGGGCGACCGCATGGACCGACGCACCGGCGCCAGCGGCCATCGCCGGTGGGGTGGTGGTCAGGGCCGCGAGGGCCAGAATCGCGGGCAGGATCATCGCCGGGCGCACGCCATGGTGCATAACGAGGTCCTTACGCGGCGCCAAGGGATTGTGTCGGTCCGGCATCATGGCGCAGCCGCGCCGGGATCATGGCGCGGCACCCGTCGCCCCGCCGCCGGCGAGCGCGCCCACCGTGATGGGCTTGTAGGGCGCGCGGGGGCGGTAGGCGCCGACCTGCTCGACGGGGACGCCGCGGGCCTCGGCGATCAGGGCGGCGACGGTGGCGCCGCAGAGCCTGCCCTGGCAGGGCCCCATGCCGCAGCGGAGATAGGCCTTGGCCTGGTTCGGGCCGGTGGCGCCGAGTCGCGCGGCGGCACGGACCTGGCCGGCCGTCACCTCCTCGCAGCGGCAGGCGATGGTGGAGTCGACGGGCGGCGCCAGCACCCAGGGCGAGGGCGCATGGAGGGCGTCGAGCACCGGGCGCAGGGCCAGGGCCCGGCGGTGGGCGGCGAGCGGGGCCTCGGCGCGGCGGTCGCGCTCCGCCGCGTCGATCCGGCCGAGGCGGTGGGCGGCGTCGATGGCGGCGAGGCGGCCGGATTCGACCGCCGCCTCCCACCCGCCGATGCCGGCCCCGTCACCGGCGATCGCGACGCGGGGGTGGGAGGTAGCGCCGAAGCCGTCCGTGACGGGGGCCCAGGCCTGGGCCACGCCGTCCCACCGGTGCTCGAGGCCGAGGGCGAGCGGGATGTGGGTGGCGGGCACGACCCCTTCGTGCAGCAGCAGGAGGTCGCAGGGCAGCGGCCGCGGCGCGCCGTCCCAGAGGACGCGGCGGAGGCGGACGTCGCCCTCGGCGCGGAGGCCGGTGACGCCGGTCTGGACGGGGATGGCGAGTCGCGCCTCGGCCATCAGGGCGAGGCCCTTGGCGAGCAGCGACCGCCCCGCCCAGAGCGGGCCTAGGCCGGTGCGGCCCAGCACCTCCCGCAGCCGGCCGCGCGGCGTCGTCTCGAGGATCAGCAGCGGCGCCGCGCCGGCGCGGAGGAGCTGGACGGCGAGCAGCCAGAGCAGCGGCCCCTGCCCCGCCAGCACGGTCCGCTTGGGCTCGAGCGGCACGGCGCCCGCGGTCTTCAGCAGGATCTGCGCCGCGCCGGCGGTCATGACGCCCGGCAGGGTCCAGCCGGGGATGGGCACCGGGCGCTCCTGCGCGCCGGTCGCCAGGATCACGCGGCCGGCCTCGACCGTGTCGGTCACGTCGCCGGTGGCGAGCGACAGCACGCCCTCCTCGGGGTCGAGGTGCCAGAGCGTGGTCGAGGGGCGGTACGCGGCCCCGCAGGCGCGGAAGGCGGCGGCGAGCGCGGCGCCGCGGCGGTAGTCGGCGCCGAGGACCTTGTCGCGCGCCGCCGCGCCCTCGATGCCGCGGAAGACCTGGCCGCCGGGGGCCGGGTTCTCATCCAGGACAAGGACGGAGAGGCCCTGGGCGCGGGCCTCGATGGCGGCGGCCATGCCGGCGGGGCCGGCGCCGATGATGGCGAGATCGGTCACACGCCGGCATCCCGCGCGCCGTGCTGCACCTCGATCCGCATCCCCGCAGCGACGGGCACCAGGCAGGCCTGGCGGTTGGCGACGCCGTCGATGACGGCCAGGCAGTCGAAGCAGGCGCCCATCATGCACCAGGGCAGGCGCGGCGCGCCGGTGACGGGCGTCGTGCGGATGCGGAAGGCGCCGCGCGCCAGCAGCACGGCGGCGGCGGCGGAAGCCCCTTCCGGGACGCGGACGGGCGAGCCCTCCACCATCACCTCGACGAGCGCGGTGTGGATGTCAGGCCGCCGCGTGAACATCGAAGCGCCTGGCGGTGAAGAGGTCGAGCGCGGGATCGAGCGCGCCGGCGGCGATCATCGGCGCGAGCAGCCGCGCATGCGCGCCGGCGAGGGTCACGCCGGAATGGCAGTTGGCGGTGAAGGCGCCGGGGAAGCGTTCGGATTGGTCGTAGATGGGCAGGCCGTCGGGCGCCATGACGCGCAGCGCCGACCAGGCGCGGACGATGTTCAGCCGGCCGATCCAGGGAAAGGTGGCGACGGCGCGCTCGGCGATGACCTGGATCACCTCCGGCTTCTGGCGCGTGTCGAAGCCCACCTCCTCCACGCTGTCGCCGAGCATGATGGAGCCCTCATTGGTCTGGCGGATGGTGGTGACGGGCATGGGGAGCACCTCCCGCGTCCGCTCGGTGACGATCACCTGGCCGCGCTGCGGGCGGACCGGGGCGGAGAGGCCGAAGCGCGGTGCGAGCTCCGCGTTGCCGAGGCCGGCGGCCAGCACGATCCGCGGCGCGGCGTAGCGCACCCCGCCGGCGGTCACGGCGAAATCGCGCGGCGCGGCGCGGGTGTCGCCCCCGACCTTCGCGTTCGGCACGTAGAGCCCGCCCGCGTCCACGAAGGCGCGGTGCAGCGCGTGCAGCAGGGCCAGCGGGTTGGCGTGGCCGTCATAGGGGGTCCAGGAGGCGCCGACGACCTGAGGCCCGAGGCCCGGCAGCATCCCGCGCAGCTCATCCGCCCGGATCATGCGGTATTCGAATCCGGTATTCCCGGCCTCCCGCTGCATCCGCGCCATCCGCTCGGCGCGCTCCTCGAACTCCGCCTCGGAGAGGCAGATCTGCACGCCGCCCGGCTGGCGCAGGCCGAGATCGAGGCCGGTGCGGCCGCCGAGATCCCCCGCCAGCGCCGGCCACTCCCCGGCCGAGGCGCGGGTCCAGCGCTGGTAGTGCGGCGCGCCGAGCCCCTTGGACTGCACCCAGACCAGGCCGAAATTGCCGCGGCTCGCGCGGAAGGCGACGTCGCCCTCGTCCAGCAGGACGGTGCGCAGCCCCTGCCCCGCCAGCCCCCAGGCGATGGCGGCGCCCACCAGGCCGCCGCCGATCACGATCGCATCGCTGTCCTGCCGCTGCGCCATGGCCGACCCCGATACGCGGCGCGGCGCTCAGCGTCCATCCCGGCCGGGCGGGTGGAAGGCGGCGCGGGCGCGGGCCACCTCCTCGCGGATGGCGCACCCCTGGGCGTGGTCGTTGATCAGCCCCATGGCCTGGAGGAAGGCATGCACCGTGGTGGGGCCGACGAAGGCCCAGCCGCGCTTCTTCAGGTCCTTCGACAGCGCGATGGAGGCGGGCGAGGTGGAGGCCAGCGGCGCCGCGCCCAGCGATTCGAAGCGCCAGACATGGGCGGCGAGCGAGCCTTCCTCGCGGATCAGCGCCTGCGCGCGGCCGGCATTGTGGATGGCGGCCTCGATCTTGCCGCGGTGGCGGACGATGCCGGCATCGGCCAGCAGGCGCTCGACGTCGCGCGCGGTGTAGGCGGCGACGCGGTCGATCTCGAAATTGTCGAAGGCGGCGCGGAAATTCGGGCGCTTGGCCAGGATGGTCCGCCAGGAGAGGCCGGACTGGAAACCCTCCAGCACCAGCTTCTCGAACAGGCGGCGGTCGTCGGCGACGGGGAAGCCCCATTCGGTGTCGTGGTAGGCGACGTAGTCCGGGGTGGCGGCGCACCAGTGGCAGCGCGGGCGGCCATCCGGGCCGTGGAACAGCGGCGGGCGGTCGGACATGGCGGGAGCCTCCCCCGGCCGGCGCGCCCGGCCTAGGCTGGCGGGCAGGCTAGCAGCGCCGGCCACCGGGAGGAAAACGACCCGCCATGACGACGACGCCCACCATCCGCGGCACCACCCGCATCGTCACCATCATCGGCCAGCCGATCCGCCAGGTGCGCTCGCCGGATCTGCTGAACGCGCTGCTGGCGCGGCAGGGGGCGGATGCGGTGATGGTGCCGGTGGAGGTCTCGGCCGAGGACGTGCCGGGCTTCGTCGCCTTCCAGCGGGGGTGGCGGAACTCGGCGGGGTTCGTGGTGACGGTGCCGCACAAGCGGCTGGTAGCGGGGCTGGTGGATGCGCTGACGCCGCGGGCGCGGCGCCTCGGGGCCACGAACCTGGTGGTGCGGGAGGCGGCGTCGGGGCGGCTGACGGGGGACCACCTGGACGGGATCGGGTGCCTGGGCGCGATGCGGGCGCATGGGGTGGAACCGCGGGGGAAGAGCGCGCTGGTGGTGGGCGTCGGCGGCGCGGGCAGCGCGGTGGCGGACGCGCTGTGCGAGGCGGGGGTGGCGCGACTGGCGCTGCGCGACCTGGATGCGGCGCGGCTGGCCGAGGTGGTGGCGATGCTGCGGCGGGAGCATCCGGGTGTGGCGGTAGCGGAGGAGGCGGCGGGGACGGGCCTCGGCGGGTTCGAGGTGGTGGTGAACGCGACGCCGGTCGGGATGGGGGGCGGGGGCGGGCTGCCGGTGGCGGCGGCGGAGATCGGGACGCTGCGGCCGGGGACGCATGTGGCGGATGTGGTGACGGAGCCGCGGGTCACGCCGTTCCTGGAGGCGGCGCGGGGGCGCGGGTGCAGCGTGCAGGCGGGGGAGGAGATGGTGGCGGCGCAGATGGAGGCGTTTGTGGGGGTGTTGGGGTTGGTGGGATGAGTGTGGCGTCGGTGAAGGGGACGGAAGTGCAGCAGTGAGTCGCTTTTTGTCGCCTAAATGTGATGGTAGATTATGCAGCGACGACCGCAGGTGACGCATGGCGAGCAATTCTAGTTTTTGGTTCGAAATAAATAAACATCCCTCTCGCTTTTACGTCATTCATTATTCATCTCAATCTCTATTCGACGCCGAAGCCATGGCAGGCGCGGGAGCGCTGTCGCCTCGCATTACCTCTGTAGTTGTACGCCATTACGCAACTGGCCAGACAGTTAGCTTCGCAACACATACCGTAGCTGAGTACCTTGGCATACCATGGGACAGTATTGAGGCAAAATACGATGAAATAGAAAGAGAGTTACTGACACAATTCTACGATTGGGCACGTGATAGGCGAGAAAAATATTGGGTTCATTGGAATATGAGGAATGTGCATTTCGGATTTGAGCACCTTGAGCATCGGTTTCGGGTACTTACAAAAAGCGAGCCACCAAGCATTCCCGTTGAAGTACGGGTAAATCTGAACGACGCACTGAAAGACCGCTACGGATCGGACTACGTTTCTGATCCCCGCATGGCGTCGCTCATGGCGCTGAATGGCCCCCGAATACAAGGTTTTCTTACTGGGAAGGAAGAGGCCGAGGCTTTCAGAGGCAAAGACTATATTCGAATGAACGCTTCAACAATTGCTAAGGTTGGATTTTTTTGTCATGTGATTTACGCTGCCCTCAGGGGAAAGTTAAAAACGAGCGGCCACGGCCTACTGAACTATATTGATCGATTATTAGAAAGCAGAAATAATAGAGTATTTGCAGCGATAGGCACACTCATCGGCATCCTCACTGGATTGGTACAGATTTTTATCTGGATGGCGGAATTTTATTGATTTCATGGATGCGCCCAGACATCGAAGACAGGCACCGAACGGCGGTGTGGTCATTCGTACAATGCTTCGGGAGGAGCGATAGTATCTGATGCTCAAACTCTTGCAGGAAATATTTATGAAATCCTTATGCATGATGCTCAAGCAGGATGTTCAAAACATTCTCTCTGGTGCATCAGAACGCAACCTCTGCGCACGCTTTGCTATATATCTAGTGGTACGCGCCAGACGGATGGTCCCCGCATTGCTGCTTGACGGCCCGAGTGGTGCGCCGTTCACCGAGATCCATCCGCCGGTCCTCGGCCGCCGCGTCATTCAACCAGGCTGAACCGGGTCCCTGACACTTTCCGCAGCATGTCCCCCGCCTCCTCGCGGGCGCGTGCCAGCGACGGACCGTTCCAGTGCGCCTGAAAAGCCGCCTCGTCCTCGTACACCTCGTAGACCATTACCCTGGTGTCGTCGTCGCGGGACCGCAGCACGTCGAACTGTATGGTCCCTGGCTCATCCCTCAGGCATCGTGCCTTGTGTGCCAGCAAGATGGGGATGATCGCCTCGATGCTATCGGGCGCGATCTCCAGCGTCGCCCAGATGGCCAACTTCGCCATGCGCCTGCCTCCCGCTGCCACGAGTAGCCCCTGACGTGCCGGCACTCGCGGTGCCCCCACCGATCCGGTAGGAGCGCAGCCCATCGTGGTGGGAGAGAGGACAAGGGTCAACGATCGCCAGCGTCCCGTGTCACCACCCGTACTCCCATCGGCACGAAGTCCCGCACACTCCACGTCGCCACCACCAACCCCGGCGCCCGCACAAGGCAGGCGATCGTCAGATCCGCAAACCTTGGCGCCACGCCCCGCTCCCACGCCGCCCGTCGCAGACGCCGCGCCTGCAACGCCGCCTCCATGTCGAAGGCCAGCACCCGCTCCGGATAACTCGCCAGCAGCGCCGCCAACCACGCCGCCGGGTCGCGCGCGTGCCGCACCGCCCGCTGCCGTCACAGTCCGAGGTCGCGCGCCGGCCGTCGGTCGCGCGGCAAATCGGCCCCTCCCTCTGGGAAGCCCAGCAGCAGCTCGGCGAGGCCCAGGCGCACGTCCTTCAGCCGCTGCCATTCCTCATCGCCAAGCACCACCGCGACCGGCGCCCCGCGTTGCGTAACGACCGCCGCCCGCCGTTCGCCGCCGGTCCATCACGGCCGGCCCGCCCGCCTACCCCCGCCGCAACGGCCGCGCGCGCCGGCGAACGGCCCCCGCCCCCCGAAGGATCAACGGGGGGTCGGCACCCGCCCCTTGGCACCGTCGTCGGGCGGCTCGAGATCGGCTGGCGGGCAGGTGGTGACCCGGCCGCCCAGGGCGTGAAACTCGGCCATCAGACGCGCCGTCTCCTCGTCGCTGGGCGGGCCGCCCGCGGCGCGCGCGCGCCGCCTGGGCCGCGATGGCCTGGGTCCGGCTGAAGCGCTCCCGGAACGCGTCGGCCCGCGTCGCGGCGTTCGTCGTCTTGTCGGGTTTCGAATTGTCCATGGGGCCGAATACCCGCCAGCGATCCAGCCCGCCACCGAACCCGCATCACCTGACCGTCCGGGCGCAGCCTCGCCGCCGCCGCGGACGGCCCTTTGCGGCGCACCGCCGGCGCCGGGCCCGCCGTCCCCATCCTCCGCGCCGCGGGGCCCCGGGGGCTGCGGCCCACCCTTCCCTCGCACCGCTTTGTTCGCTATCTGTTCCATTCCCGCGTCCC
>CAZMCV010000134.1:0-11631 GCA_964564645.1 uncultured Acetobacteraceae bacterium
CGGGGGCGCCGGCTCCGCGACCCGGGGTGGGGCGGGCGGGGGCGGGGGCGCTGGCTCGGCAACCGCCGGGGGCGCCTCGGGCGGGGTCACGACCGGGGCCTCCTGCTCCCCCGCCTCGCCGGGTCGATCGGGCGCGCCGCCCTCGAAGACCATGGCGATGGCGGGCGGCGGCAGGGGCTCGGGCGGCCTCTCCCGCCCAAGGAAGCCGAGCAGCGCGAGCGTCAGCGCCCCGAGATGCAGCACCAGCGAGGCGATGAGCCAGGGTGCAAGCCGCCGCGGACGGGCCGGCATCCGGCGGATGGGCGCGCGCGCCGGGGCGGTCCGGCCGGGCCTCGCGCGGCGCGATGACGAAGCGGGCGGCCGTGGGATCAGCGGCTCTGGCGGCGCGTGCACGGGGAAGGGGGCCGGGATCGCGGGCGGATCACTCCCGCGGCGGGGAGGCACCGCCGGGAAGCGGCTGGCCGCCGCCCTCCGCCGGCGGCGCGAAGGGCGCGGTGAACATCCGCAGCAACTGGTCGCGCATCTGGTCGGGCGTCTGCGGCAGCATCGGCATCCAGGCCTTGAGCAGCGCATCCGGCCCGGTCGCGGAGATCGCGTCGATCATGCGCTGCTGGATGCGCGCCAGCACCGCCTCCTGCATCGGCGCCAGGTCGGGCAGCCCGAGGAAACGGCGCGCCTCGTCGGGCGTGCAGTCGATCTCCACCTGGATTCTCATGGCCTCCGAGCCTCCGCCCTGCCGCGCCGAGGGACCCGCGCCGCCCCCGCTCCGATCGCGGATGGATTCAGCCTGCTTCGGCCCGGCCGGGATATGGCGCAGGGGGAGGGGGCGCGCCAGGGCGCGAAGGGTGACGGTCCGTAACCCGCGCGTGCCAGCCGGCGGAGGCTTGCCGGGTGGGAGCATGCGAGGCTGCGAGCCGGCCGGCCACGACCTCGCCGGCGCGGGCATTGATCTCCGCCCCCGATTCGCGGGACCCTGCCGGCCTCGCCGCCACGGCGGCCCGGCATCCCAAGGAAGGCGCGCATGCTCCGGTTCGGCAATTTCCTCTTCCCCGAGGCGCGCGCGCCCGGCCTCGACGCGCCGGTGATCCGCGAGAGCTTCGAGGAAGCGCTGCTCTGCGAGGCGACGGGGATGGAGATGCTCTGGCTGGCCGAGCACCATTTCGACGGCAATTGCGCCTATGTCGACCCGATCCCCTTCGCCGCCGCGGTGCTCGCGGCGACGCGGCGCCTGAAGGTGGGCTTCGCCGTCGCGCAGGTCTCGCTGCACCACCCGGTTCGGCTGGCCGAGCAGATCGCGCTGCTCGACAACCTTTCCGAGGGGCGCCTGGTGGTCGGGCTCGGCCGCGGCACCGCCTACAATGTCTACGAGTACCAGGGCTACGGGATCGACTGGCAGGAGGCCGGGCCGCGCTATGCCGAGGCCGAGGAGGTGATGCTCAAGGCCTGGACCAGCGAGCGCGGCTTCTCCCACCAGGGGCAATTCTGGCAGTTGCAGGTGCCGGAGATGCGGCCCGCCTGCTGGACGAAGCCGCATCCGCCGCTGATCCGCGCTTCCTCCTCCGAGGAGGGGGCGCTGCACCTGGCGCAGCGCGGGCTTCCCTTCCTGATGAACGTGCAGCCATACGCGGTCACCCGCGACCGCCTGGCGCTCTACCGCGCCGAGCTCGAGCGGTCCGGGCATGATGCGGCGACGATCGCGCGCTGCATGGCGGAGAGCTGGGTCTGGCGGAACATCGTCGTCGCCGAGACCGATGCCGAGGCCGAGCGCGCGGGCGTCCCCGCCTTCGAGGCGATGCAGGCGCAGCGCCGCGCGCTCCGCGAGCGGATCTATGCCGAGCAGGGCATCCGCATGGTCGCCGAGAAGGTGCCGCCTGCGCATGTGCAGGTGCGCGACGCGCTGATCTGCGGCTCCCCCGCGACGGTCGCCGCGCGCATGGCGGAGATCGACGCCCTCGGGGTGGGGGGTGTGATCTGCGCCTTCCGCCTCGGCCCGATGCCGGCCGAGGTCGCGAACCAATCGATCCGGCTGTTCATGTCCGAGGTGGCGCCGCGCTTCCGTGGCACGGCGGCGCTGGCCGCGGCGGAGTAGCGGGCGCCGGGCGCCCCCGGCGCCGGCCGGGGAAGGCGACCCCCGGCCCCGGGCGCCCGGTCCACCATGGCCGCAGAGCCGACGGGATGAACCGCTCGCTCGGGACGGGAACGGACCGTGATCCGCACTGGTGGACCACGGTCCGTCGGTCAGGGGTCTTCCGTATGGCGGCTATTCGTTCGTGCCGCCCTGTCCGCCATGGCTGTTCTGGCCACCCTTGCGGCCGGCCTCGGCGGCCTTCTCGCGGTCGTTGGCGAAATTGCCCGGGTTGTTCTCCTTGCCCTGGTGCTGGCCGCCCGTGCGGCCGGCCTCGGCGGCCTTCTCGCGGTCGTTGGCGAAGTTGCCCGGGTTGGTGTTCGCGCTGCCGCCGGAGGACTGGTCTTGATTGGCCACGTACTGTTTCTCCTTCTGTACGACGAGGGCGCCTTTCGGAACCCTCACAGCTAACGCCGCAATCGGCCGGCGTTTCCATGAAGTGACATCCATCCGTTGTTCGGCCGTTTCGTTGGCGAAGGGGTGGTGGCGCCGGGCTGGACGCGGTGCCGGGGCTCGGACAAGCTCGCCACGGACGGGCCGGCCTGCGCGACGCGGGTGGGGCGGCCGCGGACAAGGCGACCGGCCCGGAGGCCGGGCGCCAAGAGCCGCGCGACCGGCCCGGCCGAACGCGCTGGCCATGGTCCGGCGGCCCTGGCCTTCCGCGCCGCCGCGGCTCCCGTCCCCGTCGCGCCGGGGGCCTCTCCCTGGTCCCACCAGGCCCCGGCGCCAAGCCCCGGCGCCAAGCAAGTGGAGTTCCCGCATGGCCGAACCATCCGCCTCTGCGATCCTCGCGGCGCTCTGGACCGGGCTCGGGATGCCTCCGGCCGCGCTCGCTGCCGCCCGGCTGCCGGAGGGACGGCCGAGCCTGCCCTCCTCCTTCCGGGTCGCGGCCGCGGCGCAGGCCAGCATCGGCGCCGCGACCCTGGCCGCCGCCGAGCTCTGGCGCCGCCGCCGCGGGGCGGGGGCGACGCCCGGGGTGCGGGTCGATCCGCGCCACGCCACGCTCGAATTCCACAGCGAGCGCTACCTGACCCTGGACGGCGCCGCGCCCGGCGATGTCTGGGACCAGACCGCCGGCACCTATCGCTGTGGCGATGGCCGCTGGGTGCGCCTGCACACGAATTTCCCGCACCACCGTGCCGGCGTGCTGCGCCTGCTCGGCTGCGAGAGCACGAAGCCGGCGGTCGCGGCCGCGCTGGCGGGCTGGCGGGCCGAGGCCTTCGAACAGGCGGCCGCCGAGGCCGGGCTCTGCGTCACCGCCATGCGGAGCTTCGCCGAGTGGGACGCGCACGAACAGGGGCGGGCGACCGCCACCCTGGCGCCGCTGCGCCTCGAGAAGATCGGCGATGCGCCGCCGATCCCGCTGCCGCAGGGCGGGGAGAGGCCGCTATCGGGGCTGCGCGTGCTCGACCTCACCCGCGTCATCGCCGGCCCGGTCTGCGGCCGGACCCTCGCGGCGCATGGGGCGGAGGTGCTGGCGGTCTCGGGGCCGCACCTGCCTGCCATGGCGACGCTGCTGCCCGATGTGAATCGCGGCAAGCGCACGGCGCATCTCGACCTGCGGCAGGAGGCCGATCGCGCGACCTTGCGCGGCCTGATCGGCGGCGCCGATGCCTTCGTGCAGGGCTACCGGCCGGGGGCGATCGCCGGCCAGGGCTTCGCGCCGGAGACGGTGGCGGCGCTCCGCCCGGGCATCGTCTGCGCCACGCTCTCGGCCTATGGGGAGGTCGGGCCCTGGGGCGGGCGGCGCGGCTTCGATTCCCTGGTGCAGACCGCGAGCGGCATCAACCACGCGGAGGCCGAGGCGGCGGGCCTGGGCGATGTGCCGAAGCCGCTCCCCTGCCAGGCGCTCGACCACGCTTCCGGCTACCTGCTGGCCTTCGGGACCCTGGCCGCGCTGCTGCGCCGGGCGGAGGAGGGCGGTTCCTGGCTGGTCCGCGTCTCGCTCGCCGGCACCGGGCACTGGCTGCGCGGCCTCGGGCGGGAGGCCGAGGGCTTCGCGGTGACCGCGCCGCGCCTCGAGGAGGTCGACGACCTGCTCGAGGCGCAGGACAGCGGCTTCGGTCGGCTGCGCGCGATGCGGCACAGCGGGGAGATCGAGGGGGCGCCGCCGCGCTGGGATCTGCCGAGCATGCCGCTCGGCAGCCATCCGGCGCGTTGGGCGGGGTGAGGGCGGGCGGAGAAGCCATGTCCCCCTGCCGGAGGGCCGCGTCCGGTTCGCCGATCAATGCCTCCGGTGCCTGGACGCGGCGCACCCCGCGTCAGGCGGCGTCGCGACGCGCCAGCAGGTGCGGCGGGTGGGTCCAGGCTTTCGCCGCCGGGCCGGTCTCCGCGGCCTCGGTGTCATTGCCCGGGCGATCGATTCCGGCGCCCAGCCGCTGGCGCAGAAGGCGCTCGAGCGTCTCCGCCCAAAGCGCGAGCCGCTCCTGGCCCCGCCCATTCTCCTCGGTTCCCATCGCATGTTCCCCGGCGCCATGCCCGCGCCCTTGCGGCAGCCTGTCCGGAGCCGGCCGGATGACGCTGTGCGCCCGGTCACACCCGTCGATCATCCCCGGCCCCCGGGCTGACGCCGACGCGCGCCGCGCTCCCGCGCCTGGCTTGGCGCGGGCGCGTCGGATAGCCAGCCGGGCCCCGATGCACCCGGGCCGCGCCGCGCGCCGTGGGCATGCGGAAGGCCTGAACCGCCGGGCGGGTTGGACAGGGTGACGGGCCTGTGGGATTTTCGTGACACCGAGACCATGGCCGCGGAGGATCCGGCGCCCGCCGGCATCGCCTTCGGGCGCTCCACCGATGGCCGCGCACCGCATCGCGCCGTCCAGGAACCCGGGCGCCGCGTGCGGGACGGGACGCGAAGGGGGGGCAGGATGCCGTGTTGATCGGGTTCAGCGATCTCGTCGCCATCGGAGCGGCCGGCCTCGCCGCCTGGACCAGCCTCCGGGTCAAGGCGCTCGAAGCCGAGCGCGCGGCGGAGCAGCGACGCTTCGAGGCGGAGCGGGAGGCCCGCCGCTTCCGCGAACCGCTGGCCCGGGCCGCCTATGACCTGCAGAGCCGGCTCTGGAACATCCTCGCCCGCGACTTCCTCGGCGCCCACCTGGTGCATGGCACGGCGCGGACCCGGGCCTATGCGGTGAGCAACACGGTCTTCCTGATCGCCCAGTTCCAGGCATGGATGGAGCTGGCCCGCCGTGAGCTGCATTTCGTGGATCTCGGCAAGGACAGCGCGACCCGCCGCCTCGCCGCCGCGCAGAACCGCATCATCGATCTCTGGGGAAGCGACAGCGCGGCGCTGGGCTCGGCCCGGCTGCGCATCTTCGCCGGGGAGCAGCGCGCGATCGGGGAGAGGATGGTCCTGCGCGAGACCGTCCCGCCGAGCTGCCTCGGCTACGGGGCATTCCTGCGCGAGGTCCAGCCCGCGGGCGATCCGCTGATCGACGCGCTGATCGAGGAGGTGCGCGGCCTGCCGGAGGCGCTGGACGCGGCGCGGCCGCGCCTGATCGCGCTGCAGCATGCGCTGATCGACCTGGTCGACCTGCTCGATCCGAAGGGTCTGCGCTTCCCGGCCGCGTCACGCAGCAGGTATGGGGCGCCGCCCGGCTGAGAGGCGATCCATGGTGGGGGATCGTGGCGCCGCGGAGGATGCCGCCATCCCCCCGCGCCCTCAATCCGCGGTGATGTTGGCCTCCTTGACCAGCGCCGCCATCGCCAGCCGCTGCCGTGCGAGGAAATCCGCGAACTCGGCCGGCGAGGTGCCGAGCGGCACGGCGCCGAGCCCCTCCAGCCTCTCCTGTACCACCTTCTCCTGCAGCGCGGCGACCAGCCCCGCATGCAGCCGCGCGACCACCGGCGCCGGCAGGCCGGCCGGGCCGAACACGCCGTTCCACTCGCTCTGATCGAAGCCGGCGAAGCCGAGCTCGGCCAGGGTCGGGATCTCCGGCAAGGTCGTGATCCGCCGCGCGGAGGTCGCGGCCAGCACACGAATTCGCCCCTGCCGCGCCAGCGCGAGGGCCGAGGTGATGGTGGCGATGACGCAATCCGTATCCCCGGCCAGCAGCGCCTGCATCGCCGGCGCGCCGCCGCGATAGGGGACATGCGTCGTCTCCACCCCCGCGGCGCGCCACAGCAGCAGCCCGGTGATGTGCTGCATGCCGGCATTGCCCGAGGAGGCCCAGGTGACCCGCCCAGGCTCCGCCTTCGCCCGCGCGAGCAGCGCCGCGAGGGATTCGAAGGGGCTGTCGGCGCGCACGGCCAGCACCTGCGGCAGGATCAGCACCTGGCTGATCGGGGTGAAGCCGGTCGCGTAGTCGAAGGGCAGGCCCTTGATCAGGAAGGGCGCCATGGTGTGGCCGGCGGCGTCCAGCAGCAGCGTCGTGCCGTCCGGCGCGGCGCGCGCCACCTCGCCCGCGCCGATGGTGCTGCCGGCGCCCGGCCGGTTCTCGACGACGATGGTCTGGCCGAGGAAGGGGGAAAGCGGCCCGGCCAGCAGGCGCGCCGTGGTGTCCGCCCCGCCGCCCGGCGCGTAGGGCACGACCAGCCGCACCGCGCGCGGCGGGGACCAGGGCGCCTGGCCCCGCGAAGGGGCGGCCAGGCCCAGCCCGATCGTGGCGAGCAGGGCCGCGCGGCGGCCGGTCCTTGCGGTCATGGTCCTAGTCCTTCCGGCGGCGGCGCAGCAGGTCGCGCAGCATGGCGTTGAAGGGCGCGGCGGCCTCGTAGGCCACCCAATGGCCGGCGCCCGGGATCACCCCCGTCCAGGCCTCGGGCTGGACGCTGCGCAGCGCCTCGAAGCGCTTCTCGACCTCGGGCCAAGCGATCGCGTCGCGCTCCCCGTAGAGGAGGGAGACCGGGGCGCGCGCCTTGGCGATGGCGTCCCGCAGCGAGGCGGAGGAGGCGAAGCCGCGGCTGACGAAACGGGCGTGGCGGGTGTTCCATTCCTGGATCGCCAGGGCCAGGGGGTCGATGCTGGCCGGGTCGGCCACCATCAGCACGGCGAGGTTGTGGCGATGTGCGGCGATGCGCTCCTCGCCCTCCAGCCGGCGGACCTTCACCAGCTCCGTCCGCGGCCGCGGCAGGCCGAGCGCGCCGGCGCCGACCAGCGTCACGGTGCGCAGCTCCTCCCCCGCCTGCGCCGCGAGGTGGCCGGAGAGCAGCGCGCCATAGGAGAAGCCGGCGAGGTCGAAGCGCCCGCCCTGGCCCAGGATGCTGGTGATGCCGGCCCGGATCACGGCGGCGATCGGGCCCGGATCCTCGGCCGGGGGCGGCAGCGCGCTCTCGCCAAGGCCGGGGATGTCGGGGCAGAGCAGCAGCCGGTCGCGGGACAGATCCTCGATATTGCGGGCCCAATGCCGCCAGGACCCGCTGCCGCCATGCAGCAGCACGAGCGGGGCGGCCGCGCCGCCCTCCTCGCCCCAGGCGCGCCAGACCATGTGGCCGTCGCCGCAGGCGGTCTCGATCCGCCGCGCGGCGACGTCGAGGCGTGCGAGGATCGCCTCCGGCGCCTCCGCGGTCCTGGTCAGGAGGTCATGCATCCGAGGGTGGTTCCTTCCGCCGGCGCCGGATGCTCGGGCGTGGCACGGGCGCTGGCAAGGTGGGTCGGGTGGGCCGCAAGCCTCCGCCCGGACCCGCCCCGGGGTGGGAGGGGGCGGCGGCGGGAGGGTGTGGCGCGGTCGAAGCCGGGGCACGCCGCGGCCGGCGCCGCGGTCAGGGCCGTGGCCGCCAAGCGACCCCGCCCCGCCCGTCAGCCCGCCGGGGCAGGATAGCGGATCTCGATCACCTCGATCTCCTCCGCCCCGCCCGGCGTTCGCAGCCGCACCACATCCCCGACCCTGCGCCCGAGCAGGGCGCGCGCCACCGGCGAGACCCAGGAGATGCGCCCCGCCGAGCTGTCCGCCTCGTCCACCCCGACGATGGTGACGCGCAGCTCCGTCTCGTCGGCGCGCGCGTAGAGCACGGTCGCGCCGAAGAAGACCTGGTCGCGGCGGGGCTGCGCGGCCGGATCGACCACCTGCACCTTCTCCAGCCGCTTGCGCAGGAAGCGGACGCGGCGGTCGATCTCCCGCAGGCGCCGCTTGCCGTACTGGTAGTCGGCATTCTCCGACCGGTCGCCGAGCCCGGCCGCCCAGGACACCACCTCGACCACCTTGGGGCGCTCCTCGGTCCAGAGCTGGCGGAGTTCCTCAACCAGCGCGGCCTGGCCGGCGGGGGTCATGTAGAAGGGCGTGCCGGGGGGCAGGCCGGGTGGACCGGCCTCCTCCTCCGCGTCGTCGTCATGCGCCATGCTCAAAGATAGGCGATGAGCCTGCCGCTGACGATGACCCCGGTCCAGAGCAGGATGGAGGCCGCGGCCGAGGCCCGGAGCAGCGCCGAGGGGGCTGGGCCCGCCCCCCGCCGCAGCCGCCCGAACAGCGCGACATTGAGCAGCGCCGCCAGGATCAGCGCCAGCTTGGCCTGGAATGCGGGGTTGCCGGCGAGATGGGTCGCGTCGGCGGCCAGCAGCACCAGGCCGCTCGGCAGCGCCAGGGCGAAGCCGGCCCGCGCCAGGGGCAGCAGGGACGCCTCGGCCGCGGGCAGCGCCAGGCTGCGTGCGCCGCGCCCGAGCACGCGGAGGTCGAAGGCGAGGATGGCGCCGAACAGCATGGCGAGGCCGAGGATGTGCAGCGTGTTCGCCGCCGGATAGGCCCAGCCCTCGGCGCGCGCGAAATCGCCGAGCGCCGAGGTTTCCAGCCAGCGCGCCCAGGCCGGCGGGTCGGCACCCGTCACGGCCCGCGCACCGCCGGGGCGCGACGGCGCGGAAGTGGGGAGGGGGCTCCCGTTCGAGCGGTGCGGCCGCCGCTTCCGGCATCGGGGAGGGCGGGCACGCCGTCACGCCTGCTCAGCGAAGCTGGGTGACCTCGGCGGCGCCGGCAGGGCGGATCCATTCGGCGCGGAGCTCATTGGCCTGCTGCCGGTGCGGATACCCCATCACCTCGACGCTCTGGCCGGGCTGGAGGCTGGTCGCCGGCAGGCCGCGATTGGCCATGCGGCTGGGCGGGGCGAGCACGACCTCCCAGGTGCGGTCCGCGGTGCGCAGCCAGAGCGTGGCATGGGCGCTCGCGGTCGCCACGCGCTCGATCGTGCCGGCGAGCGTCAGCGGGGCCTGGGCGTCGTAACTGCCCCAGCCATGATGGGCCAGGGCCGGCGGGATGGCGGTGCCGGCGGCAAGGGCAAGGCCGATGGCGGCGAGGGTGGTTCGGCGGCGCGATGGCATGCTCGGGCTCCCGGTGGGTCACGCCGGAGAGGTCGGGCCCGGCGGACGCCGGACAAGGGGGCGGGCGGGCCGGTCGGGGTCAGGGCTTGGCGAGGATGCGGTGCAAAGCGAGCCCGACCGGCACCATCTCCGGGATCATTTGCCCGGTAAAGCGCCGCAGCGCCGCGGCGACGGCCGGGCCATGGCCGCCGGGGGTGGGCGGAACCGGGCCGAGTGCCAGCGCCCGGGCCTCGGCCGCGCCAGCGGCGATGGCAGCGTCGCGCAGGTCGGCGATCGTCCCCGGGCGGCCGAGCAGCGGGGCGAGCCAGCCCGGCAGCGCCTGCAGCAATGCCGGCCAGTGCGCGAGGTGGAGGTAGAGGCTCGGCACGACGCCGCCGCGCGCCTCGGGCGGGCCATGGCTGGCCGCGAGCCCCTCCACGAGCGTGCGCATCGTCGCGGGCAGGGTGGCGAGGACCGGCAGCGGCGGCAGGGGGGGCAGCATCGGCGGCGGGGCGATGGCGGCCAGCGGCGGGGCGGACCGCGCCGTCGCCTGGCCCTCCATCGCCTCGCGCAGCGCGGTCAGCAGGATCAGGTTCGTCAGGTTGCCGCGGTTGTAGGCGGCGACCATCGCCAGCACCGGCGCCCGCTCCGCCTCGGCCAGCCCGGCGCGCTGCCAGGCGGCCGCATCGACCTCCTGCAGGCCGGGTCGCAGGACCAACGTCCCGGCCAGGCGGTCCCGTGCCGCGGCCAGACGCCCATCCTCGAGCGGCGGCCGCACCGCCTCCCACGCCCAGGGCAGCACCCCGGGCATGGTGGCGAGATGGCGCCAGATCAGGTTGACCAGCGGAATCCCGCTGGCCCGGCGCAGCGCCGCGTAGATCGCGGCGATCTCCGGCGGCGCCTCCGCCTCGCGCAATTCGGGCAGCGCCGCCGCCGGGGTCTGGTTCATGTCAGCCGCCGAGCGTCGTGACGTTCATCGGCGCCGCCACCCAGTCGAAGCCCTGCCCGGCCTTGCGCACATGGCCGAGGCCCGGCCAGGGGAAGTGGTAGGACAGCATCGCCATCTTGTCGGTGGCGATGCGGTCGAGCATGCGCGTGCGGGTCTGCGCCGAGACCTTCGGGTCGGTGTCGTAGGAGAACTCCATCATCGGCTGCTGCAGCAGGAGCACCTGATGGTGCGCCAGGTCGCCGGTGTTGACGAAATTCTGGTTGCGCGACGAGACGAGATAGACGGTGTGCCCGACCGTGTGGCCCGGGGTGAACACGGCGGTGACGCCGGGGACCACCTCCTGCCCGTCGCGCACCATCACCAGCCGGTCGCGATAGGCGTTGAGGTTCCGCTTCGCGCCCTCGATGAAGACGGTCATGAAGGCCGGACCCTTCTTGTTCGCGTCATCGGTCCAGAACTTCACGTCCGCCTCGTTGATCGCGACCTGGGCGTTCGGGAAGACGCGCCGGCCATTGGCGTCGACCAGGCCCCAGACATGGTCGCAATGCGCATGCGTCGCGACCACCATGTCGATCTGCGCGGGATCGATGCCGGCGGCCTTCATGTTCGCCAGCATCCGCCCCGTGGTCGGGCCGAACATCTTCGAATCGGCGCCCATGCTCTCGCCCATGCCGGTGTCGAACAGCAGCAGCTGGCGGCCGGTGTTGAGGACGAGGATGTTCTGCTCGAGCGTCGCGGCGTTCGGGTCGAGGAATTCGCGCGTCAGCATCTCCGGGATCTGCGCCGAACCCGGGCCGACGAAGCTGTCCTGCGGCTTGCCGAGCGGCAGGGAGCCGTCGGAGATCACCGTCGCCTCGAAATCGCCCCAGCGGAAGCGGTGCCAGGCGGGCGGCAGGGTGCCGAGCTGGGGCGCCGAGGCCTCGGCGCGGCGGGTGGCGGGCAGGGTGGCGAGCGCGGCGGTCGCCGCGCCGGCGGCCAGCAGGCCGCGGCGGGACAGGATGGTCATGGCGGGTCGTTCCCTCGATGGTGCCCTGCCGCGCCCGTGCCGGCGCGACGCTGGCAGGATGCCACAGCCATTGCGCGCGTCGCGTGGATTTTCAGCAATCCCCGCGCCGCCGGGCCAGGGGCGCGCGGCGCTTCAGCGCGGGCCCATCCGCAAGGCCCCGTCGAGGCGGATCGTCTCTCCGTTCAGGTAGGGATTCTCGACGATCTGCCGGGCGAGCAGCCCGAATTCCTCGGGCTGGCCGAGCCGCGCCGGGTGTGGCACCGAGGCGTTCAGCGCCTCCCGCACATTCTCGGGCAGCGAGCCCAGCAGCGGCGTGTCGAAGATGCCGGGGG
>CAZMCV010000135.1:0-11524 GCA_964564645.1 uncultured Acetobacteraceae bacterium
GAGCACCGCCAGGGCGGCGGCCTCGGTGGTACCGTCAATGGCGTCTTCCCGTGGGCGGCGCGGCCGCGGGGCAGCCAGGCGGCGTAGGCGAGGGCATCGCCGCCCTCCGCCTCGTCCCGCAGGGCCCGGGCCGCCGCCGCGATCGCGGCCTCGGCCTCGGCGAGCAGCGCCTGCCGGTCGGCCATCACGCGCCGCGCCGCCTGGACCTCCTGGTCCCGCAGCCTGCCGACGATGACGAGCGGATCCCGTGCCATGCCGTGCGGTCTAGCGCGGCAATCCTTACCGCCCCGTCACCCGCACCTGGTCACCCCCGGCTGCGGATCTCCGCCCCGGCCCAGCCTTCCATCAGCCTGGCGACCTCGGAGATGTCGGCCTGCGCCATCCCCTGGCTCGCGGCGAAGCGCCAGACGCGGGCGGCCTGCTCGATCACCCACATCGGCACGCCCTGGGCGCGGGCCTCCTCCAGCCCCAGCGTGACGTCCTTCTCGATCACGCTGATCGCCGCGCCGAAGCCGAAGGCCCCGCTGAGCACGGCGGGCAGCATGTCCGAGGAGACGAAGCTGCGCCCGGTGCCGCCATTGACCACCGCGGCCATCGCGTCCGGGTCGAGCCCGGCCTTGGCGCCCATCGACAGCGCCTCGAAGGTCGTGATGATGTGCGCGGCGACGAGCAGGTTGTTCACCAGCTTCATCACCTGCCCCGCCCC
Source organism: uncultured Acetobacteraceae bacterium (assembly GCA_964564645.1). Lineage (GTDB taxonomy): Bacteria > Pseudomonadota > Alphaproteobacteria > Acetobacterales > Acetobacteraceae > CAZMCV01. Next base: position 707 of record CAZMCV010000135.1, read on the forward strand.
CGGCGTGTCGCCGATCACATGCACCTTCCGCCCGATGCGCTCGAGGAAGGGGCGGGCGGCGGCCACGTTCTCCGGCGCGCCGGCCGTCATGATGGTCAGCGTGCCCGCGCGCGCCCCGGCCGGCCCGCCGGTCAGCGGCGTGTCGACCAGCCCGATGCCCCTGGCGGCCAGCCCCTCCGCGATCCGCCCGATCGTGTCGCGGCCGATCGTCGACATCTCCGCATGCACGCGCACGGCGCGGCCATGGATCACGCCGTCGGGGCCGAGTGCGGCCGCCTCGCTCACCTTCCCGGTCGGCAGGCAGGCGATGACGAGGCTCGCGGCATCCGCGACCTCCCGCGGCGAGCCATGCGCCCGGGCGCCGCGCGCGACGAAGGGCGCCATCGCCTCGGGCCGCGGGTCGAAGACGTGCAGCTGCACATCCTCGGCGAAGAGGCGCTCCGCCATGGGCGCGCCCATCTGGCCGAGGCCGAGCCAGCCGATATGGGTGACGTTGTCGGACGCCATCCCCCTCGCCCTCCCTCAGACCGTGGTCAGGCCGCTGTCGACGGGCAGGATCTGCCCGGTGACGATGCGTGCTTCGTCGGACGCCAGGTAGAGAACCGCCTGCGCCATGTCCATCGGCTGGCCGAGGCCGAGCAGATGCGTCGACGCCAGGGTCTGCATCGCCGCGTTGCCGGCCAGGAGCTTGCGCACGCGATCGGTCAGGGTGACCGTCGGCGCCACCGCGTTCACCCGCACGCCCTTCGGCCCGAACTCGACCGCGAGCGACCTCGTGAGCGAGGCGACGCCGCCCTTGGCCGCGGTGTAGCAGTCCCGCCCCGGGAACCCCATCAGCGCGACGACGGAGGCCATGTTCACCACCGCGCCCCCGCCCGCGCGGATGATCGCCGGGATGCCGAAGCGGCAGCCGAGGAAGGTGCCGAACAGGTCCAGCCGGATCGCGCGCCAGAACTCCTCGAGCGGCGCGTCGACCACGTTCGCATCGACGCTGGTCGAGCCGCCGGCATTGTTGTGCAGCACGTGCAGCGCGCCGAAGTGCCGCTCGGCGCCGCGGATCGCCGCCTCGATGCTCTCGGGCTCGCCGACATCCGTGCGGATCGCGATCGCCTGCCCGCCCTCGGCGGCGATGCGGTGCGCGGTCTCCTCGCCGGAGGGGCCGTCGATCTCGGCGACCACCACCTTCGCGCCCTCGCGCGCGAAGAGCTCCGCGGTGCAGCGGCCGATGCCGGTGCCCGCGCCCGTGACCAGGGCGACCTTGCCCTCCAGCCTGCCGGCCAATGCCGTGTCCTCCCCCTGCGTCCCGGAAAACCTTCGCCCCGGCCCCGGGGGCGGTCAATCGGCCGTGGCGCCCGAGATCCGCACGACCTCCGCCCAGACCGCCGCCTCGCGCCGCACGAAGGCGGCGGCCTCAGTGCCGGCCAGGCCCGGATCGGTCAGCGACTGCGCCGCCAGCCGCGCCTTCAGCTCCGGATCCGCCATCGCGCGCGGCACCGCCTCCGACAGCCGCGCGACCGCCTCGGGCGGCGTCGCGGCGCGCGGCGCGAACAGGCCGAACCAGGTCGTCGCCTGGAAGCCGGGGAAGCCCTGCTCGGCGACCGTCGGCAGGTCGGGCAGGGTCGGGTCGCGCGCCGCGCCGCAGACCGCGATGCCGCGCACCCGCCCCTCGCGGATCAGCGGCAGGGCGGGGGGCAGGCTGGTGCTGCCGATCGGCGCCTGGTTGCCGAGCACCGCCGTCGCCGCCTGGGCCGGGCCGAAGGCGACCGGGGTCGCTTCCACCTTCGCCAGGCTGCGGAACAGCAGCTCCGCCCCCAGATGCGGCGTCGTCCCGGTGCCGGAATGCGCATAGGCCATGCCGGGGTTCGCCCGCATCAGCGCGATCAGCTCGGGCAGGGTCGCGGCCGGGACGGAAGGGTGGACGAAGAGCGCGTTCGGCGCCGAGGCGAGGATGGCGATCGCCGCGAACTCCTCCAGCGCATAGCCCGCGCCGCGATAGAGCGCGGGGTTCACGCTGAAGGCCGTGCTGTGGGCCAGCAGCGTGTGCCCGTCCGCGGCGTCCCGCACGGCCCGCGTGCCGATATTGCCCCCGGCCCCGCCGCGGTTCTCGACCAGCACCGGCCGGCCGAGCAGGGGCTCGAGCTTCTGCGCCAGCGCGCGGGAGACGACATCGGTGGAGCTTCCGGGCGGGAAGGCGACCAGGATGCGCACCGGGCGCTCGGGCCAGTTCGGCGCGGCCTGCCCGGGACGCGGCCGGGCGAAGGCGGCAGCGGCCCCGCCGAGGGCGAGCAGCGCGTCCCGTCGGCGATGTCGCGCGGGTCCGGTCATCGGGTTCCTCCCTGGTTCTTGGCGCGACCTTGCGGCAGGCGGATCGACCGGACAAGGCGCGCCGGGCCAGGGGGGCGGGCCAGGGGGGCGGGCCAGGGGGGGCGGACCAGGGGGGGCGGGCCAGGGGGGGCGGACCAGGGGCGCGCGTCACCGCGTCGCGGGCGAACCGGTGCGCGCCGCTTGCGTTGCCATCGCGCAACGCGTGGCGGCCATCCGGTCCCGGATCTTCCGGGGCGGCGGCGCCGTGCCGGGGGCAGGCGGGGACATGGCATCGGTCACCAACAGAAGCGGCAACGGGATTCCGGTCCGGCGTTTCCCGCGGGACGGCACGGCCGCGCCGGCCGCGGCGCCGGCCGGGCAGGGGCTGGTCACCCTCGGCGCGGCGGCGATCGTGGTCGCCGGCCTCTATGTCGCCCACGATCTCCTGGTCCCGCTGGTCCTCGCGGTGCTGCTCGCCTTCGTGCTGGCCCCGGTCGCGCGCGCGCTGCAGCGGCTGCGGATCGGCCGGGTCGCGGCGGTGCTGGTCGCCGTCGCCTTCGCGGCGACCCTCGTGCTCGGCACCCTGGCCGCGGTCAGCGGCCAGCTGGTCGGGCTGGCGGAGAACCTGCCGCGCTACCAGGAGGCGGTGCAGACGAAGCTCGATTCGCTCCGCCTCGGCGACCTGCTGCGCAGCCTTCCGGACCTCGAGGCGGCGGTCGATCTCGGCGGCCGGCCGACCGGGGCCGAGCCACTCCCGCCGGCGGCGCCTTCCGCCGCGAGCGCCGCCGCCCCGCGCGCGCCGCTCGAGATCCTGCGCGGCGTCGCCGAGCCGCTGCTCGGGCCGCTGGCGACGGCGGGGCTCGTCCTCGTCTTCCTGATCTTCGTGCTGCTGTACCGCGAGGATCTGCGGGACCGCCTCATCCGGCTGGCCGGCACGCATGACCTGCACCGGACCATCGCGGCGATGGACGATGCGGCCTGGCGGCTCTCGCGCTTCTTCCTCGCGCAGGTCGCGCTGAATGCCGGGTTCGGGGGGTTCGTGACGCTCGGCCTCTGGGCGATCGGCCTGCCGAGCCCGCTGCTCTGGGGCATCCTGGCGGGGCTGATGCGCTTCGTCCCCTTCGTCGGCACCTTCATCGCCGTGGTGCCGCCGACGCTGCTCGCCCTGGCCGTCGATCCCGGCTGGGGCCTGGCGATCGCCGTGCTGGCGCTGTTCCTGGTGAGCGAGCCGCTGATGGGCCAGGTGTTCGAGCCGCTGCTCTACGGCGCCTCGACCGGGCTGTCGCCGCTCTCGGTCATCCTGGCCGCGACCTTCTGGGCCTTCCTCTGGGGCCCGATCGGGCTGCTGCTGGCGACCCCGCTGACCGTGCTGCTCGTCGTGCTGGGGCGGCACGTGGAGAGGCTGTCCTTCCTCGAGATCATGCTGGGGGACAGCCCGACGCTGAACCCGGAGGAGATGTTCTACCAGCGCGCGCTGCTCGGCGACGAGGACGGGCTGGTCGAGCAGGCGCGGCGCCGCCTGCGCGAGGAGGCCGAGGAGGGTGGCTCGGTCGCCGCCTGGTGCGACCATGTGGCGCTGCCGGGGCTGGCGCTGGCGCAGGTCGACTGGTCGCGGGAGGTGATGGAGCCGCAGCGCGCCGAGACGGTCGCGCGCATGGTCGAGATCCTGGTCGACGAGGTGGCGGAGGCCGCCGCGAAGGTGGGCGGGGAGGTCCCGGCCGCGGAGGCGGAGGCGCCGCTGGTGCTCTGCCTGCCGGCGCGGGGGCCCTTCGATGCGCCCTCCGCCGCCCTCGCGGCTTTGGCGCTGCGCGTGCAGGGCGGGATGCGCGCGGAGGTCGTGGCGGATGCGGCCGCGGCCGAGGCCGGCGCGGCGGAGGGGGCCGGGCCGCGCATCTGCCTGCTCTCCGCCATGGCGGGCGGCAGCAGCGCGGCCAGCCTGCGCTACACCGCGCGCCGCCTGCGCCGGCGGCTGCCGGCGGGCACGCGCCTGGCCATCGCCCTGTGGCAGGCGGCCCCGGACAGCCCGACCCTGGCCGCGCTCCGCGCCGACACGATCGCCGATGGGGTCGTCAGCACGGTCGAGGAGGCGCTGGCCCTGGGCCGCGAAGCGACGCAGCGGGTCGCGGCCCAGCCTTGAGCCGAGGGGGCACTCCAGGGCCCCGGCGGATCGGGTGCCAGGCGTCGCGCAGGGGCCGTCGCGCCTCAGCCGGCACCGACGAAGCCGAGGATCGCCGCCACCAGCCGCTCCGGCTCGTCGGCGCGGAGCGAGTGGCTGCTTTCCCCGAAGACCTCGAGTCGCGAGCCGGGGATCAGGCGATGGATCTCGGCCGAGAAGTCGGGCGGGCAGATCCAGTCGTACCGGCCGGCGAGGATCAGCGTCCGCGCGGTGATCCGGCCGAGCTCCGGCCGCAGGTCGAAGTCGCGCAGGAAGCCTTGCGGGCCGAAGGCGCGGTTCAGCGCCTCGGGCGCGTGCAGGGTCCGCGCGGTGACGTCGGCGGCCTTCGCGGGGTCGTGCCGGCGGGCATAGAGCGGGCCCATGACGGTGTAGTAGCGCTTGAGCTCCGCCTCGGTGCGGAAGCCGCCGGCCCAGAGCATGGCGCCGACCGCGCGCTGCTCCGCGCTGCCATGGTCACGCAGGAACGCCTCGGCGCGCGGGATGAAGCCGCCATGCGCCGCGGTGACCATGGCGACGAGATGCGAGACGGCCTCGGGGTGGCGCGCGGCATGCGCGAGCGCGACCATGCCGCCCTAGGAGGTGCCGAGGCTGACGATCGGGCCGAGGCCGAGATGCCGGCGCAGCGCCTCCATGTCCTCCACGGCCTCGTCGAGGGTCCAGCGCGCGGGATCGCCGCCGCGGTCGGACCGTCCCTGGCCGCGATGGTCGAAATAGACCACCTGCATCGCCGCGGTCAGCGCGGCGTAGCCCGGCTTGAAGCCGCTGTGGTCGCCGCCCGGCCCGCCATGGATGGCGAAGGCGACCGGCCGTTCCCGCATGCGCCGGCCATCGGGGACGAGGCCGGCGCCGTCGATGTCGAAGTAGATCTCGGTGTCGCGGAGGCGCGCGCGCACCGGCGGGCTACGCCGCCATCCGGTCGATCCGATCCCGCAGCTTGTACCAATTGCCGACGATCGGCAGGAACCAGGAGGGATCGCCCGAATAGAGCGGCCGGGTCGGGAACGGCAGGCCGTCCAGCGCGAAGGGCGCGTTCGCGGCACCCGCCATCTTCAGCGCGACGTTGTGGCCGAGCCAGGTCGCCATCGCGACCCCGCTGCCCTGGCAGCCGGCAGCGTAGTGCATGCCGTCCTGCACGCCGATATGCGGCAGCCAGTCGAAGGTGAAGGCGACATAGCCCGTCCAGGCATGGGTGACCTTGATGTCCTTCAGCTCGGGGAAGCACTCGACCATGTAGCGGTGCAGCGCGACCGCGGTGTCCTTCGCCGTCTGCGCGCGGAAGCTGGCGCGGCCGCCCCAGATCACGCGCTTGCCGTCCGGGCTCGGGCGGAAATAGTTCAGCACCCGCTTGGTGTCGCCGATCACGCGCCGCCCGGGGAAGAGCCGGTCGATCATCCCCTCCGGCAGTTCCTCGGTCGCGATGATGTAGCTGTTGAGCGGCACCAAGCGCCGCGCCAGCCAGGGGCTCGCCGTGCCCTGCCTGTTCAGCGAGTAGCCATTGGTCGCCACCAGCACCGTGTCGCAGCGCATCTCGCCCTTGTCGGTGCGCAGCCGATGGCCCGAGCCATCCGGCTGGATCCCCTGCACCCGCACGCCATCGACCAGCCGCGCCCCGGCGCGCTCGGCCGCCGCGGCGAGGCCACGGGCATACTTGCCGGGATGGATGCTGCCGGTCGCCGCGACCGTGATGCCGCCATGGTAGTGGTCGCTGCCCAGCGCCTCGCGCTGGCGCGACTTCGGCAGCGCCTCGGCCGGCAGGCCGGTGAGCTCGGCGAAGAACTCGGCCTTCTTGGCCAGCACGTCGTAGTGCCGGCGGCCATAGGCGGCCGTGTAGCGGCCGCAGCGGACATAGTCGCAATCGATCCCCTCGCGCGCGACCGTCTCCTCGAGGAAGGGGAAGCTCGATGCGGCGCAGGACGCGATCTCCCGCGCCTTCCCGACGCCATGCGTCTTCTCGAGGCCCGAGCCCGCCACCTTCAGCCCGCCCGAGACATGCCCGCCATTGCGCGAGGAGGCGCCCCAGCCGATGCGCTCCGCATCCAGCACCGTGACCTCATGGCCGAGGCGCCGGAGGGTCAGCGCCGCCGACAGCCCCGCATAGCCGCCGCCCACGATCGCGACGGCGCTGCGGTCGGGCAGGGGGTTGTCGCGGTCCGGCGGCTCGGCCGCCTCCCACCACCAGGGGCGCTCCTTGAAATCGGGGGCGAAGATGGTGTCGGACATCGGCGGCGGCTCCGGTGCGGCGCGTGACGGGGAAGCGTCCCGCGACAGGCGGCGACCCGCAAGGGGGCGCTTCCCAACCGCATGCTGCGCTGCAAGACTTGCGCCATGCACCTGCCGCCGCCCCCGACCCGCCCCGACCCCGACCACGTCCCGGATGAGCGCGAGATCCGCGAGGACCTCGCCGCCGCCTACCGCCTCATCGCCCTGCACGGCATGACGGATCTGGTCTTCACCCATCTCTCGGCCCGCCTGCCCGGCGCCGGGCACCGCTTCCTGGTGAACCCCTACGGCCTGCTGTTCGAGGAGATCACCGCCTCCTCCCTCGTCGAGGTCGATGCCGGGGGGGAGCCGACCCAGCCCACCGCCTGGCCGGTGAACCCGGCCGGCTTCGTCATCCACTCGGCGGTCCATCTCGGCCGGCCGGATGCGATGTGCGTGATGCACACCCACACCCTGGCGGGGATGGCGGTCGCGGCGCGCAGGGAGGGCATCCTGCCGCTGAACCAGATCTCGATGGAGTTCGACGGCCAGGTGGCGATCCATGGCTATGAGGGGATCGCGGCCGACGACAACCTCTCGGAGCGCGAGCGGCTGGTGCGCGACCTCGGCACGAAGCCCTGCATGATCCTGCGCCATCACGGGCTGCTGACCATCGGGCGCAGCGTCGGGGAAGCCTTCTACTGGATGTACTACCTGGAGCAGGCCTGCCGCATCCAGCTCGCCGCGTCGCAGGGCGGGGCGGCGCTGGACATCCCGCCGCGCGAGGTCGTCGCGCGCACGCGCGCGCAGTTCAGCGGCGAGGGGCCGGCCAAGGGCTGGCTGCCCTGGCAGGCCTTGAAGCGGAAGCTCGACCGCGAGCAGCCGGACTACAGGAGCTGAGATGCGCCGCCGGATCCTGCAGGGGGTCGCGCTGCTCGGCGTGGCCGCGCTGGTGCTGGCCGTGGTCGCCGATTGGCGGCCGCTGATCGGCATCGGCGCGGTGCTGCTGTTCGGCGGTCTGGTGGGGGCGGGGATGCAGGGCTCGGCCGGGAAGGCCAGGGACGGGGGGGAGGGCGGCGCATGACGGTGCGGGTGATCCGGAACGCGGATGTGGTCCTGGCCTGGGACGCCTCGGCGCGGCAGCATGTCTACCTCACCGGCGCCGATGTCGCCTTCGAGGAGGGGCGGCTCGCCTTCGTCGGGCGCGGCTATGCGGGGCCGGCGGAGGAGGAGATCGCGGGCGGCGGCCTGATGGTGCTGCCGGGCCTGGTGAACATCCACTCCCACCCCTCCTCCGAGCCGATGAACAAGGGCTTCACCGACGAGGTGGGCTCGCCCTCGCTCTACAATTCCTCGCTCTACGAGTACCTGCCGATCTTCCGCCCGACGCCGGACGCCGTGCATGACTGCGTGCGCGTCGCGCTGTCGGAGCTGCTGCTCTCGGGCGTGACCACGGTGGCGGACCTGTCGGTCGCGCACCCGGGCTGGCTCGACCTGCTGGCGGAATCGGGGATGCGCGTCTGCGTCGCGCCGATGTTCCGCTCCGCCCGCTGGTTCACGAAGAACGGGCATGTCGTCGAATACGAATGGGACGAGAAGGCCGGCGTGAAGGCGATGGAGGAGGCCTTCGCGCTGGTCGAGCGGGCCGAGCAGCATGCCAGCGGGCGCCTGTTCGGCATGGCCGTGCCGAGCCAGATCGACACCTGCACGCCCGAACTGCTGCGCGACAGCCGCGACGAGGCGAAGCGGCGGGGCCTGTCCTGGCAGATCCACGCGGCGCAATCCGTGGTGGAGTTCCACGAGATCACCCGCCGCCACGGCTTCACCCCGATCGGCTGGCTGCACGAGCAGGGGCTGCTCGACGACCGCGCCATCATCGGCCACGGCATCTTCCTCGACCACCACCCCTCGACGCCCTGGCACACCACGGACCGCGACATCGCGGTGCTCGCCGAGACCGGGACGACGGTGGCCCATTGCCCGACGGTCTTCGCCCGGCGCGGCATCACGCTGAAGCATTTCGGGAAGTACAAGCGCGCCGGCGTGAACATGGGCGTCGGCACCGACACCTACCCGCACAACATGCTCGACGAGATGCGCCTCGCCGCCTACCTGGCGCGCACCCAGGCGACCGATCCGCGCAGCCTGACCACGACCGAGCTGTTCGAGGCGGCGACGATCGGCGGGGCCAAGGCGCTCGGGCGCGACGATATCGGGCGGCTGGCGCCGGGCTGCCGGGCCGACCTGGTGCTGGTCGACATCACGCATCCGATGATGCGCCCGGCGCGCGACCCGGTGCGGTCCCTGATCTACGCCGCGGGCGACCGTGCCATCCGCGCGGTCTTCGTCGACGGGCAGAAGGTGGTGGAGAACGGGGAGGTCCTGACCATGGACTACCCCGCCGCCGCGGCCGCGCTGCACGAGGCGCAGGCGAGGGTCGCCGACCGCGCGACGGAGCTCGACTGGGCGCACCGCCCGGCGGACCGCATCGCGCCGCCGAGCTTCGCCTGGAAGTAGCGCGGGTGACGGAGGGTTAACCCGACCCGCCCATCCTGGGCCGGGCCGATCACCCGGCCGGACGGGTTGCGCGATGATCTCGGGACTGAGCGCTGGCGGATCCCTCGGGCTGCTGGGCTTCTACCGCACCAGGGAGCCCAGCGGCGCGGAGGCCGCGGCGGCTTCCGTCACGCTCGCTTCCGGCCAGGCCGGTCCCGAGGACACGGTCTTCCTCTCCGCCGAGGCGCAGGAGATCGTCCTGCTCGCCGCGCAGCTCAACGACCTGACGGATGAGGGCGGGGGCGCCGACCCGGCGGTGGATGGCGACCGCCTGCTCGCGCTCGCCGCCGCCCTCGGCCCCGTGGTGGTGAATGGCAGCGGGTCCGACACGGCGCCGGAGGTCGAAATCGTGCGGCGTGGCGTCGCCCCCGACTATGGCAGCGCCGCCTTCGCCAGCGCGGCGGAGGCGATCCGCGCCTCCCTCGGCGCCAGCCCCACCCCCGGCGCGGCCGAGGCCGGGGCACGGGATTTCGCCAGCGTGCGCACCGGGGCCGGGGACGATGTGATCCAGATCGGCGGCGCGGCGCCGCCCGCCGCGCCGGGCGAACAGCTCACCGGCCTGGTCGATGCCGGCGCGGGGAATGACCGCGTGATCGCCTATGGCAACACCCTGGTGCGTGGCGGCGCCGGCGACGACACGATCGAGGCGGCGGGCGGCAACCTGCTGGTCGCCTTCGGGCAGGGGGATGGCACGGACGAGATCCGCTTCGACGACACGCTGGGCTCGGCCGAGCTCGCCCTCGGCGTGGACGACGCCGCCCAGGTCACGGTGACGCAGGACGGCGCCGACCTGCTGCTGAGCCTGACCGGGACCGGCGAGAGCCTGCGGCTGCGCGCCTATGACCCGGCGGCGCGCGGCGGCTCCGTGACCTTCGGCGACGGGACGAAGCGGAGCCTGGCCGACCTGGTGGCCTGAGGCGCGGCGCGCGGCCGGTCCCCAGGGGACCCACCGGGCGCAACATTTGGTGAGGCGGACTGGTCTCGGAGCAGATGCACCGGCCAGGGGGATGGCCTTGCCCTCCCCCTGGACCCCCACCCACCAGGAAACTCAGTTTCCTGGACCTTCGACTCCAACCTGGCGCGGAAGCTGGCATCCAAGGCCGGGCTGATCATCGGAATGACCGCCGCACTTGCCAGGAGGTCACGTCCGTCAACGTGGTGGAAATGCTGCTGGGCTTGAGGTTGCCACGGCTCAGGCGGCCTTGGGTGGAAGTTGCAGGGTTTCGTTGGTGGGTGGCGGGTTGAGCATCTCGCCCATGGCCTCGATGCCCATGGAGCGGTGCTGCATCTGCCATGCGTTGTTCGCCTCGAGCGGGACGGCGCCGATCAGGTGGATGATGGAGGCTTCGGAGGGAAAGATGCCGACCACGTCGGCGCGGCGCTTCACCTCCCTGTTCAGCCGCTCGAGCGTGTTCACCGAGTGGAGCTTTGTCCCGTGCTGCGGCGGGAGCGCCATGCAGGCGAGCACATCGTCCTCGCTGTCATGCGGCGGCGAGATCCGTGCGATGGCGCTTCGGCCTCGCCGCGTGGGAAAGCCGAAAGGGAGCAGAAAAAGCAACCATGGTTTTCGTTGCAGTTTGTGC